>DATEFT010000488.1:0-11095 GCA_035280505.1 Blastocatellia bacterium | reverse complement strand
CTGGCCGCCTCGCTGGCCGAGAAGGTCTTCGGCGAGGGGCGGTACCAGGTCCTCAAGACCTTCCCCGGGAGCGCGCTGGTGGGGCTCCGCTATCAACCAATCCTGAACGGCCGCGTGCCCGAGGGCCAGAGCCTGGAAGCGGCCTTTCGCCTGATCGCCGACGAGATGGTGGCGATCGAGGAGGGCACCGGCATCGTCCATATCGCCCCGGCCTACGGCGACCTGGAGGTGGGCCGCCGGCACGATCTGCCGACGATCTTCTCCGTCGACTTTTCGGGAAAGGTCTATCCGGAGGTCCAAGCCCCTGGGGCGCCCGGTGCGGCCGAGTCCGTGGGGCCTTATCACGGGCTCTTCTTCAAGGACGCCGACCGGCTGATCACCCGCGACCTGACGGTTCGCGGCCTCATGTTCCGGGCCGAACGCGTCCGCCACGCCTATCCGTTCTGCTGGCGGGACGATTCGCCCCTGCTCTTCTACGCCAAGACGAGCTGGTACATTCGCACCACCGCGGTCAAGGAGAAGTTGCTCGAGAACAATCAGCGGATCAACTGGGTGCCCAACCACATCAAGACCGGCCGATTCGGCAAATGGCTGGAGAACAATATCGATTGGGCGATTTCGCGAGAGCGGTACTGGGGCACGCCGCTGCCGATCTGGATCAGCGAGGACGGCTCGGACCGCATCTGTGTGGGCAGCGTCGCCGAACTCGAAGCCCTGACCGGGCGGAGCCTGGGCGACCTGGACCTGCACCGGCCCTATGTCGATGAGATCACCTTTCAGCGGGGCGCCCAGACCTATCGCCGGTTGCCTTACACCATCGACGTCTGGTTCGAATCGGGCGCGATGCCCTATGCCCAGTGGCACTATCCCTTCGCCAACCGGGACCGGTTCCTCGAAGGGTTCCCGGCGGATTTCATCTGCGAGGGGATGGATCAGACGCGCGGGTGGTTCTACAGCCTGCACGCCCTGGCCACCCTGCTCACGGATCACGGCGACCCCGCGAGCGGGAGAGCGCCCGGCGCGCTCGCCGCGGATTTTCCCGAAACCTCCTCCTTCAAGAATTGCGTCGTGCTGGGCCTGATCAATGACGAGAAGGGCCAGAAGATGTCGAAGACGCGCGGGAATGCGGTGGATCCCTGGGCGATTCTCAAAGAGCAGGGGGCCGACGCCCTGCGCTGGTACCTCTATGTCTCCAGCCCGCCGGAGGTCAACAAGAATTTTCACCCGCGGTTCGTCACCGAGGCCATCAAGGATTTCCTGCTGCCGCTCTGGAACGTCTACAGCTTCTTCGTGATCTACGCCAACCTCGACGGTCCCGACCTCCGGACGCCGCTGAGCGTGGCCGAACGGCCGGAGATCGACCGCTGGCTGGTCGCCAAGGTCCATCGCCTGATCGAGCGGGTGACGCGCCAGCTCGACGATTACAACGCGACGGAGGCTTCCCGTGAGATCGGCGATTTCGTGGTCAGGGATCTGTCCAACTGGTACGTTCGGCGCAACCGCCGCCGTTTCTGGAAGAGCGAGAACGACACCGATAAGCGCGCCGCGTATCTGACTCTCCACGAGACGCTGATCGCGGTCAGCAAACTCTGCGCGCCGATGATTCCGTTCGTGACGGAGGCGATCTATCGGAACCTGGTTCTGAACGTGACGCCGGAGGCTCCGCCCTCGGTCCATCTGGCGGGCTGGCCGGAAGCGGATGCGAGCCTGGTCGATGCGGAGCTTTTGGAAGAGATGGATCTATTGGTCAACTTCATCGAACTGGGCCGCTCGGCGCGTTCCGCCGCTTCGATTCAACTGCGGCAGCCCCTGCCGGAGATCCTCGTCCGCGTGGGCACGGACCGGGAACTGGCCGCCCTGCGCCGCCTCGAGAACCTGATCCAGGAGGAGCTCAACGTCAAGGTCGTCAGTTACCTGGACTTCAACTCCGATTTCATCAACTACAACCTGCGCCCCAACCTGCCGGTGGTCGGCAAGAAGCTGGGGGCGCGGGTTCCGGAGTTCGTCAAGGCGCTGAAGAGCCTCGATGCGCGCCAGGTGGCCTCCAACGTCCGGCGCCACCTGCCGACGCCGGTGCCACTCGCCGATCAGGTCGTGGAGTTCGAGCCTGCCTCGTTCCTCGTGGACGTCAAGAGCCCGGAGGGCTATGCCGCGGTCGAAGACGGGAGCTACCTGGTCGCCCTCAACACGCAGCTCACGCCCGAACTGATCAGGGAAGGCCAGGCGCGCAGCATCCTCCGGCACGTTCAGAACGCCCGCAAGAAGGCCAACCTCCAGATCTCCGACTACATCCAGCTCGGGTTGAGCACCTCCGCCGAGTTGGCCGCCGCGCTGCAGGCTCAAGAAGAGTATGTGAAGAGCGAGGGATTGGTGAGGTCGCTGGTCTACGAGGCCTTGCCCCAGCCGGAGTATGTCGAGGAGGTGATCCTGGACGCGACTCCGGTCATGATCACGATCCGGCGAGATTGAGGACGTCAACCGCGAAAGACGCGAAATCGACCAAATTTCGCGTCTTTCGCGTCTTTCGTGGTTCAGATCGAGACTCTTTATTGAGACCGGCGATTGGCGTAGAGCGGGAAGCGGGCCGTCAACTCCTTAACCTCGGCGCGGACGCGCTGGCGGACCGCCTCGTCCTGGGGCGCCTGCAGGATCTCGGCCAGCAGTTGCGCGATCCGGCGCATCTCTGCCTCGCCCATGCCGCGAGTCGTGACGGCGGGCGAACCGATCCGGACCCCGCTCGCCTTGAGCGGCGGATTGGTATCGAAGGGGATCGCGTTCTTGTTGACGGTGATGTGCGCCGCGTCGAGCGCCTTCTCGGCGTCCCGGCCGAAGATTCCTTTCGAGAAGACATCCACCAGGAAGATGTGATTGTCGGTGCCGCCGGAGACGATGCGGAATCCGGCCTCCGCGAGCGCCTGGGCCAGGGCCTTGGCGTTCTTCAAGACCTGCTGCTGGTAGAGTTTGAACTCGGGTTCCAGGGCCTCTTTGAAGGCCACCGCTTTGGCCGCGATGATGTGGACCAGCGGGCCGCCCTGGATCCCGGGAAAGAGGTTGCGGTCCAGGTCTTTGGCGAACCGTTCCTTGCACATGATCAGTCCCCCCCGCGGTCCGCGCAGCGTTTTGTGAGTGGTGGTGGTGACGAAATCGCAGTGCGGCACCGGTGACGGATGCAGGCCGGTCGCCACCAGACCGGCGACGTGCGCGATGTCGGCCATGACCAGGGCTCCGACGCCGTGCGCGATCGCGGCGATCCGCTCGAAATCGATCACTCGTGAATAGGCCGACGCGCCGCAGACCAGCAGCTTCGGTCGATGCTCCCGGGCCAGCGCCTCCATCTGGTCGTAATCGATGGTCTCATCGTCGCGCCGCACTCCATAGGCCACGACCTTGTAACTCTTGCCGGAGAAGTTGAGCGGATGGCCATGGGTCAGGTGGCCGCCGTGCGAGAGATCCATGCCCAGGATCGTATCGCCGTGCTCGCAGGCGGTCAGATAGGCGGCCATGTTGGCCTGGCTTCCCGAATGCGCCTGGACATTGGCGTGCTCGGCCCCGAACAACTGCCGGGCGCGATCGATCGCCAGACTCTCGACGACGTCCGTAAATTCGCATCCGCCGTAGTAACGTTTGCCCGGATAACCCTCGGCATATTTGTTGGTAAAGACCGAACCGGCCGCCTGCAGGACCGCCTCGGAGACGAAATTTTCCGAAGCGATCAGCTCCAGTCCCTCGTCTTGACGGCGGGTCTCATTTTGGATGGCGGCGTAGATCTCCGGGTCAGACTCGGCCAGTGAACGGTAATGACGATCTTTCATCAAATTTCCTCTTTTCTCCTGTTTTCCAATTGAGCGATCTTCTCCACCCGCCGCTCGTGGCGGCCGCCTTCGAACTCGGTGCTGAGAAAGGCGCGGATGATCTGCTCGATGATCTCGGGCGCGGTCGTTCGCGCTCCGATTGCGACGATATTGGCGTCATTGTGTTGGCGGGCGAGGCGCGCCGTCTCTTCATTCCAGACCAGCGCGGCGCGAATGCCCGGCACCTTGTTGGCGGCGATCTGCATCCCGATTCCGCTGCCGCAGACCAGAATCCCCCGATCGGCCTCTCCTCGGGCGACGCCGTTCGCGACGCGCTCGGCATAGTCCGGATAGTCCACGGATCTCTCCGAGTCGACTCCCAGGTCCTGGTAGGCTATTTGCAATTGATCGAGAGTTTTTTTAATGGCTTCTTTGCCCTGATAGCCCGCGTGGTCGCTGGCGATTAATATATTTCTCATGGCGGTGCTTTCCCTCGGTGAGTGTGCGGATTGGGTTATCGAATCCTTATGCTAACCTAGGCGATGAAAGCGAGCAAGCAAATAAAAAATGCGGTTGCGGTTGCGGTTCGCAAGATTGGCTATGGTACTATTAAGCCCATCAGTTTCGGTGAGTTGAGTAAAATGGTTTCTTCCTCATCTACAAGAACGGCGACGGGAGCTGTTCAATGGTCAATCCGCAATAGGCAGTCTGCAATCGTCATCACGATCATCTATCTCTTGATGCTTATCATCTCGTGGCGGCGGTGGACTTCGCCAATTGCCGATAGCGGACGCGAAATGGATTTGCCGTTACGCCTGTTGCGGGGCGAGTCCCTCTATCGCGATATCCACTATCTCTATCCGCCGCTCTCGCCGCATCTCAATTCCCAACTCTATCGGTTGTTCGGGGTGCATCTCGATGTCTTGCACGTGATCGGGATCATCTGTTCGGCCCTGATCGTGGCTCTCTGTTACCGGATCGCCCGGAGATTGTTGGCGCCTTCCGAGGCGACGATCGCGACGATCGCGGTGATCATCCTCTGCATCTTCAAACCGACGGGCAACCTGATCTCGCCCTACACCTTCGCCGCCCTCTACGCGACGACCTTCTCGCTGGGCGTCCTGTTGCTGACCTTGCGGTATGTGGCGCCCGGAAAGGTGGCGGATCCGCCGGCCCTGAGCGGCGGGTTCGAGGGAAATTACGGAGATTCCGGGTTCTCGCTCGAAGGGGAGCCACCGGCGGTCGGTTCCCGCGCCTCGCTGATCGGGGCGGGCGTGCTGATCGGTCTGGCGGCGATCACCAAACAGGAGTTTGCGCTGGCCGGGGCGCTGACGGTGACGGTGGCCTTGATCTACCGGTATCGTCACGACTATGGGCGCCTGGTCCGGGAACTGAGTTTCGCGGCCGTTCCGGCGATGCTGATCGCCTTGCCCGTCTACGGCCTGCTCTTCTACCGGCTGGGCTGGCAGACGCTGGTCGTGGATTGCCACCTCTTCTTCACACATCTGCCGGCCTCGCTCGTCTACTACAATTCGCAGCGGACGGGACTGGACTATCCGCTCTTCTCGTTGATCCAGATGATGGGAGCCGCCCTGGTCGGAGTCGCCGCGATCAGCGCGATCGTTCTGCTCAGCGATCGCAAGCGGGTCATGTTCAAACCGGCGAGCGTGGTTCTGATTGCGGCCCTGATCGTGACGACGGTGATCATCATCGCCGCGGGCCGGCAGTGGGACGGCAGCCCCCTGCGCGCGCTGCCGCTGTTGTTGATCACCTTCATCGTCTGCGGCTGGTCCATTCCGAAAGGTGGAATGGAAGAGCGGGCCGCCGCGGCCGCCCGGTTTATCATCTCGGTCTATAGTCTGGCGGTTCTGGCGCGGGTCTCGCTGCGGGTGCCCAGCGGCGGAGCCTTCGGCGGCTTCTTTCTGCCGACCTCGCTGGTCCTCTTCTGCTACCTGTTTCTGCGCTTTCTGCCGCAGGTGCTGGGCCGTTGGACCCGAGACGCGCTCACGGCCGGCCGCGCCCGCCAGATCGGTCAGGGGTTGTTGATCGTCATGCTGGTGGCGATCGCGGTGGTCTTCAGCGTGCGCTATCGCAAGAATTACAGCTATGAGCTCTCCGAGCAGCGGGGACGCCTCTACGCGTCGAAGGTGGTGGGGGCGGCTCTCGGCGAGGCCCTCGATTTTATCGAGAAGGAGACCCAGCCCGATGATCCGATCGCGGTCCTGCCGGAGGGCAGCGACCTGGCCTTCCTGACCGGACGCCGGATGCCGTTGCGCCATCAGATCATGATCCCCGGATTGATGAGCGAGCGGGATGAACGAGAGGTGATCGAGAAGCTGCAGCAACAACATGTCCGCTACGTCTTGATCATCAACCGTCCGATGCGGGAATTCGGCCTGGAGGCCTTCGGGCGGGATTTCTATACCACCCTCTCCGATTGGATCGACGACCACTATCAGGTGGTCAAAGTCTGCGGCGAACAGCAGGATCCCGACCCCGAGATCGGCGCCCAGAACTTCTTCGTCAAGATCCTCAAACTCAAGGAATAACAGACCGCGAAAGACGCGAAAGGCGCGAAATCATCAATCCTTCGCGGTTGATGACTAATGTTCCTTCACCTGGGAGCGGGAGATCAGGTAGCCGCTGGCGAGGAGCGCCAGGGTCAAGCCCTCGACCAGCAGGACGCGGGGCAGGGGAAAGTATTTGACCAGCAGTCCCGTGACCAGGCTGCCCAGCGGCATCCCGCCGCGAAAGGCCACCATGAAGATGCTCACGACCCGCCCTCGCATCTCGTCGGTCACCAGTAATTGAACGAGCGAGGTGATGAGTGAGAAGACGCACATCATAAAGAAGCTGGCGACGAAGACGATCGGATAGGCCACCCTGGCCGAGGGGGCCAGCGTGAAGGCCGCGATCGAGAGGCCGAAGCAGATCTGCATGATCAGCGCGTTCCGGCCCTTCCGTTTGATCTCGCCCTGTCCGGCGACGGTCAGGGCTCCGGTCACGGCTCCCGACCCCGAGATCGCCATGAGGATCGAGTTGCCTTCCGCGTCGGTGTGGAAGATATCTTTGGCGAAGACCGCGATGAAGGTGATGAGCTGCATGCCCAGGAAGGTGCTGGCGAAGGCCAGAAAGGTCAGCGACCGCAAGCCCTCCTGATGCCGGACGAAGTTGAGCCCCTCGCGCATCTGGCTGCGCATGCCGCCGGTCGGCGGTTTGGGGATGTGCCCGATCCGCAGCGCCATCAGGGCGCAGATGACCGCGACGAAGGAGAGGCTGTTGATCCCGAAACAGATCGAGGCGGCGATCATCTGGTTGGCGAAGATCACGAACGGGAAGCTGCTGACGGTCGAACCGACCACCCGGGCCAACTGGAACTGGAACGAATTGAGCGCGATCGCATTCGGCAGGTCTTTCTTATCGACCAGCATCGGGATCAGGGCCTGATACGCCGGGCCGCCGAAGGCCTGGACGCAGCCGGTCATAAAGGCCAGCAGCAGCGCGCTGGTGACCAGAATCGGCTTCGGCACGTTGAAGAACGCCAGGCCGGCCAGGATCATCGCGAAGGTCAGTTGCGCCCATTGTGAAGTGAGCAGGATTCGCCGCCGGTTGAACCGGTCGGCCAGCACGCCTCCAACCAGGGTGAAGAGCAGAATCGGGGCCGTGCTCAGAAATCCGTTGAGCCCCAGGTAGAACGGGTTGTTCGTCAGTTGGAGCAGGAGCCAGGCGAGCGCGGTCTCCTGCAGCCAGGTGCCGGAGCTTGAGGTGAAGGCGCCGAACCAGAGCAGCCGGAAATTACGATACGCGAAGGCGCGAAAGACACGCCCCAGCGCACTCTCTCGCTCTTCCGGTGCGACGGGGATTTCAGGTGCAGCAACGGGTTTGCTCATCTTATCACTGTGACCTGGGGGAACCGAACTTTGAATTGCCTGATCCGTAAGAGCCGAACCGCTCTACCGAGCAAATCTTAAACATAGTACCATACCCTCCCGCCTGTCCGATTCTAAACAGCGCGAATTTCGCATCTCTATGCTTAGTTTTTCTATACTTTGTGAGTTGAGCGGCTCAGGCAGATCGTCGCGTGCGAATAGCTGAAGATGTTTCCAGGGCTCTCTATCCACTTCAATTCGCTTATTGCGCAAATCTTTATCATCTTCGGCCTCGAGATCCTTTCGGAATTTCAATATTGCCCCCAGATACGCAAGGATCGCTCCAGAAACAATTCCAATCATGCCGGTGATAATGGCCATCACAACATTGCTATACATGGTTTCTTCCTCCCAGGCCGGCCGGAGAGAGCGGATTCTGTGCGGAATCAATCGCGGCCCGCTCCGCTTCAGGCTGCTCGTTTTGCTCTTTTAGATGAGTTCACCTCCGGAACGCCTGGACCTTTTTTGTAAACGCAATCAGGGCTTCGATCTCTTCTCTGTGTTTTTCCGTGATCGCAGGCGGGAGCTTGGTCTCATCATCAATCCATGATTCGGCTAGCTCCTCCCAAGTTAAAAAATGAAACTCGCTGAGGGCCCATGAGTTGCGACCCTCTCAGCTTTGCCCCGCTGAGGTTGGCTTTACCCAGCGCGGCGGCGCTGAGATTTGCTTCGCGTAAATCGGCATGGCCGAGATTGGCCATACTGAGATTGGCCATGATCAGCTCGGCCCCACGGAGATCGGCACCTTTAAGATCTACTTCACGGAAATCCAACCACAGATCCCGATGATCTTTACGCCAGAGGTTCCATTTCTCCGCCCCCTGCCTGAGTCTCTCTAGAATTCTGGGGTCCGTCAAATAGCCTCCTCCGGACGATCGTCGTCCGCCACACCAACATACGGCCGCGATCCGATTCGTTCAGTTCGCGGCGAGGCCGTGCCGAGTAACACTTGATTGGATTTTTCATGTTATCTCACACCAACCAAATAGTTCAACATCTGTTCCTGAACAAGTGGACGGCGCTCGGTCTGTGGAGATAAACTGATAAGACTCTAGGATATGCATAGTACGAAAAAAAGACTTAACTTTGTAAGCAGAGTACTATGCGGATGAAGGCTGCTCAAGTTGGCCTCGCCCGTTCGACAATCGTTTTCGGAATCAGGAGAAAATATGGCTGAAAAAAACTTTATTCCTTCGCGCCGTAATCTGCTCAAAGCCGGAGCGATGACCAGCATTTTCGTCTCCGGATTGAGCCTTTCGAATGACTGGCCCGGAAATTTGCCGGCCCTCGCCGCCGATCAGGCCGACCCCTTTCGGGGCCTCAAAGTCGGGATCACTTCATACACGACCCGCAAACTGAGTCTGGACGATACCATCAAAGCCCTCGACCGCCTCGGTTTGAAGTACATCTCGCTCAAAGATTTTCATTTGCCATTAAAGAGCAGCAAAGAGGAGCGACAGGCGATCGCGCAGAAGGTCCGGGGGGCGGGATTGAATCTGGTCGGGTGCGGCGTGATCACCATGAAAGACGAGACGGAGGTGCGGGCCGCCTTCGAGTACGCCCGCGACGCCGGCATCCCGACCATCGTCGGAACGCTGGATCCGGACAAGGTCCAGTTCCTCGATCAGATGGTCAAGGAGTTCAACATCCGGGTCGCCATCCACAATCACGGCCCGGAGGACAAACGGTTCCCGACTCCGGATTCGGTCGCGAGCGCGATCGAGAAGCTCGACCCGCGGATCGGCCTCTGCATCGACATCGGCCATACCATCCGAGCCGGCGTCGATCCCGCCCAGGCGATTCGCAAGCATGCCAAGCGGCTCTACGATCTGCATCTCAAGGATGTGACGGCGGCCGTGGCCCAGGGGAAGAATATCGAATGCGGCCGCGGGGTGATCGACCTGGCGTCGGTCCTCAAGGCGCTCCGCGAGATCAAGTTCCAGGATCACGTCGCGCTCGAATATGAGATCAACGCCGATGACCCGGTGCCGGGCATGGCCGAATCGATCGGTTATGTGAAAGGGATTCTCTCGATGGCGGCCGCCTAGGCCGATAGACAGATCGCGGAAGACGCGGAATCCACCGGTGTTTCGCGTTTTCCGCGTGTTTCGCGGTTTAAATCGGACTATTCGGTCGAGATGGCTTCATCCTTGTCTTCGAGGGCGGCCCGCAGGGTGTGCCAGGAGAGGATCGCGCATTTGACTCGCTCGGGCCGGTTCTGCATGTTGGCGAAGGCCGTGGCCAGATGGCCGAGATGATGCTGATCCGAGCCTTCCGCAAGCTCGCCTTTGACCAGTTGCTGAAATTCGTGGAAGAGAGTCTCCGCCTCGGCCGTGGTCTTGCCTTTGATCGCGGTGGTCATCATCGAGGCCGAGGCCGTCGAGATCCGGCAGCCGCTCCCCTGAAAACCCACATCCTTGATGACCTCGCCCTCGATCTCCAGATAGAGCGTGAGATGGTCGCCGCAGAGCGGATTCCGTCCCTCCTGCCGCCGGGTCGCATGTTCCAACTGTTTGAAGTTGCGTGGCTTCGAGCCGTGGAAGTTAATGACCTCGGTATAGAGTTCTCTGGATCTATCGGACATCAGCTTAAAACCTCGATCACTTGTGAGAGACCTTCGGCGAAGGCCTCGATCTCCTCTCGGGTATTGTAGAACGCGAGCGAGGCCCGGGCGGTGGCCGGAAGCTGGAATCGCTCCATCAGCGGCTGGGCGCAGTGGTGGCCGGCGCGGATGGCGATCCCGCGGTCATCCAGCACGGAGCCGATGTCGTGCGGGTGAATGTGGTCGAGCGTGAACGAGAGTACGCTGGCCTTCTCGCGCGCGGTGCCGACGATCTTGAGGCCCGGAATGGCGCTCACCATCTCGGTCGCGTAATCGAGCAGTTCGTGTTCGTAGGCCGCGATCCGGTCGAGACCGATCTCGTTGAGATAATCGATGGCGACGCCCAGACCGATCGCTCCCGCGATATGGGGCGTCCCGGCTTCGAACTTCGCCGGCAGCGTGTTGTAGGTGGTCTTTTCGAAGGTCACCGAGGCGATCATGTCGCCGCCGCCCAGAAACGGCGGCATGGCGTTGAGCAACTCGCTCTTGCCGTAGAGGACGCCGATCCCGGTCGGGCCGAACATCTTGTGGCCCGAGACGGCGTAGAAATCGCAGTCCAGCTCCTGGACGTCGATCTTGAGGTGCGGCGCCGCCTGCGCGCCGTCGAAGAGCACCGGAATCTCGCGGCTATGGGCCAGCTCGACGATGCGCCGCGCCGGGTTGACGGTGCCGAGCGCGTTGGAGACGTGCGCGACCGCGACCAGCTTGACCCGGGAGTTGAGCATCTCCGCATACTGATCGATCAACAGCTCGCCGGCGTCGTTGATCGGAAT
>DATEFT010000487.1:0-19109 GCA_035280505.1 Blastocatellia bacterium | reverse complement strand
CTCCGGCACCGGCTTCCGCCGGTTTAATGGTCCGACCCTCATCACCCGGCCAATCCCGATAAGGGTAGGTGAAATTGCCGGCTTTGCTGAATTTGAGCAGGGGATAACAGTATTGGGAGAAGGGCGCCGGACGCCGCCCGGTCTCCGCCGTGATCCGCGAGTTGTCAAAGACTGTATTCCAGACCAGGTACGGGATGAAGACCTTCAGGAGGGTCGCGCCGTAACTGACGGCCGTCCCGCGCAGATTATCGGCCAGCCAGTTGTTGATTCCGGTGAACGGCCTCTCCAGGGAGGGCAGGTAGACGGGACCGCGTCTGCCCGCCGCCCGCGCCAGGGCGTCGGTCAACTCCTTGAAGGTCTGCGAGCCCAACCCCGACGAGAGATGATAGATCCCGTGATCCGGCTTCTCTTTCTGATGGATCGTGACGATCGATTCGGCCACGAAATCGACGTTGACGATGTCGATCCGGTCATCCGGGCGAAACGGAAGTATAGGCAGTTCGGCCAGGAACACAAACGACCGCACCATATCGAACTGGGTGGTCTCCGGGAACCGGCTGTCGCCGAGGATGATGCTGGGGCGAAAGATGGAGTGCGGCACGTCCGGCAGCAGCTCGTGGACCATATGCTCGCAGAACTTCTTGGTGCGGGCATAGGGGTCGTAATCGGACCGATTCCAGTCGAGCGCCTCGTCTTCGGTGACGACCTGGTTGGAGCGGTGGCCGGCGATGGCCACCGTGCTGACGTCGCTCATCCGCCGCAGCCCGTGCAGATCGCGCGCGGCTTGCGCGGCCTTGATCACCTCGAGGGTGCCCCGCAGGTTGACGTTGAGACAGGTCTTCTCGCTCTTGCGATTGAGCGAGGCGGCGCAGTGGATGATCGAATCGGTCGTCTGGACCAGCCGGCGGTAATCGTCGCGGTCCAGTCCGAACTGCGATCCGGTCAGATCGCCGCGGAAGATTTGAACGCGGGTCCGGAGCCATTCCTGGAACCGCGGAAAATCGAGGTGCAGTTGCCAGGCGTGCCAGAGCCGATGCTCAGCCTCCCGCGCATCTTTGGCGCGGACGAGCAGGTTGAGCGGGTCTCGGTGATGTTCGAGCAGCAGTGCGGCGACATGCGCCCCCACGTATCCGGTCGCACCGGTCAGGAAGATTGCCATAGTTAATCAAATAAATGTTGCGGCGCGGTTCTCAACTCGCGGCGACGCTCTGTTTCTGGGCTGGCAATTGGGTTGGCCGTCTCATTTGGTTCTCGATGGGTTTTCCTTCGATCAGCGGATACGACCATTTGCGGAGCGCCGGGATGTGGATGTTGATCCAGTAATCCCACCAGTCGATGTAACTCGCGTCATAACCGAAGGCCGCGCGTTCTTCCGGCGGCAGCGCGGCGGAGAGCAGTTCTACATGCTTGGCCTCGAAGACGTACTCGTTGTGTAGAATGAACGGTTCGTAGAGTTCGATCAATTTTTCGACCTTGTCCAGGTCGCGCTCGCGGCGGACGAGCGGCGAGCGCATCATCGGCAACGGCGCCATAATTCTCAGCAAGGCCTGGACGACCTGTCTCTGCCGCGGCGCCGAGAGCTGCCGATACCGCTCTTTCGAGACCGGAATGGTATCGAACATGGCTCGCAGCCGCTGGTTGAGATCGTCTTGCGCGCGATAGTATTTGCGATGGGCCAATCCCGTCAATTCGATGGTGCGGCGCATATCGCAGGGATTGGTCGCCGAGGTCGCCAACTGATAGAGCGGCCGGTGCCGCCGGTCGACCAGGGCGGCGGCGATCAGGATCATCCCCCGGCAGACCAGATCGACCGGAATGATGTCGAGACATTTCTTGCCGTTCGAGGGCAGCAGCCGAAAGAACGTGCCGAGCAGATAGGAGATCGGCGCCGAGGTGTTGACCCCCTCGTTCCATCCTTCAAAAGGATCGTGGGTCGAGGTCTCGACGATCGACGGGCGAACGACCGCAATCGCGAGCCCGCTGCCGCGCGTCATGATCAGCGACTCGGCCAGGCTCTTGGTCATGGTGTAGGTGTTGGGCCACCCGTACTCCTTGGCCCGCCGCGATCCGGCCTCGGTCAGCTCATTGCGGACCCAACGCTGGCGCTGTTTGGCGATCTGCGCCTCGAACTCGGTGGCGCTCAACTGCCGTTTCTGGTTGCTGGACTTGCTCTGCACCTGTTGGCGGAGTTGGGCCGTCACCTCTTCGCCCTCGGCTCGGACCTCGATCTCCTCGATGATGCGGCGCAGCGCCTGGTATTCGGCCTCGGCGTCGAAATCGGGGAGCCCTCGCGGCGTATAGTTGGGAACGATGTTCTCCGGGATGCGCCCATCGCGAAAACCGGCCACATAGCAGGTCGAGAGATGCTGGAGGGCGGCATGCTTGCACCCGCGGATGAAGTCGAGCAGGTGGATGGTGCCCTCGATATTGATGGTCAGGGCCTGGCGCAGGTCCGGGTTGAAATCGGTCAGGCCGGAGCTGTTGATCACCAGATCCAGATTCGCCTCCAGTCTCGCGCAGACCTCGGGATTCAGCCCCAGTTCCGGCCGGCTGATATCGCCCTCGACGACCTCGATCTTCTGCTCGATGAAGGCGCCCAGCTCCTCCCCGTATCGGTCGTGAAAGGGCCCGAAGATCGGAGACTCATCGACGATCTTCTCGAAGCGCCGCTGCGCGGTGACCGAACGTTGGCGGCGGATCAGCAGGTAGACCCGGCCGATGTCGGGAATCTCCTCGAGAATCTTGGCCAGCCAGACCTTGCCGATGAATCCAGTCACGCCGATCAGCAGAATGTGCTTGCCCGCCAGGAGCTTCCGGACCGGAAGGCCGGCCGGCTGCGAGGGCGGATCGAAGACCACGGTCGGCGCCGAGAGCCGCGGCCAGATCCGTTGGGTCGAGATGATGGCGCTCTTCAGCGTGACCAGATCCGCCGGGAATCCCAGTTTCCGCGCCAGTCTTCCGGCGGGGATTCGGCCGTCGGGATGGCCGCCGATCAGGCGCGCCAGCACCTGCCGGGGTCTGACGACCGGCGACAAGAGCCGCCCGGTGGCCAGCCCGTCGCGGAACTCCAGACGATTGGCGATCAGCCAGGGCACGCCCAGATGCTCGGCCAGCGGGCGCATGACGTGATCGAGCCCCTGGCTGACCAGCACGACCTCTTCGCCGGCGGCGAGCGCCTCCTGCAGTTTGGCCACCCCCTGCGGTTTGAGCTTGGGTTTGAGTTCGTAGTTAAAGTATTCCTCGCCCAGCAGATCGAGCCGATCCCGGCTGACGCCTCGGAGGAGCGCATGCAGGACCCGGGTCGCGAAGATGCGATCCAGGGCATAGAGAAAAGGGCGGATCAGCGCCAATAGCGCGACCCCTCCGCGCCTCTGCCAGCGTTCGGAAAAACTCTGTGCATGCCAGGTAAAATATGCAACCGGGCGGACCGCACTCAAATTGAGCAGACTACCTTCGACGCGCCAGAACGTTCTTTCAGGCTTGTGGGCAGGCTTTGAGGTTTGCGACCCAGTCTGTTTATTGCCACCGACTGCGCTCACGATTCAACTTCGGATTGCCAAAAGTGCTGTTTTGTTATTCGGCGGAGTTATCTTTTACTTTCATCAGGATCGCTGCCAAAAACGGCGATCCCCAATCCTGTGTCAGATTTACTATTCCTGACTGTAATTGCGCATGAAACATTAAATTCCCCGGCTAGTCAAATGTACTGAGTACAGTCGATCATTAAATCCATTTCGATTTGTCATCGCTGTTCTTTTAGTCTTTTTTAAACTTTCCTAGACTTACTTCGCCCCCGTGTTTATAATTCAAACACTTCGTGGTGGGTGCAGCCGATGGGAAAGAATCTCCCATGACGAAGATCTAGTCGAAGAGTGGGAAACTATTGATAAGCATTCAGAGTGCCGATCTCGAGTTTGAGATCTTCAGATCTCAGATTTGCGGCCTACGATTGTCTAAATTTCTGTCGAATTTGAGATCTCAAATCTGGGATCTGCATTGTCGAAGGAGCCGTCCATGCAGAGGGAGACCCCCTCGCCCGAAATGGTGCATCTGATCTGGCTGGTGGGAGCCGGATGTCGCGGATGCACAATCTCAATGTTGAGCGCCTCAGATCCGGGGATCGAAGACCTGATTCTGGGCAATGTGCCGGATGTGCCACGCGTGGCCGTGATCCATCCGGAGTTGGCCCTGGAGAGCGGGGAGGCTTTTTGTGCGAATCTGGAGCGCGCGGCGGAGGGAGAACTCTCTCCGTTTGTGCTGGTGCTCGAGGGGGCGATCCCGGACGAGTCCCGAGCCGGTGGCGGCAGCTTTTCGCGGTTGGGGACGACGGTCAGCGGCCGCCCGATCACGATCGCCGATTGGATCGACCGGCTGGCGCCCCAGGCCGAGGCGATGGTGGCGATCGGGAGTTGCGCCTCGTGGGGCGGGGCGCCCGCCGCTCAGGGCAGTCTGATCGCGGCCAGGGGCCTGGAAGAATACCTGGGCCGCGATTTCATCAGCCGGAGCGGGTTGCCGGTGGTCAATGTGCCCGGATGTGCCCCGACCGGTGAGGCCTGTCTGGAGACTTTGATCTATGTGCTTCTCCATTGGGCCCGGTTGGTGCCGCTGGATCTGGATGCGGAGCGCCGTCCGCGGTGGCTCTATCATCATCAGACCTACCCCCTGCCGCCACGGGTCGAAGAGTTGGAGGAGGCCCGGTTTGACCGGCCGGATCCGCCGGCGGTCAACTGTCCGGTTCCGATCCGGGGCTGGTTGCGGACCCTGGGCGGATGCGCGCGCGTCGGCGGGAGCTGCATCGGCTGTACCGAGCGCAACTTCGTCGATCGCTATCTGGCGTTTGCGCGGCCGGACCCGGCCCTCTGAAGTATTGAAGTGATTTAAACAGTGGTCTTCAAGAGCCTGCCAATCAAGTTGGATGCCGCGGGGCGAGCGCATTTGTGCGATGAGAAGGCGGAGGCGCCTTTCAACTTCGTCGAGGCGGATCGTCTGCGGCAGGCGCTCAACCGCGAGCGGGCGCTGGAAGAGTTGATCGATCAGCCCTCCGTCTGGAACTTCAGTATCGATCCGCTGACCCGGTCGACCAGCAGCCTGACCCTCCAGACCCAAATCGATCTCCAACATCGCCGCGTGCTCGATGCCCGGGTCGAGATGCCCCAATTCTGCGGGGGCGAACTGATTTTGCGGGATCGGGTGGCGGCCGACGCCCCGCAGATCACCAGCCGCGCCAGCGGTTCGGGGAGCGGAGCCCAGGCCATCGCCTCGTCCCTGGCGCTGGAGATGGCCGCCGGGATCGCGCCGCCTCCGCTGGCCATCATCGCCCGTAATCTCGGCGCGTGCGGAGAACTCTTGTCCGAGGGCGCGCGCCATCTCTTCCTCTTCGCGGGGCCGGACTATTCCGAGGCGGCCGTCAGCCGGACCAGCCTTTCGATCTGGGGTCAGGCGCAACTGGCTCCGGCGCCGGGCGTCCATCTGCACGGCCTGGAGACCATCGCCGACATCATGCGCGGGATGAATCCGATGAGCGGCCATCTCTACCTGGAGGCCCTGCAGATGTCGCGGCTGGGGCTGGAGATCGCGGCCCTGATCTTCGGCAAATATCCGCATCCCTCGACCATCTTTCCGGGCGGCGTCGGGATCGAGGCCAGCCGGGAGCGATTCAATCAAATCCTCGGTCGCATCAACTACCTGCTCGATTACGCCAAGAAGGTGGTCGCCGTCTGGGACGACCTGGTCGAATTCTTCTACGAGGTCGAGCCGCGGTATCGCCGGGTGGGCGAGCTGCCGGGCAATCTGTTGAGCGCCGGGATCTGGGACGATCCGGAGCATTACGATGCGACCTACCGGAACTGCAATGAATGGGGGGCGCGCCGCCTGGCCACGCCCGGGGTGATCATCAACAACCAGCGGCGGACGACCCGGTTGAGCGATCTCAACCTCGGGATCGAGGAGTTCATCGATCATTCATACTATGCTCCGTGGGAGCATCAGCAGTTTTCGGCGGACCCTCTGGACGGGCCGCTCTCGCCCTGGCATCCCTGGAACAAGGAGACGATTCCGAGGCCCGCGCCCCGCGAATGGAGAGGGCGCTACACCTGGAACACCGCGCCGAGATGGGATCGCGAGCCGATGGAGACGGGCCCGATCGCGCGATTGTGGGTGGCCGCCCTGAGCCTCCGGCAGAATTGCGAATTTATCGGCCGCGACCGGCGGGGCCTCGAGATCGTGGTGCCGAAAGGTCAACGCCCGGCGGTCAGATTGCGGTGGCGGATTCCGGAGCGGCCGAATGCGCTCGAACGCAATCGCGCGCGCGCCTATCAATTGGCCTACGCCGGAATGGTCGGTTACGCGAGCCTGCTCGACGCCTTTGCCCGTCTCCGCCGCGGAGAGCAGACCATGTCCGAGCGGTTCTCGTTGCCCGAGAGCGCGGAGGGCGCGGGAGACCCCGCGATCGGAGTCGGTTTCTGGGAGGGCGGTAACGGGGCGGTCATCCATTATGTCGTGGCCAGGGAGCAATCGATCGGGAACTATCAGCTTCTCACTCCGAACGAGTGGATGGGGTCGCCGCGCGATTCATCCGGCGCGCCCGGCGTCTATGAGGCCGCGGTGATCAACACTCCGCTCCTGGAAGAGTGTGCGCGAGCCGAAGATTTCACCGGCATCGATATCCTACGGACTATTCGCAGCTTCGATCCATAGACTTGAGGTGGTTTAACTGGAGAATCCCGATGAAATTCCCGGGTTGGAGATTCAAGCAGGCAGAAGAGGAACAGGCCGAGAACGGGCGCCGAGCCGAGGAGTCCGCCTGGTCCGAGCGGTTCGCCAATCTTCAGAGCGCCTATACGGAGCTGACCCATGTCCAGTTCGAACTGGAACGGCGGGCGGAGGAGATCGCCGAGACCCGCGACCTGTTTCAACAGGTCATCTCCTCCATGCCGGACGCCCTCTTTCTGACCGATCGTTCGGGGTGCGTGATTCGCGCCAATCCGGCGGCGGCGGCTCTGCTCGAATGCTCCGAGACCTCGATTCTCGGGCGCCCGTTGACGACCGTCTGCGGTTCCGACGAGATTCCGGCCACGCCGTGGAAGTTGATGGAACTGGCTCCCAGCGGGCAACTGGCCAATCTCGAAGTCGATCTCTACACCATGACCGGGGTTCCGATTCCGGTCAACTTCTCGCTCGGGCTCATGCACGACAAACAACACCGGATCACGGGCGTGCTAGCGGTCGCGCGGGATCTGCGTGACCACCGCAGCCTGATCGACAGTCTGGTGGCCGCCCGCGCTCGTTATCAGGAACTGTTCGAGTTCGCCCCGGATGCGATGGTGCTGGCCAATCAGGAAGGGCAGATCGTGCTGGTCAACTCGCAGACCGAAAAACTGTTCGGCTACCGGCGTGAAGAACTGCTGGGACAGCCGGTCGAGCTGGTCTGGTCGGAACGGCTGCGGTTGCCGGCGCGGGAAGAGGCGATGGTCGCCGGCGGCGCGAATCTCGATCGCCGGCCGCGGGGCGAGCTGGTGGCCGGCGCCGGAGAGGTCGAGCAGGTCGAGTTGCTGGTCGCTGATCGCGGCGGACGCCGGTTTCCGGCCGAGATCACGCGGCGTCAGATCGAGACGGAAGAGGGCTGGCTGGAGATGCATCTGATTCGCGACATCACGGGGCGGAAGCTCATGGAAGACGAGTGCGTCGAACTGTTGCGGCGTGAACAGAGCGCCCGCCAGGTCGCGGAAGAAGAGAGCTATCTGAAGGACGATTTTCTGGCGATGATCTCGCACGAACTGCGGGCGCCGCTGACGGCCATTCTGGGATGGGCGCAGATGCTGCGTTCCGGCCGGCTCGACCGGGCCTCGGCCGAACGCGCGATCCTGACGATCGAGCGGAACGCCAAGTCGCAGGCCCATCTGGTCGGCGATCTGCTGGACGCCTCGCGCATGGCGACCGGCAAACTCAGCCTGGACGTCCGTCCGCTCGAATTGCGGTCGATCGTCGATGCCGCGGTCGATGCCGTGCGGCCCTCGGTCGAGGCCAAGAACCTGCGGATGCAGATCGTGCTGGATCCGTGGGTCGGCCCCTTCAACGGCGACGCGGAACGGCTCAAACAGGTCGTCTGGAATCTGCTCTCGAATGCCATCAAATTCACCCCGGCCGGCGGACTGGTCGAGGTTCGCCTGGAGCGCCTGGAGGACAAGGCCCTGTTGATCGTCAGCGATACCGGGAAGGGATTGGATCCGGAGGTTCTGGCCCACCTCTTCGATCCGGCCGGTCCGGATCAGAGTTTCACCCCCTCCCGGCCGGGTGGGCTGGGGCTCGGCCTGGCCATCGTCAAACATCTCGTGGACCTGCACGGAGGGGCGATCTACGCGTACAGCCGCGGCGCCGGCCAGGGCTCCGATTTTATGGTCACGCTGCCGCTGGCGATCGAGCCCGACGATTCGTCGGCGGACGAACTGTGGCCGGTTCAGACGAATTCGGAGACGGAGGCCCACGCTTCGACCCTGCGCGGCACCCGCATTCTGATCGTGGAGGACGATGTCGATACCCGCGAGATCTTGAGCGTCATCCTGACGCGTTACGAAACCGAAGTCCGGACCGCCGTCTCGGCCGCTCAGGCCTTCGAAATCCTCACGCGGTGGCGGCCGGAGGTCGTCATCTCCGATCTCCGGATCCCGGTCGAGGACGGCTATGCTCTGATCTCCAAGATTCGCTCCCTGCCGCTCTCGGAGGGCGGCGGCGTGCCGGCCATCGCTCTGACCGCCTTTGCCGGGGCGCAAGATCGCGAACGATCGCTGGCGGCCGGATTTCAGCACCATTTGTCGAAGCCGATCGAACCGCTACAACTGGCCAGAGTCGTCGCCCACGCCATCGGCCGAAGTCTGGAGACGTCCGGAGAAGTCTAGACTTTTCTAGACTTTTAACTTGGCGGCCGATAGTTTTTTATAGATCGCCCCCTCCTGATGGAGATCGCTCTTCATGACGACGATCTCTTCGACCAGGAACGAGAGGGCGGGCACCGAATAGCGTTCGGCCTGGGCGATCAGCTCGCCGGCGTTTCGGTTCGATTTCACGCGGCCGATGGTCAGGTGCGGGCGGAAATCCATCTCTTCGGGATCGAATCCGATCGCCGCGAGACGCTCCTCCAACTGTTCTTGTAGTCGCTCGAGAGGTCGAACATCTCCCGACAACCCGACCCACAAGACTCGCGGATGGCGCGGATTCGGAAAGACTCCGGGGCCGTTGAGACTCAACTTGAAAGTTGGAGATTCCTCACCGCTCTTCACACAGACCTGCTCGACTTCGCTGATCCGCTTCTTTTCGATTTCTCCCAGGAACTTAAGAGTAATATGAATGCTTTCAGGATTTACCCAGGCGACGTCCGCCCCCGCCCCCCGCAATTCATTCTGTAGCGCGGCGAGCGCGTCTTTGACTTCTGATGGAATATCGATCGCAATAAAAGTTCTCATGCGGAAAAGGATGATCGATCTTTCGGAAATCGGCAAGAAAATTTGACTCACGACCGAACAATTGATGGTAAAATCTCGCCACTTAAGCCCCGCCTGGAAAACTCGACTCAAGGAGATCTAAAAAAAATGAATAATTCCTCTTTGCGGTCTCTGACCTTGCTGGCGACGGTGTTCTTTGTCTCGCTGGTGGCCGGCGCTCAGGAGGCGGAGCCTCGATACAAAGAGCTGCCGAATTTTCACCGGGTTAACGAGCGGCTCTACCGCGGCGGACAGCCGAAGGACGGCGGGTTGAAAGTTTTGGCGGATCTGGGCATCAAGACCGTCGTCAACCTGCGGGGCGAGAGCGATGATACTCGGGAGGAAGGAGTTGAGGCGGCCCGGTTGGGGATGAAGTTCATCAGCATTCCGATGTCGAGCGCCGGACGGCCGAACGATGAACAGATCCGGCGCGCGCTGGCCGTCGTCGAGGGGGCGCAGGAGGGGCCGGTCTTCGTTCACTGCCGGCGCGGTTCCGACCGCACCGGGGCGGTTATCGCCATCTATCGGATCCTTCATGACGGGTGGACCGGCAAGCAGGCGATCGATGAGGCCAAACGCTACGGGCTGGGCCTGATCCAATTCCAAAAACGAGACTACATCAACGACTATTATGAAAAACAGCAGCCGCAACGGGCCGGGCAATGAGGCCCGGTTGCAATCCGTTGACCTGAGGGCATAGCATGGCGGGCAGGAGGCCGTGTCCCGCTTCTTCGCCACCTGTCCTCGAGCACGATTGGTTGTTCGACATTCTTAAACTATTGACGGCGGGATCATGCGCCCCAGGTGATACTCGTGCAGTCTTCCAGTGGCCTTCCATCACGTCCCCCGAACCGGATCTGGAGAATTCCGGCTCTGATCGCCGGCCTGGCTCTGATCAGCGGGGTGGCCAATAGACTGGGAGAGGGCGCGGTTTCGGATCCTGGCGCGCTGAGCCAGATCTGGGTCTGGCTGATCTTTCTGGTCGCTCTCCTGATCGCGATCGGGAACGTCATCGGCAACCGGCGGGAGGCGGGAGGCGCGCCGGCCGGGTCACCGAATAGCGGGCGGCCGCATCCTCAGAACCAGGCCTCTTCTTCGCGGTCCGGGGACGACCGGGCCGAGTCCGGTCGAGCTACCGCCGGCCGGGTCTTCAATCTCTCGAATCCACATGATCCATGCTTCACCGGCCGTGAGGCCGCGCTGCGGCTGCTGCTGGAAGGTTTCAGCACCGGCGTTCGGGTGCAGTCGCTGGCCGGCCTCGGGGGCATGGGCAAGACGCAGACGGCGCTGGCCTACATCGATCGCTATCGGCAGCATTACCGGGTGGTCTTGTGGGGCCAGGCCCGGTCGCGCGGGGGATTGATCTCGGACTTCGGCGCGATGGCGGGCCAGCTCAATCTGCGCGAGCGGGGCCTCGAGAACCAGAGCCTGGCCGTCGAGGCGGTCATGAGATGGTTGGAGACGCACAGCGGCTGGTTGCTGGTCCTCGACGATGCCGAGGACCTGGCGCTGGCGCGTGAGTTCATTCCGTCCAAGGGGATCGGCCAGATCTTGCTCACGACCCAGGCGCCGGCCGTCAAGGAGTTCTCGGAGTGCCAGGTGTTGACGGCGATGCCGGTGCTGGAGGGGGCGCTCTTTCTGTTGCGGAGGCTGAACAAGATTGCGATCAACGCGGCGCTGGAGACGGCGCCGGTTGCGCTTCGCGCCGCGGCCGAGGCCCTTTCGGAAGCGGTCCAGGGCGTCCCTCTGGCGCTGGAACTGGCGGCGGCCTTCATTCGGGAGCGGCGTTCGACGCCGACTGAATACCTGGAACTCTATCGAGCCGAAGCGGCCGAATCCGGCCGGCTGCGGGGCGGGCGGGCGCGACAACCGGATGGTCCTTCCGGTTCGGTCATCGCCGCCTGCTCCCTGACGATCAAACGGATGGCGACCGAGAGCCCGGAGGCCGTCGAGCTGTTGCGGGCCTGCTGTTTCCTGGAGCCCGAGGCGATTCCCGAAGAGATCTTCAGCGGCGGCGCCAGCGAACTGGGCGACGTGCTGAGCCGGGCCGCGGCCTCGGGGCGGCTGCTCGGCGCCATCGGGGAGGCCGGACGGTTCTCTCTGCTGCGGCGTGACCAGGAGCAGCGGACGCTCAGCCTGCATCGATCGGTGACGGAGGTTCTGAAAGACGGGATGGATCGTCAAACCCGGCGGCTCTGGGCCGGGCGAGCGGTCCGCGCGGTCAATCTGGTCTTTCCGGCCCCCGAGTATGTCAACTGGCCCGTCTGCGATCGTCTGATTCGGCAAGCCCTGGCGCTGGCCGTGGTGATCGATCAATTCGCCTTGAACTTCTCGGAGGCGGCGGTGCTGCTCGATCGGGCCGGGGAGTATCTCTATCAGCGTGGGCGGTATGCCGAGGCGGAAGCGCTCTACCACCGTGCGCTCGCCATCCACGAGCAGGCCCACGGTCCGGCGCATCCGTTCACGGCCACGAGCCTCGACCATCTGGCGGAACTCTACTACTCGCAGGGGAAGTCTGAGGAGGCGGAGGGGCTCTATCAACGCGCGCTCGCCATCTACGAGCGGGCTTTCGGTCCGGCCCATCCGTCGACCGCGGGGGGCCTCAACCACCTGGCGATGCTCTACTATTCGCGTGGAGCATATGCCGCGGCCGAACCGCTCTATCGCCGGGCGCTGGAGATCTTCGAGAAAGCGCTCGGTCCGGACCATCCCAATACGGCCATGAGCCTCAACAACCTGGCCGGCCTCTACGAATCGCAGGGACGATCGAACGAGGCGGAACCGCTCTATAAACGCGCGCTCAAGATCTGCGAAAAGACGCTCGGTCCCCACCATCCCTCCACCGCGACCAACCTCAATCATCTGGCCCTGCTCTACGACTCGCAGGAGAAGTACGGCGAGGCGGAACCGCTCTACCAGCGGGCGCTCGCCATCACCGAACGGGCTTACGGTTCGGATCATCCGGACGTCGCTCTCCGGCTCAACAATCTGGCCCGACTCTACGAGTCGCAGGGACGGTACGTCCTGGCGGAGCCGCTCTACCAACGCGCGCTCGAGATTCGGGAACGGGCCTTCGGTCCGTTTCACCTCTCGACCGCCTCCATCCTGGAGAGCCAGGCGCTGCTGCTGCGCAAGCTGGGCCGGTGGAGCCAGGCCGAGAAGGCCGAAACCCGCGCTCGGAATATTCGGACGGGCCACGATCGGCTTTGAGACCGGTTAAATATTTCTGAGCGGTAATATTCCTCCACAATCCGCGTCTGCTACCCATGAACGTCGCTGGACGTGACGGACGATAGTCGTGGTCAGGTTGAAGAGATTACCGCTCGGCGGCAAACCGATGTTCTTTGGGCCGGATTTCTGTTAGGATACTCTACTTGGCGCAGCCCTAAGCCAAAGAATCCGTGACAATCAGCACCCATGGCATCCCTGATACCTGGCCATGGTCTGATTAAGAATTCGATACCCGCCACCGATCAAACTGCGGTTTTCTGCCTGGCCACGGTCTGATTAGGAGCCATTACATTTAGCCCTCCGATCTCAGTAAGGAGTTTCTCAATGCGTGTTATGACAGGCATCGCCGGAGTTCTGTGCCTGGTCTCAGCCCTCATCTGCCTGATCGCGACCGAGACCTGGGCCCAGGACCAGCATCGTAGCCGGATGAATTCCGATGGTAAGACCGAGCCGAAGACGGGAGAGACTGCGGCCCCGGCTGTCGATCACTTTCCGTTTCGCCCGATCAGTAGCTGGGTCGGGCAGCGGTTCATCTTTCTGCCCGGCCCGAAAGCGTCGGAAGACAGTACCTATGACGATTTTTCGGGGAAGGTCGTTCGCAAGCAATATCAGGGGCGAATTGCCAAGGTCGTCTCCGCCGAGGATTTCAGCGGACGGGTCCATGTGATCTTCGAGATGGAAGATACCAAAGACCGGCTGCGGGCCTATGCGCCGCCCAACCGGGGGACGGTCAAGGGCCTGGCCCTGGTCGACGATCTGGATCAGGCTCGCCTCCAGTGGGTGGGGAAGACGCTCCAGTGCAAAGAGATGAGGATCTTCGGTTACGACGAGCAGAAAGATGTGGTCGGCTCCATCATGATCAAACCGTACTCGCGGGTGAAAGTGGTCGAGATCGCCCCGGGATGGGATGAGGAGCGGCCGGTCCGGTTCTGGCTGGAGACCGCCGATGGCCAGCGCGGATTCTTGGATCTCAATCTGAGCGGGACGAACGTTCTCGAACAGACGCGCCGCCAGCACGGTTTCGATCACTATTTCAAGCTGGACGAACCGCGGAAGCCGCGTCGATAACTGCCGGACAATCCTCTGGACCTCGGCGAGCCGCGCGAAAAAATGAAGATCTTCGCGTGGCTCGCGGCTTTATTTTCCACCCTCTTTTGCCACTCAAGCCGAGTTGTGGTAACTTCCGCCACTACTTCAGACATTACTCCCGGTGATCCATGAAGCATCTGACCAAAATATCTCAGGAAGGAATAACTATGTCCAAGCTCTCGATTCGCGATTTAGATCTGGCAGGGAAGAGAGTCTTTATCCGAGTGGATTTCAATGTGCCCCTGGAAGGCGGGGCGGTGGCTGACGATACGCGCATCACGGCCGCCATTCCGACGATTCAATACGCGATCGATAAGAATGCGCGGGTGATTCTGGCCTCACATCTCGGCCGTCCGAAGGGGCAGCGTAATCCGAAGTATTCGCTGCAGCCGGTGGCCGAGCATTTGGCGAAAGTGATCGGCCGGCCGGTGGCCTTTGCCAAGGATTGCCTCGGAGATGAGGCGGCCGGCGTGGTCAAGGCCATGAAAGACGGAGACCTGGCCTTGCTGGAAAATCTTCGCTTCTATGCGGAGGAGGAGGCCAACGATCCGAAGTTTTCGGAGCAACTGGCGTCTCTCTGCGATCTCTACGTCAACGATGCCTTCGGGACGGCGCATCGGGCGCATGCTTCGACCGAGGGCATCACGCGGTTCGTCAAGCAGGCGGCGGCCGGATTTTTGATGGAGCGAGAATTGCGCTATCTGCTCGAAGCCCTGCGCGAGCCGCGGCGCCCATTTGTCGTGATTCTGGGCGGAGCCAAAGTCTCGGACAAGATTCAGGTCATCGAGAACCTGCTCAAATCGGCCGACTCGGTCCTGATCGGCGGAGCCATGGCCTATACCTTCTTGAAGGCGCGGGGATTGGAGATCGGCAAATCGCTGGTCGAACTCGACAAACTCGATCTGGCCGCCCAACTCGAATCGCAGGCGCGGGAGCGGCGGGTCGCGCTGCAATTGCCCGTCGATCACGTCGTCGCCGCCGGTCCTCAGGACGGGGAACACGCGCAGGATGTCGGCGTCAATGAGACTTCGCCCGAGGTCATGGGACTCGATATCGGGATCCGCACCCAGGCCACCTACGCCGAGATTATCGCCCAGGCCCAGACGATCATTTGGAACGGGCCGATGGGGATGTTTGAGAAGTCTCCGTTCGATCGAGGTACGCGCGCAGTCGCCAAAGCGGTGGCCGACGCTTCGGAGCAGCACCAGGCAACCTCCATCATCGGCGGAGGGGACAGCGTTGCCGCCATTCAGGAGTCCGGATTGGCGGATAAGATCACTCACATTTCAACCGGCGGCGGAGCCACCCTGGAATTATTGGCCGGCGATACGTTGCCGGGAGTTGCCGCTTTGACCGAAAAGTGATGGGGATGGGGAACAGCGATGAGAAAACCTGTAATTGCCGGAAACTGGAAGATGTATAAGTTGATCAGCGACGCGGTGACGACTGTGACCGCGCTCAAACCGCTGGTCGCCAATGCCAATCATTGTGAGGTGGTGGTCGCGCCGCCTTACACCGCGCTGAAGGTGGTGGCGGATCGTCTGGAAGGCTCGAACATCAAAACGGCGGCTCAAAATCTCTCGACCGAGACCCGGCAGGGCGCGCATACCGGCGAGATCTGCGGCGAGATGATCAAAGAGGCCGGAGGCACTCACGTCATTATCGGGCATTCCGAGCGGCGGACGATCTACGGCGAGACGGATGCGGCGGTGAATCGTAAACTTCGGGCGGCGCTGCATTTCAATCTGGTTCCGATCGTCTGTATTGGGGAGACCCTGGTTGAACGTGACGCGGGCAGAGAAGCGGAAGTGGTGGGTTCTCAGCTTGAACATAGTTTAACAGAGTTGACAGCTACAGACCTGATGCGTATCATCCTCGCTTACGAACCGGTCTGGGCGATCGGCACAGGGCGCACCGCAACCCCTGAACAGGCCCAGCAGATGCACGCATTCATTCGTCAGTGGATCTCCGAGAAGTTCGGTGCCGACGCTGCCGACAGTTTGCGAATCCTCTACGGAGGGAGCGTCAAACCGGAGAACATCTCCGACCTGATGCGGGAGGTCGACATCGATGGTGCGCTGGTCGGCGGCGCGAGTTTGGACGCCGACAGTTTTGCACGGATCGTGCATTATCGACGGTCGTGACATTTGTAGATATCGGCAGGTAACGAGCCTTGATTTTAGTATATTTTCTAAAAGCAGTTTTTGTCCTGACTTGTATCTTCCTGATCCTGGTGGTGCTGTTGCAATCAGGCAAAGGGGGGGATGTCGCGGCAGCCTTCGGTGGTTCCGGTAGCCAAACGGCCTTCGGGCCGCGAGGCGCACAGAAGCCGCTCGAGAAGGCCACGGTGATAGCCGCAATTTTATTTATGTTTCTGGCATTGGTCTTCTCCTTGCCTGGATTCAACGGACCGAGCTCGGTGGTTCGCGATAGCGGAGGCGTGACGACACAGCCTTCGCCTGCCGCCTCACCGTCCGCGCCGGCAGCCTCGCCATCAGCAATGCCGGCGGCTGCACCGGCAGCCTCGGCGAGTCCGGCGAGTCCGGCGGCTTCCCCTGCATCTTCGCCGGCGAAGAACCAACAGCAGTGATCTCGATCTTAAAAGCCGAAGTGGTGGAACTGGTAGACACGTACGTTTGAGGGGCGTATGGGGCAACCCGTGGGGGTTCGAGTCCCCCCTTCGGCATACACCTTGCATGAGGTGGAAAAATCTCGTAAGTCTTTGTCCAGCAATCATTGCTGCTTGTCACAAAAACGGTGAAAACCCCAAATGTGACAAGGTTGTGACAAAACTTTCGAGATTTTTTTTACCCATTCGTTCCCGTGAGTTTTCCCGCCTGAATCTGCGCCGTATCGGATAGAGAATTGACCGCCTCTCTGACCCGTTCGATCGATGGTCTGGCGTAGATGCCGGTCGTCCGGATATCCAGATGGCCCGCCGCATCTCTCGCCGTGAAGCTGTCGTATCCCGCCTCCAGAATCCGCGTCACATACGTGGCTCGCAGATCGTGAAAGTGTAGATCCTCGATCCCGGCTTCCCGGCAGATCGTCGGCCAGGCGTCTTTGATCCAGTCCACACCGCCGAAGATCTGCTCTTCAGGGGTGCCGTTCGCGGGCATCGCCGACCGGAGAGCACGGCTGACTACCTTGTTCATCGGAACGACCCGATCCCCCGTCTTGGCATCGAGAATTAAGAGCCATTCCTGCTCGAAATCCACGTGTCGGCGACGGAGATTCAGAATCTCTCCCTTCCGTAGTCCCGCGTGCAGGGCGAGCAAGACACACAGCCGAAGCATCCTGCGCGTCGGCCTTCCGAGAGTCTTGACCAGACGCGATTCTTCATGTGCGGTCAGAACTCTCTTGCGTGACTGTTCACGGAAATGCTTCACCCGCCGGAATGGGTTGTACTCGTAATCGGTCCATTCAGCGACCTTGGTGAAGATGGCGCTCCCGAGTTCCAATAACCGATTGACTGCGGCTCCCGTCTGTTTGCGGCCGTACTGGTTGATCCGCTCCGACTCCCTCGCCTTGAAGGATTCGACCATCGGGCGAATGATTTTATTGAGCGGATACGTTCCGAAGTGATCGACCAAAACTCGCAGACGCCACGAATCGGATTTAAAAGTGCTCGGGCGCTTGTTCAACTCGGCCCAGGGTTTGTACCAGTTGTCAACGAACTCAGCCAACGTGTCAGTCGGTAGAGGGGCAGGCTTCCCGTCGATCAATATCCGCTCGGGCGAAACCTGAGCCGCCAACTTCTTGGCGAGGGCCTCGGCGATCAACCGGGCGCGTGTTTCCTCGCCGCACTTGATCGCTTCCCGCTTGCCTTTCGCGTCACAGGTGAGCCTGACACGCTCGCCGTAAATCTCAATGAACTCTTGATCGTGGATTGAGAAACTCCAGGTCTTGCCCCGGAGATAAGCTGTAATTTCACTCATGGCGATACTCCTTGTGTGAAGGTTTACAGCCACTCTTCGACTGCGGCAGAGTGTATTCGACCACGTTGCCGGAGGCAACCAATTTTTTGAAAGCCTCGGTCACTTCGCCGAGTCGAAACCGGATTACGCCACCCTTGACCGTCTGATGATAGGGAATCAAGTTGGCCTGTTTGTAGAGACGAATCCGCCTGATGACCGTTTCGAGTCGTTCATTCGGGGCTCGTAATTGTTCGGCAAGTTGTCTGATTGTCAGAAACGGTTCTGGCATATTGCACCATCAATCAAGTGCTGTCTGAGGGCAGGTGATTATCAATGCCGGATCTCAAAGCTCTGTTCGGTATGCGTGCCGAGGCGTCCTTTCTTCTCCGATGAATACGTTCCGGACCGGGCCTTTACCAGCCAGTTTTTCGCGCCTCGCATTGCTCCACCAGTCACAGGGCTTCATCGTTTTGACCTCGATTTCATCTGTCTGCGAATGCAGGCAGCCGTCTGCGTTTGCAGACGGCTGCCGACAAATGCAGACAGGAATTTGATAACCCGCCTTCGCTCATAGGTCTACATTTGCGGACAAAATGCGGGCAAACGTAGGCGCGACACGCGACCCGCAGGGGATGACGTGTCATGTACGCGCTTACGCGCGAAGCGCGTATTTTCGATTTTGTAAGCGAAAAGAGCACAGAGACACACATTGACCGCATTTATTCATCGCCCTACGGACGTAATTGCAGTCTTAGATCAATTCCATGTGTCTCTCGGAATGTGTGCCCTGGTGGAATTTCGGATTCGATTATTGGAGCTGGGAACGTCCCCTAATGCGCATACTGGAGCCGATTGTCAAAACGGTCATTCGATGTGTGGAAATGGCCGGTCTCAAGTATTTCTCTTTTCCATTCGAGAAGAGGGATCGACGTTTTGACTCCCGGAATGTCCCGGCGTCGTGACCGCGCCGTTGATCATTTTCGGCGCGACGCTCTCGACCGCAATGGCCGGTTCCGTGGCTTCGGTGCGTTTCTTTCGCCCACGTCTTTTTACCCCACTGGTTTTTGCCGAAATCTCCTGCCTGGTATCCGAGATGACCTTGGCGATTACCTCCTCGGCCTTTTGCAAATAGCCGGAGGTTGCGTCCTGGGCAAATTTCTTAAATACGGTCGTGACCGGCTCGATGATTTTGCGCTGCGCCAGTTGATCGGCAAAGAGAAAATCCGTCGCCGTTCCGGTGACAGTGATGGTAATCGCTCGTTGTTCGCCAATGGTCTCTTCTCCGACTTCGACTTGAACACGCTCTTTTTTTCGTCGCATGGTTGATTCCTTTCAGTTAGTGATCGGTCCGAAACCGGGGCCTCGAAGCCCGGTCAGGATCACGATCGAACTTTAG
>DATEFT010000486.1:0-7351 GCA_035280505.1 Blastocatellia bacterium | reverse complement strand
GTTGCTATCGCCCACTCCGTGGGCTCGTCGTCATTCCCGATCGACCCTGGGTGGAGCGCGCAGCGCGGAACCCAGGGCTTTATGCTTTCGCCCGCTTCGCGGGCTCCAATTAATACGCGCCTGTTCTGTCGGTCACGACCTTGACCGTTCGCGCCAGGATGACGACGTCGAGCCAGACGCTCCAGTTGCGGACATAGTAGGCATCCCATTTCTCCATCCCGACGGTTCCTGCGCGGCTGCGCCCTGAAACTTGCCAGAGTCCGGTCAGACCGGGGCGGACCCGTTCGCGCAGGTTCCGGACCTGGGACGCCAGTTCGAGATGATGGTAGGACGGCAGCGGCCTCGGCCCGACCAGCGACATCTCGCCTTTCAGCACATTGATCAGTTGCGGCAGTTCATCGAGAGAGGTCTTGCGCAGAATCTTGCCGATTCGGGTGATTCGGGGATCGTTCTGAAGCTTGAAGTTGGTCTCCCATTCCCAGGCCAGTTGAGGGTCTTCCTCCAGCCGTTTCCGCAGGACCTCTTCGGCGTTGGGGACCATGGTTCTGAACTTGCGCATGCGGAACGCCTTGCCGTTCTTGCCGATTCGTTCCTGCAGGAAGTACGGGTTGGCGCGGTCTTCCAGCCGGATCAGCACCGCCAGCACCAGGCAGATCGGGCCCCAGAACGGAGCCGTGAGGATCACCAGCGAGAGTTCCAGGAAAGACTTGAACCAGCGGGCCATCGGGTCCAACAGATTGAGCGGCATCTCCAGGCCGGGCATCCCGCCCAGGTCGCTGACCCGCACCCACCCTGACTGCATCTCGAAGAGGTCCGGCTGAAAGATGAGATGGCGATAGGACGAGAGCGGCCCGTCGAGCAGCTCCATGGCTCGCCACCGCGTCAGACCACGGGTCGCCAGGATCGCCACCGGCGCTCGGGAGGTCGCCAGATCGGACGGACCGAAGACCGGAAGCCCTTCGATCTGGGTCTCCCAGGCCTCCGCCTCGTCGCTGAAGACTCCGATCGGAATGTAACCGGCCGACTTCTGTTCCCGCAGCGATTGGATGATCCGCGCCGCGCTCTTGGGATCGCCGTAGACCACGGTGGGGACTCCCCAGGCTCCCCGGGCGATCAGGGCCCGCTTAATGGCCAGGCGGGAGAGGGGAACCAGCACCACGCTGATCAGAAATGCTCCCAGTAGCACAATGCGGCTGACCTGTTCCGATTCCTTGGCCAGGAAGATCGCCACGGCCTCGGCGCCGTAAACTCCCGCCAGCAAGATCGCCACCCGACGCAGCTCTTCCACCGGCCCCAACCCCCAACTGGGTAACAACCGTTGCCCGACCGCGACCGCCCACCAGGCGAAGATCACCAGCCAGCCCCAGATCGGGATCATCGAAGCCCCAAACCAGACCTTTCTCACTGTGCCGGCCAACAGGAGCGCCAGGCTGATGGCGATGGCGTCGCCCATCCCCAACGCCACCGCGTTCCAGACACGGCGGCGCATATATTTAAAGCCCTGCGCATATCCGGATGATTCATCGGTTCCGGAAAAGTCGGGGAAGATCAGATCGAGCGCGGCCCGATTGTCTTCCTCGATCGTCGAGTTGTTCATGATTGGTACCCTTAAATTGTAAAGTCTATAAAAGTCTAGAGAGGTCTGGAGAAGTCTAGAGAAGTCGAAACCGGTCCCGATTCAGACTGCCCTGGATTTCTCCCGACTTTTCTAGACTTTTCCAGACCTCTCTAGACTTCCTTAAGCGGCTTCGGCCGCGGAGCGCGCCCCATCCTTGCGGATCCGGCCTTCCTTCTCCAATTCGGCGTAGATCCAGCGGTAGGTCAGCTTCAACCCGTCCTCGAGGCTGATTTGGGGGTCCCAGCCCAGCACCTCGCGGAGCTTGGTGTTGTCGCTGTTGCGGCCCCGGACGCCCTGCGGTTTGGTCAGGTCGTGGCGTTTGACCAGCGTCTTGCCGCCGATCTCCGAGACGATGTCGACCAGTTCGTTGATGGTGATCATGCGGTCCTGGCCCAGGTTGAGCGGCTCGCGGAAGTCGGAGCGCATCAACCGGTAGATGCCCTCGACGCAGTCGTCGATATAGCAGTAGGAGCGCGTCTGCAGGCCGTCGCCCCAGACTTCGATCTCGTCGCCGTCATTGGCCAGCGCCACCTTCCGGCAGATCGCGGCCGGAGATTTTTCGCGGCCGCCGTCATAGGTTCCGAGCGGGCCGAAGATGTTGTGGAATCTGACGACGCGCGTCTCCAGCCCGTAATCTTCGAGGTAGTGACGGCACTGCCGTTCGGAGAAGAGCTTCTCCCATCCGTAGCCGTCTTCCGGATCCGCCGGGTAGGCGTCCTCCTCTTTGAGCGGCTCCAGGTCGGGCGTCTCCTGTTTGTAGCCCGGATAGATACAGGCCGATGAGGTATAGAGATATCGTTTGATGCCGTTGAGTCGAGCCGCTTCGAGCATCTGGACGTTGATCAGCACGTTATCGTGCATGATCTCGGCCTTGTGCGAATGGATGAACCCGATCCCGCCCATGTTGGCGGCCAGGTTGTAGACCTCGTCAATCCCTCGCGTCGCCTGCAGGCAGTCGGGCCAGCGGCGGAGGTCGAGAATCTCGAATTCGTCGGCGGCCGTCGACTCGTACTCGGGATATTTGAGATCGACGCCTCGGACCCAATAACCATGCTGCTTGAGCATCGCGACGAAATGATGGCCGATGAAGCCCCCGGCTCCGGTCACTAAAACTTTGGTCTGCTCATTCATGCTAAATTGTCCCTTTCCTGGTTTTCGATGCCTCGCAATTCAACGCTGTAATTACGCAGGCCGGCTAATTGCAAAAAAGTCTGGTAAATAAACAGTGGGTTATTGACCATATACCGCCGCGCCAGGCGGCGAGGCTCCTGTAAGAGACGAAAGAGCCATTGCAGCCCCGATCGTTTCATCCATTGTGGAGCATCTTTGGTTCTGCCCGTATGAATGTCGAAAGCGGCGCCGACGCCGAGCATGACCTTGACGTTCAGGCGACCGAGATACGCTTCCATGAACCTCTCCTGTTTGGGGGTACTGAGCCCGACCCAGAACAGGTCCGGCCGGGCAGACTCTACCTGTGCAATCAGTTCCGCTTCCTCCGCCTGAGTGAGGGGTCTGAAGGGCGGGGTATAGACTCCGACGATCTTGATGCCCGGAAACCGCCTTCTCAGTTCCGCCGCCAGGTCCTGAGCCACTCCGTCGTTGCCGCCGTAGAGGAAATGGGTCGTCCCGTTCTCCAGCGACCGGCGGCAGAGTTCGATCATGAGGTCGGGCCCGTAGACCCGCGCCATCTGCCGGTGTCCCTGCGTCTTGCCCACCCAGACGGTGGGCATGCCGTCGGGCGTGACCAGAAAGGCGCGGTTGAGGATCTCTTTGAACTTGGCGTCGTGCTGCGCCTCGATCACTCCGTGCACGCCGGTGACGCAGACATAACCCTTGTTCCGGGCCGCCACGGCCTGCTCGATCGCGTCGACGGCCGTCTCCATATTCAAGGCATGAACGCCGATGCCTAAGACATTGGCTCTCGGCGTGACGAATGGCTTGGTCTTCATCATTCCTCCAAAACGACTGAATCCTGAAAGCTGAAAACTATCGATGCCGGGTGCGATGCTGGGCCAGGGTATAGATCTGCATGAGGGCCTCGTGGTTCTTCTCGGCCGTGTACTTGGTCTCGAACTCGGCGCGCGCCGCCTGGCGCATCTGCGCCAGCTCGTCCGGGTGCGAGATGATCCATTTGACCTGCCGGATGAGGTCGACCACGTCGCCCGCGCGAAAGTGGAGTCCCGTCCTGGCATGGTCCACCAGGCTGCTCATCGAACCCAAAGCCGAGGCGATCACCGGCGTGCCCACCGCGAACGACTCGATGATGGTCATCGGGAGCCCCTCGTACCATCGCGAGGGCAGGACCAGGCACGCGGCGTGTCGAAGCATCTCGATCACTTCGTCGCGGCTCCTGGCCCCCAGGTACTCGATGGCGGAATTGTTGTGCGCGGCTTGGGTCACCCGGTCGGCGAGCGGACCCTCGCCGACGATCTTGAGCGGGATCGACTGCCCCAACTCTTTCCAGGCGGCCATCATGGTGTCCAGGCCCTTCTCGGCCGAGAGCCGTCCGACATAGAGCGCGTATCCGCCGTCGCCGCTTCCGAGCCCCGGATCCGGATGCACGAAGTTCGGTTTGACGACGATCTTGTCGGCCGGCAGCCCGCCCTCGATGAACTTCGCCTTGGAGAAATCGGTCAGGGCGACGTAGATATCGACCATCCGTCTCCAGGTGTTGAGGGTTTGATGCGCGGTCAGCATCGAGGCCACGACGCCCGAAACGATCCGGTTCTGACGGTAGCAGCCGTGGAAGACGCCGGGCCAGGGGACCGACTTGCCGAGGCAGTCCTCACAGACCTTGCCCTCGCGAAAGAAGTAGGCGCCCAGGCATAACAGGCGATAGTTATGGAGCGTCTGAACGACCGGCACTCCTTCGGCCCTCGCCGCGTAGTAGGCGGCGGGCGAGATGAGCGGGAAGAAGTTATGGATCGTCATGACGTCCGGCCGATGCTGCCGGATCGTCTCCCGCAAGGAGTGGTAGTCCTCGCCGCTCCACACCGTCCGCAGCCCGGTCTTCCAGGAGGCCAGCCTCTCGACTTCACGGTTGTCGCGCGTATAGTTGAATACCTCGTGCCCGCGCTCGAGCAGCAGATTCTGCTCGCTGGCCCAGCTCATGTCTTCGCCGGCACGAATCAGATAACGGTTATGGACAATCAGAATTCGCATAGATATGAGATTGGAGACTTGAGATTTGAGAGCAAACAACCAATGGCAGCAAGAAGCCTTTCGCGTTCTTTGCGTATTTCAAATCCCAAATCTCCAATGCCTTGGTACTTTTTAAAGTACGTTTCTCGAACTTTGATTCGAAACCGCGAACTGCGCGGAATAGGCGAAATCACGGGCCTTTCGTGTGTTTCGCGTGTTTCGCGGTCTATCAATCAAGCGGGTCGGCGAAGCCCCAACCCGAAAACTGTTAAACGCCCCTGGACTTCTCGAGGCTCTTCCAGACCTTTCCGGAGTGGAATAACGCTCGCAGCAACTGGTCCATGCTGCGGGCCCGGCCGAGCCAGTCATAAGCTCCGAACAGTTTGCGTTGGAAAACTTCCGGGTCGTCGTCCTGGTAGATCACCAGGCGGGAGAAGAGGTTTCTTTTGCCGCCCAGCCGGGTCCGGCCCAGATGGGTGGTGAAGAGCAGTTCGAGCCCGCAGCGTTTGACGGTGGAGATCGCCGTCGAGTTGTAGGTTCCCGAACTGCCTCCGGGGAAGGCGAAGGCTCGCGGACGCATTGCCAGCCGCAGATCGAGCAGGCTCATCCCGGTGGCCACGTCCTGGGCGATCTCCGTCGCGGTCATCCGGCCGAAATTGCGATGGGTGTGGCTGTGAAAACCGATCCCCACCCCCGCCTCGGCCATCTGCCCGATCTCCGACCAGGTGAGCGGCCGCCACAACTGTGGATACTTCGCCCGGTTGGCCTCAGCCTCCGGCGACAGCGGGCCATGGGTCGAGTCGATCTCTCCCTCGATCAGCCCCGTGCAGACCAGCAGGTTGAGTTTGATGCCGTAATGATTGGCGATGGCCCAGGCCAGGTGATAATTGTCGGCATAGCCGTCGTCGAAGGTGACCAGGACCGAACGCGCCGGCGGCAGGCTCTGGCCGGTGGCCAGCCTGGCGTACTCGTCGAGGGAGAGAGATCGAAAACCCCGGTCGGCCAGAAAGGCCATCTGGGTCGCGAACTCCTCCGGGGTCATGGTATAGAGCGGTCTTTCGCCTTCCATCAGTTCCGGCAGCACGCGGTGGTAACAGAGGACCGGCACCCGCGCGCCGGTCGCGTGCTTGCTCAGGAAGAGGGTCGAGAGGGTCGAGGCCGCCATTCTCGCTGCTCCGATCTTGACGCCGCGTATATTCATAAGTTGCCCGGGTTGGACCACATCGCGTATTGCCCACGCATATCGTCAACCCCTCTCCTGTTCACGCACTCTTCGTACCAGTTGCTCATCTGGGCCGCCCGGTGCTCCCAGGTCTGGGTGCGGGCGTGGTTCCAACTCGCCTCGCCCATGCGTCGACGGGTCTCCGGCGAAGCCGCCAACCGGCGGATGGCCTGGGCCAGAGTGGCCACCGTCATGGCGGGCGTCGTGACCGGAACCTTGATTCCGGCCTCTTCCGGAACGAGCAGGGCGACACCCTGATGATCAAGTGCGATGATCGGCAGGGCTTGCGCCATGGCTTCCAGGGTCACCGACCCCATCGAATCGCGGAGACTGGTGAAGAGAAATGCATCCGCGCTCTGAAAGACCGACGGCATCTCGACCCACGGCACCTGACCGAGGAACTCCACCCGGTCGCCCACTCCCAGTTCGCGGGCCAGGGCTTCCAACTCCGGTTGCTGCGATCCGGTCCCGGCCACCGACAGGCGGACCGGCGCGTCCTTGACTTGAGCGAGGGCCTCGATTCCCAACTGCAGCCCCTTGGACGGAACGACCCGGCCGGCCCAGAGCAATCGCAGGTCGCCTCCATGATTTCGCGGCGGAATCCGATCGAGCAGCATGTGCTCGGCCACCGCATTGTCATGGGCGTCCCGGACGTGATCTCCCCCGACCCGTCTCATGAGCGTGCTGGTCTCGCGATTGGTCGAGAGCAGGAGCTGGCTGCCCTGGGCGGCCTTGCGCAGGGTCGGCGACCAGGGCAAGAGCCGGATTCGCAGGGACCGGATGAACTCGGAGCCGATCCGGTCCTTGAAATAGTCGCGGAAATCTCGAGGGAAGGTCTGGCCTCCGCCGACCGGCCCCCAGACGAACGGGATCGGCAGCCGCCACAACTGCGGGGGGGCGCTGATCGTGCCCCAACTCACGTGATGGACCACATCGAAGCCGTAGGTCTGGTGCAGCCTCAAGGCTTCACCGTAGACCAGGTATTGCCAGACCAAATAATGTAGATGAATGGCGAGGCCATGATCTTTCTTGCCGGGAACCCAGGGATCAATGATAGAAGGTAAGGTGACCCAACCGAACTTGAGGTTCGGGTTGGGGTGTTCTGCCAGGTAGGCCTCAATCTCCTCTCGGTGCTGCGGATGCGTCAGCACTTGAATTTGGTGTCTTTGTGAGAGATGCCAGGCCCAATTCCAAGTCAACCCTAATTCGGAACCACGATTTGGGCAGCAGGCATGACCAACCAGTAGCACTTTCATAAGCCGATACTCACCTTTGTTGTGTGGCCAACAGTGGGGAAATGGCCAGTCCAGTAATCAAATAGTAAGGAATCGCTCCGAAGGGGGTTTCGAAGAAGTTACTGAAAAATGCGA
>DATEFT010000485.1:0-6241 GCA_035280505.1 Blastocatellia bacterium | reverse complement strand
GGTCTCGTACTTCTGCAACTTCCACGGTCCGAGCCTGGCCGTCGACACGATGTGTTCGTCCTCGCTGACGGCGATCCACCTGGCCTGCCAGAGCCTGATCCAGGGAGATTGTGAGCTGGCGATCGCGGGCGGGGTGAATGTTTCGGTGCATCCGAACAAGTATCTGGCATTATCGCAGGCGCAGTTCGCTTCCAGCAGCGGGCGATGCGAGAGTTTCGGCGACGGCGGAGACGGCTATGTACCGGGCGAAGGAGTGGGCGCAGTGCTCCTGAAACCGTTGTCGAGAGCGATTGCGGACGAGGATCACATCTATGGAGTGATCAAAGGCAGCAACATCAATCACGGAGGCAAGACCAACGGCTACACGGTCCCGAATCCGAACGCGCAGTGTGATGTGATCATGGCTGCGCTGGAGAAGGCGCAGGTAGACCCGCGAACGATCAGTTACATCGAGGCGCACGGGACGGGGACGTTGCTGGGGGATCCGATCGAGATCGCGGGGCTGACCAGGGCCTTCAACCAGCTCAGCGGTGAGCAGTTGATCCAGACCTGCGCGATCGGGTCGGTGAAATCGAATGTCGGACATTGTGAGAGCGCGGCGGGGATCGCGGGAGTGACCAAGGTCCTGCTGCAGATGCGGCATGGAGAGTTGGCGCCGAGCCTGCATTCGCAGAGGTTGAATCCCCACATCGATTTCAGCCAGACGCCATTCAGGGTGCAGCAGAATGTGGAAGAGTGGAAGCGGCCGAAGGTGACGATCGAGGGGAGTGAGCGGGAGTATCCGCGGATCGCGGGAATCTCGTCGTTCGGGGCCGGAGGGGCCAACGCGCACCTGATCATCGAAGAGTACGTCAGGGACGAGAATCGACAACGGGCCGCTCAGGATCATAGCCAGACACCGCCGGTGGTCGTTCCGATATCCGCCAAAAGCGACGATCGACTACAGGCATACGTGGAGAAGTTACTGAAATTTCTCAGCCGGATGATCTCCGAGAGCAATAGGACAGAATTAAATTTGATGGATGTGGCCTACACGCTCCAAACCGGCCGGGAACCGATGGAGTACAGAGTCGCATTCCTGACCAACGACCTCACGGATTTGATCGAGAAGATGGGACGGTTTGTTTCCAATCGAAATGATCTCGAGGGCATTTATCACGGGCGCGCAACCGATGACGGCCAGGATCTCTTATCTGATGAGGATGTGAAAGAGAGCGTCATCACGAAATGGGTTCTGAATCGAAGGCTTGATAAGTTAGCGGAGTTCTGGGTCAAAGGATTGAGGGTCGATTGGCGATTGCCGGTCGATGTGGAGAACCCGATGATGCGCCGACCGCGGCGGATCTCGCTGCCAGCCTATCCGTTCGACCAAAGACGATGCTGGGCTCCACTGCCGAAACATTCAACGGCAATGGCCAACGGGGCGATTGCTGACAATGCGGCGATCGGCGGAATGATCAAAAGAATTGTGCCGGCGGCCAGTCTGGACGGCAAATCCGTGGTTGTGTTCGAGACTCAGCTCGCCCCTCAGGATCGAGTGCTCGATCATCATCGCGTAGAGGCGCAACGGATTCTGCCCGGAATCGCATATCTGGAGATGGCGATTGAAGCGGCGAAATATACTTTTCCTGATCGTGATCTCGTTTTGAAAGACGTCGTCTGGATGCAACCATTGCCGGTGCGAGAGGCCGCCCAGACTGTGATCACCGAATTGGAGCCGCACGATAATGAGGTCCGATATGAGATCAGCTCTATCGGTGAGGGAAGGAAGCAGATTCACGCCAGGGGAATTTTGTCACACGCCGCCGGCAGATCGAATGTGCAATCGGTAGATCTGGCGGCGATCAGAGGGGCGTTAGCCTTACGTTGGGAAGGCGAGGCGGGCAAGCAGATTTTCTATCGTGAGTATCAGAAGCGCGGAATCGAATACGGCTCCTATTTCCAGGGAGTGCAGGCCCTGTGGGGTTCTGAGGATGAGAGCCTGGGGATCATCGAACTGCCAAAGGAATACCAGGAGGATCTATCCAGATACTACCTGCCTATCGGCCTGGTCGATTCGGCGTTGCAGTGCATCGGCGGAATCGGGCTCGCAGATGATCGATTGAACGCCGACCGCGAGATTCATCTGCCCTACTCAATCGGGCGTTTTGAGATCTATCAGCCGCTGGAGAGCCGGCTGTTTGCCCATGTCAAACGAGTGGAGAATTGCCGCTACGAGATCTCGCTGTTGGACAGCGCCGGTAGGCTGATCCTCGCGGCCCATGACTTTATGGTGCGGCCGGTCAATAGTTCGACTCATCAGCATAACTATATCAACAGGTGGTATCCGCGAAATATTGCCGCCGATTCGGGCCGTGGAGACAAAGTTTCCGGGGGCGGTTGTCTGATCATCCACAGGGAGAACGACTTCCGTCTTGAGAAACGGATCGGTGAAATTGAAGAGGGCAGTGTGAGCATCTGTCTGGGAGACAGGACGGAGAGGCGCGGCGAGAGAGAATGGGCAGTCGATGCCGACAACCCGGCCGACATCGCCAGTATTGTCCGGGGACTCACAGGCATCAAGAAGGTCTATTTCCTGGCCGCGCTGGTCGGAGCGCAACCATATAGTCTGGAACCCGCACTGATCGAAGAGGAGCAGGAGTATACCGTTTTAAGCTGGTTCCGATGTCTGAAAGCCTTGATCGATCATGGATCTGATCAGGAGACACTGGAGGTCGTCGTCGTCACCCAGGACAGCCAGGTTTTGCCAGGGCAGCAGGAGATCAATGCCGGGGGCGGCGGACTCTCGGGCCTGACTCAAACTCTCGCCAAGGAATATCCGCACTGGAAGGTTCGCTGCATCGATCTCAGCAAGTCGGATCTGGAAGGTTCGCGTGACCCACAGTGGATCATTGATTACCTCCGCCGAGAGCCGGCCAGCATCACCGGGTTTCCGGTCGCATATCGTGATGGATTGCGATATGAGAATCAGATCAGGCCGCTGTTGCTGCCGAAGGCCGAGCCCGCGATGTTCAAAAATGGGGGAGTCTACCTCATCATCGGAGGGGCCGGCGGATTGGGCCGAGTCACCGCCGAATATCTGGTCGATCGATATCAGGCCCATGTCGTTTGGCTGGGCCGAAGACGGATTGACGAGGAGATCTCGCAGAGTCTGGAGAGCTTTGCCGGCAAGCCCGGAACGGTCGAGTACATTCAGGCCGATCTGACGAATGAGGCGGAGTTGAAGAGAGCTCGCGACGTGGTCAAAGGAAAGTACCGCCGAATAAACGGCGTCATTCACTCCGCGCTGGTCCTGAGAGACCAGAGTTTGAGAGGGATCGATGAAGACCGCTTCAAAAACGTCTTGGATCCGAAAGTCAGGGGGAGCGCCGTCCTGGGCGCAGTCTTCAGAGATGAAGATCTGGATTGGCTCTGTTTTTATTCTTCCATTCAATCCTTCTACGGCGCGGCAGGTCAGGGCAACTATGCGGCGGGCTGCACCTTTAAGGATACCTACGCCGAGGCGTTGAGAAAGAGCTGCTCTTTTCCGGTATTCGTTATTAACTGGGGTTATTGGGGGAGCGTGGGCATAGTCGCGAGCGAAAGTTACCGAAGCAAGATGGAGGCGCTCGGCATCGGTTCCCTGGAGCCCCGAGATGGCATGACCATCCTGGAGTCTGTTGGCGCCAATCAAATCCCGCAATTGCTGGCCATTAAATTGAGCCCGGCGGCAAGGGGCCGGTGGGGAATAGGTCAACAGGGCGAAGAACTCTATGCCACGACTCAGGGCTCCTATTTTGAGCCGATTGTGAATACGCTCGAGAGTGACTCGGCCAGGGAGAAGCTTGACTCCTCCCGGTTTGAACATTCGGACGCGGCCGATACCTCTCTGAACAGGTACGTTGTCAACCGGTTGTTGTCGGTGATGAAGGCGATGGGGCTGGAGAGCATCTTAACGGCGCCCAAAGATACCCGCGTTATTAAAGAAGAGTTGGAAATTTCCGGCAAGCAGGATCTGCTCTTTGATGAGGTCCTGCGGATCCTGCGCCAGGAAGGGATGATTGCAATTGAGAAGGGCGTGGTCAGATTAGCCGCTCCCCGCGGGAATCAGATGGAGGCCTATGATGCTGACCGTCACAAAGCCGATATTTTGAGCCGGTATTCGGATTTGAGCGCGCATCTGGCTCTGGCGGACGCTTGCCTGCAATCGTTGCCGCAGGTTCTACGGGGCCGCGTTCTGGCCACCGATGTTCTCTTCCCGAATTCGAGCACTGCCCTGGTGGAAGGGATCTATAAGAAGAATGCCTATGCCGACTACTTCAACGACCAGATAGCCGACGCGGTGGAGACTTTCATCCAGGCGAAGCTGCGAGACTTTCCGGATGGGGTGAAGGTCAGAATTCTGGAGATTGGAGCAGGAACCGGCGGAACCAGCGAAGGCCTCTTTAAACGCTTGAGACCATATGAAAGCTGTGTGGAGTACGTCTATACCGATATCTCCAAGCGTTTTTTGATTCACGCGCAGGAGCAATATTCCCCGACGACTCCTTATCTATCGCTGCAGCTTTTTGACGTGGAGCGCCCATTGAGCGAACAATCGATACGCAGGGGCTCTTTCGACATCACAATTGCAGCCAATGTCCTGCACGCCACGAAGAATATCGGTGACACGCTCCGAAACGTAAAAGCCTGTTTGAAACGGAACGGATTATTGATTCTTAATGAGATAGGTAGTAAACGGCCATTTACCACTCTTACTTTTGGCCTGTTGGACGGCTGGTGGCGAGCAGAAGATAAGGAAGTGAGGATCGAGGGAAGTCCGGCGCTGTCGCCCACCCGGTGGGAGCGGTGTTTAACCGGGGACGGGTTTGAAAAAGTATTCGTGGCCCCGGTTGTGTCTGACCTCGCCCAGCAATATGTGATCGTAGCGGAGAGCAATGGTCAGGCCCAACAGGAGAAAGCCGCGCACGAAATCGGCATGAAAGGGCAGGAATTGCGGAGCCCGAACTCGACCCACAATAACGGCGGTGCGCGCGGAGCGAAGTCCTCTCCCAGGGCGGCCAGACCGGCTGAAAAGACCGAGGTTTCGGAAGAGCAATTGAGGCGCTATCTTGAGGAGTCTCTGTTGAACGCGGTGGCTGAGGCGCTCAAACTGGCAGATGGCGAGATCGATCCATCTGCCGCCCTCTCCGACCTCGGGGTAGATTCAATTATCGCCGTGGAGTTGGTCCGTGCGATCAATGAGTCACTCGGCTTAGCGTTAAAGACCACGGTCATCTTCGATTATCCATCCATCGGGCGATTGGCCGAGCATCTTCATCTGGAGTACAAGGACGAGCTGATGCCGCAGTGGTCGCGACGGAACCCGGATGCGACGCCGGCCGATTCGAGAGCCGAGACGTTTAGGCTTCAGGAGCGCAGAAACGGTCAGGCGGTGGATCTCAGCTTTGACCGTGAGAAGGATTCGGAGGAGGCCGTAAAAAGTTATCTTGAGGAGGCTCTGCTGACGAACGTCGCAGAGGTTCTGAAACTTTCGGCTGGAGATCTCGATTTGGATAAAGCCTTATCCGATGTCGGCGTCGACTCGATTGTGGCGGTGGATCTGGTGCGTAGCATAAATGAGGCGCTGGGTCTGTCGCTGAAGACCACCGTTATCTTCGACTACTTCTCCATCAGGCTGCTGACGGAACACATTTATCGGGATCACCGAGCCGATCTCGGCCACGGATTGGAGAACGGGATGGCTTTTCGGAGCCGAGTTGTAACTTCAGACGATGCCGACCGCCAGGGGCGCGAATTTGACCTGGGGGTTAATGACGATCATCTTAATACGATTGCCGATGAGTTGATGCATGGAAGATTGTCATTGGAAGAGACTTTAGAACGCCTGAGAAACTGATTGAAGAGCGCGGCGATCGACGTCTATCTGTCCGGCACACCAAGATCCGGATGGAGCAGGACGCTGATTGAATCGGTACCGCTCGCGGCGCCGACTCGCCATCGCAATCAGCGATCCTTTTCCGGCCCATTACTCTATTAACCACATTATTCAGCATTGATCCAGAGGTGAGGCCCTCCTTCCGGCCTCCTGAACGGACTTCTATTTAATCGAAGAGAGATCATCGTGAAAAGCCGAATAAAAAAACTGCTGCAGGATTATCAAGCGGGGCTGATCTCAGAGGCCGAAGTCAAAGCGCAATATGCCGGTCTGATCGAAGCAGACAAGCCGCGCAATCGGTCAGTTAAGTCGGGGAAGTATCAG
>DATEFT010000484.1:0-4357 GCA_035280505.1 Blastocatellia bacterium | reverse complement strand
GCTATCCTTTCGGCGGCCGGCACCACTGGCGCCGAAGCCACGTGCCGCCGCGAGCCATCTCCGGCTCTGACGGAAAAGAGGTCAGGCACGGGATCGTCCGCCGTGTCGTCGAGCGGGCCAATGGTCCAGATCTGAGCTCGGGACCCAACCCCGGTGATCATCGCTCCAGGGATCGCGGGCCCAGAGATGGCTCCAGAGATGGCTCCAGGGATCGCGGGCCCAGGGATCACGGATCCAGGGATCGAGATCACGGGTCCGGTCCCCCTCGACACGAATCTCCCCGGTCCGATTCACCGCGCGCTGCGCCCAGCACACCGCCTCCGCCCCGGAGTGCGCCGCCCGCCCCCAGAGCCGACAGCGGCGGAGGCCGGGCCCCCAGCACGCCCAGCCGGGGCCGTCAAAACTGATCGGAACCGCGAACCGCGCGGTTGACCAAAAAATAAAGACGCGAAAGATGTTCGATCTCTCGCGTCTTTTGTTCTTTGAGCGGTGAGGAGCGGGATCTCGATCCCAGGGCCCCAGCGCGGTTTAGATGCTTCTCTCTCCCGGAGTTGGGGTGGCGGTGCCCTCTTCCCACCAACTGTTGATCACGATCTTGCCGTTCTCGATCACGACCGCCAGGGGGATAATCTTGTAGTTTCCGTCCATAAACTTATAGACGCAGTCCTGGCGAACCCGCTCCGGGGTTCGTTCGCCGCTGGGCGTCGAAGCCGCCTCGACGACTCGCTCATTCTTGCGATCACCGAGGATGCTCGCGCGCAAAGTCACGCTCCGGCTCTTCAGGTAATCGAGCGCCGAAAGCGAGATCATCTTTTCAGCCTCGGTCCAATTCTCATCTTGAACGTATTTGTTGAACTGGCCGAAGACAGCGTTGGTCTGTTTGGCGTCTTCCAGCGAGACCGGCGGCGGCGGCGGTTGCAGGGCCGGCCGGTTATCGACAAAACGGTAGACCGCCCAGACACCGGAGATAAAGAATATGGCGACAAACCATAAGACCACCGGCATGGCGCTGCTGCCACTCTTCTTCTCTTCCTCAAGTCTAGCCTTAACTTCAGCGTCACTGAATAACGATTTCATCACAACCTCCAAAAGAGATCCCGATCTTCTGTGCGGGGAAGAATTTGGAATCGCTGCCATGAATAAAAGTCTGTTGCTTCCAATGCTCAAAGTAGCCGACAATAGTCGGTCATGTCAAATCAGGATTTTTGAATGGAAACTCATCCATCATCGGCCACCCCCCGGCCATCCCCCGGCCATCCCCCGGCCACGAACGTCGCTCCACATTCTCTCATAAAAGTTTGCATGGAGAGAGCCCGGCAGTTAAGCTTCTCTTTAACTCTGAACCTAATCTCGGCTCCTGATCAAAAATACTAATTATGAGTGCAAAGACAACACTTGGAATTTTGGGTCTGGGAACAGTGGGCACCGGAGTGGTGACTTTGCTGCGCGACAACCCGCAATTCGAGATTCGCCTGATCGCCGTGCGCGACCGCAATAAACCACGCGAGGTCGACCTCTCGCCGTTCGAGCTGACGGACGATCCGTTCAAACTGGCCGAGGATCCTCAGATCCAGATCATCGTCGAGGTCGCGGGCGGCATCGTCCCGGCCTATGAGCTGATCAAACGCGCCATCACGAAGGGCAAACACGTCGTCACCGCCAACAAAGAGGTGATCGCCAAACACGGTCCGGAGATCTTCGACCTGGCCAACGCCCACAACGTCACGATCTTCTTTGAAGCCGCGGTCGGCGGGGGGATTCCGCTGATCTCGACCCTCCATCGCGGACTGCAGGCCAACCGGATCTCGCGCGTCGCCGGAATCGTCAACGGCACCACCAACTACATCCTGACCCGGATGACACTGGACCAGAAACCTTTTGCCGAGGCCCTGCGCGAGGCCCAGGCGGCGGGATACGCCGAAGCCGATCCGACCGACGACATCGAGGGGCGCGACGTGGTCTACAAGATCGCCATCCTCTCGTCGCTCGCCTTCCAGTCTCCGATCGAGGTCGAAAAGATCTATCGCCAGGGTATTTCACAGATCTCGGATCTCGACATCAAACTGGCGGCCGAGTTCGGCTATTGCGTCAAGATGGTCGGGCTGGCGCAACCGACCGAGGGCCCGGGGCTCGACGTGCGGGCCCACCCGATGCTGGTGCCGATCCATCATCCGCTGGCCAGCGTCGAGGGCGTTCATAACGCCATCTTCATCAGCGGCAGCGCGGTCGGCGAGATTATGCTCTCCGGACCGGGCGCCGGACGGTTTCCGACCGCCAGCGCCGTCGTGGGCGACGTGATCAACCTGGCCAGCGCGCTCAAACTCCCCGACTTCGCGCCGTATTTCCAATTGCCGATCCGCCCGCAGGTCCGCCCGGTGCTGCCCATCGAAGAGACCGTCAACGCCTACTACGTCCGGCTCGAAACCCATGACTCCCCGGGCGTCATCGGCAGTCTCGGCCAGGCCTTCGGCACCCACCACGTCAGCCTCCACAGCATCACGCAGAAGGGCGTGACGAGTAATGGGGCGGCCACCATCGTGCTGCTCACGCAGCGGGTGCGCGAAAAACAGCTCCAGGACGCGCTGACCGAGATCCGCGCGCAATCGACCACCAAACAGATCGGGGTCGTGCTCCGGGTGCTCGGCTAATCGACCATTTAAAGACTCTCATCCTGTAACTTTTATCTGCCCTCGGTCGTGATTAAAATAGAGGGAAGACAGGAGAAGGAGAAAAATGGTCCAAACAACTGCAAAAAACGCGCTTCCTCGGGTAGTCATTATCGGCGGCGGTTTTGGAGGGCTGACCACGGCTCAGGCCCTCAAAAACGCGCCGGTTCAGGTCACGGTCGTCGACCGTACCAACCATCATCTGTTCCAACCTTTGCTCTATCAGGTGGCGATGGCCGGGCTCTCGCCGGCCGACATTGCCGCTCCGATCAGATCCGTACTTCGCAAACAGAAGAACGTCTCGGTGCTGTTGGCCGAGGCGACCGGAATCGATCTCACTCAACGGACCGTCCAACTGCGCAATTTCGAGGGCGAGCGGGAGACGCTCGCCTACGATTACCTGGTCCTGGCCACCGGAGGGCGCACCAGCTACTTCGGCCACGACGACTGGGAGAAGTTCGCCCCGGGCCTGAAAGACCTGGATGACGCGGTCGAGATTCGCCGCCGGGTCCTGCTGGCCTTCGAGGCGGCGGAGATCGAGGACGATCCGCAGCGTCGCAAAGATCTGCTGACCTTTGCGGTCGTCGGCGGCGGGCCCACGGGAGTGGAACTGGCCGGAGCCATCGCCGAGCTGGCGCGGTACGTCATGGCGCGCGATTTCCGCACCATCAACCCGCAGCAGGCGGAGATCATCCTGCTCGAAGGCGGGCCGCGGATTCTGCCCAGTTTCAGCCCGGATCTCTCCGAGAGCGCGCAGCGACAACTGACTCAGCTCGGCGTCAAGGTCCGGGTCAACGCCCGGGTCACCCGGATCGATGAGAAGAGCGTCTCTCTGGGCGATGAGCGGATCAAGGTCGCGACGGTGATCTGGGCCGCGGGCGTCCAGGCCACCGACTTCACCCGGTCGCTGGGCGTGCGGCTGGATCGGTCCGGGCGCGTGGTCGTCAATCCGGATTTGACCCTGCCCGACTTCGCCAGGGTCTTCGCGATCGGCGATATGGTGACGTTCCTTCAGGAAGGCCAACCGCTGCCCGGCGTCAGCCCGGTCGCCATGCAGATGGGACGCTGCGTCGCGCGCAACATCGTCAACGATCTGAAAGACGACCCGCGCGAAAAGTTCTGGTATGTCGACAAGGGCAACATGGCGACCATCGGCCGCAAAGCCGCCATCGCGGAGATCGGGAAACTGCATCTGCGGGGATTCCTCGCCTGGCTGACCTGGCTGGGCGTTCACATCTTCTTCTTGATCGGATTCCGCAACCGGTTCACGGTGCTCTTCAACTGGGCCTGGTCGTACTTCACCTACCAGCGCGGAGCGCGGCTGATCACCGGCCGGAGATTGAGTTTGAAGCCCGAGGGCGAGGGCCCGGAGCCAGTCCGGGAGTATGAGGAGACTAAAGTCGGGTCATGAAGAACCAAGAACCGCGAAAGACGCGGAAGACGCGAAGGCTCGATGACTTCGCGGGTTCCGCATCTTTCGCGGTTTAAAGACTCAGGCCTGCTGCAGCAATGGCAGCCTGACGATGAAGGTGGTGCCCTTTCCGACCGCGCTCTTGGCGTCGATCTTTCCGCCGTGCGAATCGACGATCCACTTGACGATCGAGAGGCCCAACCCGAAACCGGTGGCCGTTCGATCGCTGGTCGACTTCGATCTGCGGAAGAACCGCTCAAAGATATGAGGGAGATCTTCC
>DATEFT010000483.1:0-2014 GCA_035280505.1 Blastocatellia bacterium | reverse complement strand
CCGCTGCGTGACGTTCTGCCAGAGGACTCCGGTCAGGCCGAGCGCCACCATGATCATCAGGAAGATCGCCACCACGCAGGCCGCGGCCATCGGAATCCACGTCTGTTGGAGCAGCGACTCCCGCAACTCGGTCAGGGGCGTCACTTCAAAAGACCATTCCGGGGCCGCGCCCTGCAACCGCCGGACCAGCCGCTCTTCAAAGGCGCGGGTGGTGCCCGGCCGCAGCTTGATCAGCAGATGGCGCTCCGGTCGAGCCTGGGGATCGTTGGCGTTCTGACGCAGGAAGACTAAATTTTCGGGGGCATAGAATTCGCCGCCGTGACGAAAGTCCGCGACCAGGCCGATCACGCGGAACTTGAAATTATCTGAAGATTCAAGCACGCGCCCGACCGGATCTGCAGCGCCGAAATACTCGTTCGCCAAACGTCGATTGATCACGGCTGACGGCGGGTCCGCCCCGTCGTCCTGACGGCCGAACCAGCGGCCTCCCTCGAGTTTCACGCCGAGGACCCGGTCGAAGTCGTCGGTCACCGTATTGTTGCGGAATCTGATCTCGGCCGCCTGATTCCGAATCAGGCCGTAATTCCCGCCGAAGGTGAACGGTTGATACTGGGCGCCGGCCACCGCTTCAATCTCGTTCAACTCTTTCAAGTTCAGATAGAGCTGCCGCATGGTCTCCGCGCGTTCCGGCGACTGGCCGGCGGGCTCCTGTTTCATTTCGATCTCGATGTTCCAGACGTGCTCATAGTTGAAGCCGAGGGGGCGGCGGTAGTTGTCGATGCAGTAGATGACCAGGACCAGGATCGCGAAGAGGACCAGGAAGGAGACGAAGATTTCGATCCCGATCAGCAGGTTGGCGCGTTTGCGGTTCCAGACGAGTTTGATCAGGTGCTTGATCATCGAACGACTCCTTTCAGGGCCTCGACCGGGTGCAGCCTCGACATCTTCCACGCCGGGTAGACGCCCGAGAAGAGGCCGAAGAAGACGGAGATCAGCAAGCCGTAGCCGAAGATCCGATAGTTGAGTTGAAAATCGGCATAGGGGATCAGTCCGCTCTCGGTGATGGCCAGCAGCACCAATCGCGAGAGCACAAATCCGATCGCGCCGCCGATCAGCGTCAGCAGGATGTTCTCGACCACGAACTGGCCGACCAGCGTCCACGAGGAGGCGCCGAAAGCCTTGCGGATGCCGATCTCGCCGGAGCGCTCCAGAATTCGGCTGACGTTGATGTTGATCAGGTTGATCGTCGGCAGCAGCATAAACAGGACCGCCGCGACGACCATCGCGGCAAGTAAGCGGCCGGGGCGGGACTCTCCCTGGCGGTTGGTCAGGAGACGCGAAATGAATTCGAAGAGGGTCTCGGGCGCGCTCTCGAAACGGTTGTATCTCTTCGGGTCGTCAAACTCTACCTGCTGCACCCGCGACTGGAATTCAGCCTTGAGCGCCGGAATCTCTTCCGCGCGGCGCGCCAGAATGATGCCGAGATGGCTATCGACCAGGCCCCGGACCTGAATCTTCGCCGCCCCGTGAGGAATCCAGAGGTCGGCGAAGGGCATCAGGCGCAGGAAGGAGACGTTCGCCACCACGCCGACGATCCGAAACCGGCGTCCGTCCAATTCCAGGCTGCGGCCCACCGCGGGCTGGCCGTCGAAAAATTTGCTCCGCGTCGCCTCGTTGATGACCGCCACCAGGTGGCCGTCCCGGTCGTCGGTGGCCGTGAACGGACCGCCCTCGAGAAAGTTGAATTGGAAGATCTCCCAGAAAGCGCCGTCCGTATGTTTGAGCCATAGTTTGATCGGCTCGCCGTCATGATAGGTCCTGAGCGACTCGATGTTCCGGCAGATCGAGAAATTCTCCGCTTGCGGCAGATTGCGCACGTATCGATCGAGGAACTTGAAACCCGGAGAGCCGAAGGTCACGTTCTCGGGGCCCGTCATCCCGGCGTAGTAGACGCCGAGTATGCGGTCGGGGCGGGGCTCCGGCGGCATGGGCCCAAAGGCTTGATCGAGCAGGG
>DATEFT010000482.1:0-6186 GCA_035280505.1 Blastocatellia bacterium | reverse complement strand
CTGGAGACCGGCGCTGGCTTTCGCGGTGGTGGCCCTGTTCGGCGCGGCCGCGATCTACACATTTCGTGGCCGGCAAACCGGAACCGGAGCCGACCTCGCGCGTCAGGCCTCCCCGGCGCCGCCGGTTATTCGCACGGAGCCGGACGCGCTCAAGACTCCGGACTCGACCGTCACTCCGGCCCGGGGGCCGCTCGCGCCCACGCCGCCGCCCGCCGACGAGGTCATTGCCATGGACCTTCGCCCGCGCGCCGGCGAGCCTCTCACCCGCGGCGAGGCGACCGAAATTGCCGGACTGCCCGCCGCCCGCCGAATCTATCTGGAAGTACGCGGGGCGCGACGCGAAGAGGTGCGCCGACAGCTCCGGCGGCGCCTGCCCGCCGACAACCGATTCAGTCTGACCGACGACGTCGGCGAGGCCGAGGTGGCGCTCATCGCGACGGTCACTTCATCGCGGCCGGATCGGCTCGCCTTGACGGTCCGTTTAACCGATCCTCAAGGAAAAGTGCTCTGGCCATTGACGCCGGGCACGAGCGGGCGTCAATATACCGGTTCCCTGGAAAAGGTGGTCGCAACTTTCAGCCGCGAACTCGCTGCGGATCTTCAGCAGTTAGAGCAGCAAAAATAGTCATCTTCGATGTCTCGCTCGCTCACCCGGATTCGTTCGGCCCAACCTGGCCAGAGGCTCTGTCTGGGGCCGGCGTCTCCGACGAAAGGGAACCTCACTCATGATTCGCCATCCACTATTCGCCGTCACCCAGTTGATCCTCTCCGTCTGGTTGGCCGCCTGGGGGCTGGTCCGCGCACCGCAAGAACAGCTCGAACGCGCGCCGTTGTCATATGGCGTGCCGGTGAGAGCCCGGTTGAATAGGGCCGGGGCCCATCGTTATCCGCTCCCGCTGACCATCGGGCAATACGTGCAGGTGGAGGCCAAGGCGCTCAGCGGCGACATCTCGATGGAGCTGACGGCCGCCGACGGAAGACCGCTCATGAAAATAAACCCCGTCAATGGGCTTCCCGAAGGCAAAACCGTCGCGGCGGTGGCTGAAGAGACCGCCGACTATTTCGTCAGGATCAGAGCCCGGGATCTGCAGCGGGATGGCATCGACTATGAAGTGCGAGTGTCGGAATTGCGGCCGGCCACCGGCGCCGACCGGGCGCGCTGTCGGGGCGAGCAGCTCTTCGCCGCCGGAGAAGAGCTCTATGATCAGCGCACGAAAGATAGCTACCTCGCGGCCCTCGAAAAGTACCGCGCCGCCGTGCCCTACTATGAACAGGCGGAGGATTGGTTCGGGCTGGCGCAAACGATCGAAACGATGGGCGAAGCTTATTATCAGTTGGCCAATTATCAAGAGTCGTTATCGGCCTTTGAGCGGGCTCTGCCGTTCGTGAGGAAGGCGGAGCGAACCCTCAAGGCCCTCACCCTGGAAGCGCAGATCACCAGCAATATCGGCGCGATTGCCGACGCCCAGTATGATAAGCAGAAGGCGCTCTATCATTTTCTGCAGGCCGCCGCCGCTTACCGCCAATTGAACAACAGGTTGTCGGAAGCCGTCTGTCTCATGAACATCGGCAACATCTACACGGTCACGGGGCAGCCGGATGACGCCTGGTCATGGTATGGGCGAGCCCTGTCGATCTATCGGGAGTTGGGCAGCAAACAGCAGGAGGCGCTCGTCCTCAACAGTCAGGGCGCGGCCAAATTCTTTCAGGGCGAATATCGGCTGGCCATCTCGGAGCAGCAGGCCGGTCTTGAGCTCTGGCGCCAATTGAACAACGGCGGAAAACAGGGATGGACTCTGACGAATATTGCGGCCAATCATCTGGCCTTGCGGGAGCCGCAGCTCGCGCTGACCTTGCTTAACGAAGCGGTGCCGTTGATCAAAAAAGGCGGAAACCAGCGCGATGAGGCTTATGCCCTGCATTGCCTGGGGGATGCTTACCGCCTGCTCGGACAGCCCGACCAGGCGCTCACGTATTACCAGGGGGCGTTGGACTTGCGCCGGCCGTTGAACGAGAAGATTCTGGACGCCTTTTCCATCATGAGGATGGCTCAGACTGAAAGTCAGCGCGGGCGTCTCGACGAGGCGCTGGCCCAGAGTGATCGCGCCTTGACCCTGGTGGAGCAGGTTCGGCAACGATATTCCAATCCCATGCTGGGCGCCACTTTCAGCGCCTCGACTCATCATTATTATGCCGAGCATATCGCGCTCTTATTGAAGCTGCGCGAACGAGAGCCGGCGGCGGATTACGAGGTTCGGGCTTTTCAGACCAGCGAACGCGCTCACGCCCGCGCCCTGCTGGAGAGCCTGTCCGACCTCGGCCGCAATCCGCGCGCGGAGGTGCCCGCCGCTCTGATCGAACGCGAGGCGGTCTTGCAGAGATCGATCGACCGAGTCGTCAGCGACCGGAGCCAGGCGGCGAGAACGACGGACCCCGCCGCCCGGAGCACCAGGTTGCGGGAACTCGAAAACGAGTTGCGGCAACTGACGACCGAAGCCGACGAGTTGCAGGGGCAGATCCGGGCCAGTTCACCGCGGTATGCGGCGTTGTTGCGCCCCCAGCCGCTCAGCCCGGCCGAGATCCAGCGTCAACTGCTCACTCCGGACAGCCTCTTGCTGGAATATTTCGTCGCACAGGATCGTCTCTATCTGTTCGCGCTGACCGGCGAGCGCGATCGCGCCTTGCGGGTCGTCGAGATTCCGGACCGGGCTCTGATCGAGAAGGCGGCCGGGTTCTTTCAGCGCAAAAAGTTCGAGACCGGCGAAGAGTTGCGGCGGCGCTTCTCCTATCAAAATCCGGAATTCGCCAGAACCGTTCGATTCCTCAGTGAGAAGCTGCTGGCGCCGGTCAAGCCGTTGCTGCAGAAGCGAAAAATCTGGATCGTCAGCGACAGCAGCCTGCAGCGAATTCCGTTCGCGGCGCTGCCCGACCCGCGTCCGGCCGCGGCGGCCAGGACGGCGGCGCGACGTTCGCCCATCCGCCCCTTGATCGTCGAACACGAGCTGGCCATGCTGCCGTCGGCCTCGACCGTCGCCTGGTTTCGCCAGGTGCTGGCAACGCGCCAGCCCGCCACCGGAGGGGTGGCGGTTCTCGCCGACCCGGTCTTTTCCGCCCGCGACGGACGGGTGAAAGCGGCCTCGTCGTCGGCGGCCATCACCCGGCAATCGACGGGCGACCCGGATCTCGACCGGGCCTGGCAGGGCTTCGGGGAGCCCGGCGCGCTCAATCGCCTGCCGGCATCGCGTGATGAGGCGCTGGCCATCGCCCAAGTTGCGCCCGAAGGAAGTCTGGTCGCGCTGGATTTCGATGCCAATCGCGAGCTGGTGATGAGCGGCCGGCTGAGCAACTACCGCTACCTGCATTTCGCCACCCACGCCTATGTCGACGATCTCTTTCCCGGGCTCTCGTGGCTGGCGCTCTCGCAGGTCGATCGCCGGGGACAGCCACAACCGGGCTATTTACGGCTCAACGACATCTATCAGTTGCGATTGAATGCCGACCTGGTGGTGTTGGGAGCCTGCCGGACAGGGCTGGGCAAACAGGTGCGCGGTGAGGGGCTGATCAGCCTGTCGCGCGGTTTCATCTATGCCGGCGCCCCGCGCGTGGTCGTCAGTCTATGGGAGGTCCCGGACCTGGAGACCTCGCTCCTGATGCAGAGTTTCTATCGAAATTTGTTGGCCCAGCGACTGCCGGCGGCCGAGGCTCTGCGACTGGCGCAAATCGAGATGTGGAAGCGGGCTGAATCGAACGCGCCATTTTTCTGGGCCGCCTTCAGCTTGCAGGGCGACCCGGAAAAATAGCGATCCCCGCCGGAACAGCTCGCATCAAGAGCAAGAGCCGATCGGAATCCCGCCGCCGCCGCCGCCGGATGGCGGAGCCGTACCCAGTGGGACGCTCTCCCCGCCGCCCCGCCGCTGGGTTAAGAAATCGTTGGTGTCGTGAGCCCGGATGCGAAACTGTGTCAGCCCCGCTCGAGGGTGGGCTTTCAGGCACTCGCAGATGATCTGCGTCATCGTCTCCAATTCCGCTTTCACGGTCGCCTTGGTCCGGTTGGATCGATAGATCACGAGCAGCGTGTTCCCCCGATTATTGACCAGCGCCAGGACTTCACCGATCGTGTTCCCCGCCTTCTCCTTGATGCAGTCGGCCAGCATCTGCAGATAGTTGGCCGAAGGCAGCGAGACGGCGCCGCTCTCGTCCTCCTCCGACAGGCAGTAATCATCGACCGGGAGAAAGAGTGAGATCGGCGAGCCGAGCCCTTCCACGGTCAGCCTGAGATTATGAAACGGCCTGAATGCCGAGAACGACTCCGGTCCGGGCCGCCAGACATAGGGAGTCTGCTGATCCCGGCTGACGTCCGTGATCGTCAGGGCCGGGCCGCACTCCGTCAGCCGAATCTTGCGGCCTCTCAGACCGCCGCCCGGACGATAGATCAGGTCTTTGAACTCCGGGCGTTGCTCAAACGGCACGGTGTAATGTCCCCTCGGCCAGACGGTCGCTTCGTTGAACTTCCCGGTCGTGGAGATCCTGATCATCCCGGAGACCTGATCCTTCACTCCGGCGGGAACCAGATAGTAGCCGCCGTCGAGACGGTCCAGTCTTTTGATCTTGACGGGCGTCATCAGTTGTTGCGGCGTGACGTTCCGGTTGAGGCGCGACAGGTCGAACTCCTCGATGGCGCGGCCCGCCAGAATCACCGCCTCATCCGGGGTGATCTCCGGTTCTCCCGGACAGTGCCGGGCCGTCACCCGGAGTTCTTGACTCTCCGGGTCCGGAGTCGGGTGACTGAGCGCCCGCGACTTGGAGGCCGCATATGAATAGATCCGGTCGAGGATCGGATCCATGACCTGATGGGACTTATCGCAAATCGCCACGAAGGTCTGGGCCCAATCGGCGAACAGGTACTCCCTCACCCACGTCTCGTAGGAGATGACATCCTGCAGATAAGGATTCATTGCGCAACAGTGGCCGGTGATCTCCTCAAACTCCCGGCCGGGTAATGAGTCGCAGTCGATCGTGCGATAGGTGTACCGCCCCAGAGGATTGCGGATCATGATGGCCTGGATTCGGTCGCGCTGGCGCAGATTGGCATCGTCGAAATCGTCCTGGAGTTGGAACCCGTTGACGACCACCCAGTGCGCGTTATCCTCTCGCACCGCCACGATGGGGGCGGCGCCTTTGATGGCGACCGTGCGGATCAAGAGCCGTGAGAGCAGCTCGATCTGCTCGATCTGGTCCTCGGCGTCGTTGGCTCGGGGCAGTCCGGGATCGTAGACGGGATGGCTGTCGCCCAGAATGGTGAACTCATAAGTGGTGGCAGGGTCCGCCGGAACCGAATCGAAGACCTCTTGCACGGTCGGCGGAAGCGAGTCGATCCCCCGGTCCGGCCGGCGATCCGGCGGCCGGTCCTGGTTCAAGACGCGAGAGATGCCTTGAGGCGGGTTGTACCAGGCGCTCGTGTCGGACGGCGGAGCCTGAATCCGAGCAAAGAGCGTCTCCTGCTCTCCCGCCGTCGTGGCGCGGTCAGGGTCGACATCGTGCAGCACCATTTGCGCACAGGCCGCCCCGCATTTTTCATTGGTATCACGGTAACAATCACTCTGCAGGATCAGCGGTACATCGAGATGAAATTCTTTAGTCATGAAATTCCCCCGTCGTTCGTTGACTTCGCACACTGCGGCAGGGCAGTGAAAGTCGGTGTGGTAAAACCGCTCCCGTACCAGCACATCGCAACAAAAATGGCCGAGAGATTCCTTGTTGCCCGAGCCAGGAAGACGGATTGTAATTCGTTTCGCCGGTAGGAGCGTACCCTTTTCAGAAAAGTTGGAGATAGAAGGAATTGTTAGATTCTGTTACTCTTGCGGTCTCAACATGCAGTCGCTCACCCGGAGCAGAGGGCTTATGACTTGGGAAAGTAAGCTCTTTGGAATTTAAGATTCAAACCGCGAAGTCATCAAGTTTTTGCGTGTTTCGCGCGGTTCCCGGTCTATAACCCGATTTTGTGAGCCACCTCCTTAATCGAGGGCCGGCGCCGGGAGCACCGGTTGGCCGGGCCTTGAGCAATCGGCCATCAACTGTTAAGGTGCCGTCACCTGTGCGGACGCAGGCAGTGAAGCATCTCTTAGCGGTTTGTGAGGTCGACCTGAATCATGGAAAAATACACAAGAATCATCGCGGCTCTGCTTG
>DATEFT010000481.1:0-3240 GCA_035280505.1 Blastocatellia bacterium | reverse complement strand
TGACCGCGCACCACGCCCGAGCCGTTCGCCGAGGTGTGGACGTTGAAGTAGAAGTTGGCCGGATTGGCCATCAACCGCTGCAAGGCGCCGATCTGAGCCGGAGTCGTCAGACGAATCGGGAAACTGAGAGTCCCCTGCCCGGTGGGCAGACTCACCGAGTTGCTGCCGCTGAGCGAACTGTCGAGCACGATCGCGCCATTGCTCCCGGCCGCCGCTTCATGAATATGGAAGCCGGTCACGACGCTGTTCGGAGGCAGGTTCAGAGTGGTCACGAAATTGATGGCGCCGCCGATGATCGCTCCGTCGGAGGGTCTCCGGAAGGGATTGATCGTGGCGGTCGCCGACCCGAAGGCGTTCGTCGGCAGCGGCGCGGACGGACCGACCTCCTCAGCCGTGGTCAGGGCCACCGTCGCCCCCATGGTCTCGCTGAGCGTGACGATCTGACCCCGAATCGCGCCTCCGCCGTTGGCGGTCGTGTGCAGGTTGAAGTAATGCTGCGACGGATTGTTCAGCATTCCCTGCAGTTGCACCAGGTCGACTCTCACGGCCCGCAGTTCGATCCGCCCCTGGCCGGAAGAGAAGGTGATGGAGTTGGAGCCGCCCAGCCCCGTATCGGCCCAGATCATTCCATTGCTGCCCCGGGCAGCGCTGTGAATGTGCAGACCGGTCACCGTCACGCCGCTCGGGAAGTTGATCCCAACCGTGAAATTGACTGTGGCCGCCGTAATTTTACCCGTGCTGTCTCGTGTGATATCGAAGGTGGCAAACCCGGTCCCCCGCGCCCCGGCCGGCAGCGGAGCCGACGCCCCGACCTCTTCATCGGTCGTCATCAAGACATTCGCGGTCACGGTCTCCGCGCGCAGAGTCGAACTCATTGCCACCAAAAGCAGTAGGCAGAACGAACTCACTATTCCTGCTGATTTCTTCATCATCTATTATCCTTTCGTAGCCCGAGTCAAGTTTAGGCGGCTGCTCTTTCGGGTCTCTTGGTTGGACCTCATTCGTACCCTCCTATACTCCTGGCGATCTGTCATTTTCGATCGAAGCTTTTGCCCAAAGATTCAGCCACCCGCTTAGAATTTACTCGCTGTCTGGTTGTTATTGACGATTGCAGTCGAAAGGCAGAGAGTGGTATGGAGAGATACGCGAATTTACCAATCTTTGGATTTAAGCCGGTTGAAATTGTTTCCCAACCCAGGCCGCCAGTGCCGAGAAGAACGCTCGGCGCCCATTCCGAATCGAGTTTTGTTAGTACCTTCACAGATAACATGACCGGATAACATCGATAACCGGATAATATCGCGACGGCCTTGTTACTTACGTTACGTTATTTTTGCCATCACCTTATTTAAAGCTAATACATATTACCTGCCGGATGTTACCTGACGAGCTGCGGATCAGATCCACAGATGACCCGGGAAGATTTGGGCGGCCCGATCGTTAAAAGATCCGAATCCATTCTGGGAATCCGGAAACTAAGTTTTTTGGAATTTGAGATTCAAACCGCGGAACACGCGAAAGACACGAAATTATCCGCGGAACTCCAGGAAGCTCACTCTTACCCGGCCTTCATTATTATGAATTCATTTTATCGAGAGGGGGCGCCGGGAGCGTGCGAATTCGGTCATGGCTCTCTATACTTGGTCAGGTTAGAAAAGTTGGAACCGTGTCCTGTCCTGGAACGTATCGATTGATGTTTCAGTTAAGTTCGCATCATCCTGCGAAGCAAACCAAAGAGAAAAAGGAAAGTTCATAAGGTAAGAATAGTTTAGGGAAGCCCCGAAAAGTCCGGATGGGCGGGCCTGAGCCCGGCCGATTCGGAATTGTTGTCGCGCCTGGAACGGTGGTATGGATGAGGGTCCTTGCCCCGACCGATGCGAAAGGGCCCGAGAAGGCACCTATCTACGATGGCCGGAAGTCCCGAGCGGCCTCGACTTTCATTTCGATTGAGTTCTTCAGATTACAGATTTCATTGAGGAGACGCGCGATATGAGGAGAGCAATATACGTCTTTCTGATGCTACTGGCCAGTATCGGCCTGGATCGAGGCTTCAGCTCGGCACAAACCAACAAACCGCTGCTGATGCGGAATCCGACGCTGAGCCGAACCCAGATCGTCTTCGTCTATGCCGGCGATCTGTGGATCGTGCCGCGCGAGGGCGGCGAAGCGACCCGCCTGACGACGGGCGTGGGGTCCGAGACCACTCCGCTCTTTTCACCCGACGGCCAGACCGTGGCCTTCACGGGCGAATATGACGGAAATGTGGATATCTATCGGGTGTCGGCGAGCGGTGGGGTCCCGAAACGGTTGACCTATCATCCGGATGCCGACCGGTTGGCCGGCTGGACGCCGGACGGCAAACAGTTGCTCTTCGTGTCGCAGCGCAGCAGCTATTCGAACCGGGTTGCGCGCCTCTTCACCATGGCGACCGACGGCGTCTTTCCGAGCGAGGTCCCGCTGCCGATGGGATACGAGGGCGCCTATTCGCCCGACGGCAAACGATTGGCCTACGTGCCGATTCCGCGCGCGTTCAGCGCCTGGAAACGTTATCGCGGCGGAATGGCCACGCCGATCTGGATTGCCGACCTCTCCGATTCCAGCATCGAGAAGATTCCGCGCGAAAATTCCAACGATTTCAATCCGATGTGGATCGGCGACAAGATCTATTTCCTGTCGGATCGCAAGGGTCCGATCACACTCTTCGTCTACGACACCAAGACCAAGAAAGTCTCGCAGGTCCTCTCCAACAACGGCCTCGACATCAAATCGGCCTCGGCCGGTCCGGAGGCGATCGTCTACGAGCAGTTCGGCTCGCTCAATCTCTACGATCTCAAGACCGGCAAGTCGAAACCGGTCCAGGTCACGATCAACGGAGATATGCTGGCCGTGCGTCCGAAGTATGAGAAGGTCGGGAGCCGCATCATGAACGCGGCCATCTCACCGTCCGGCGTCCGCGCCGTCTTCGAGGCTCGGGGCGAGATCATCTCGGTGCCCGCCGAGAAGGGTGATTCGCGCAACCTGACCAAGACCACCAACGTGGCCGAGCGGGATCCGGCCTGGTCTCCCGACGGCAAATGGATCGCCTACTTCTCCGACGAAGCCGGGGATTACGCGCTGCATCTGCGCGATCAACGGGGAGTCGGCGAGGTCAAGAAGATCCGGCTCGAACCCTCTTACTACTACAGCCCGAACTGGTCGCCGGACAGTAAAAAGATCGCCTTCCTCGACAAGCGTTTCAAC
>DATEFT010000480.1:0-2018 GCA_035280505.1 Blastocatellia bacterium | reverse complement strand
ATTCGCCGGACAAACAGATCCAGGCGACGCATCGCATGCTCGCGCCCTTCGCTTATGAAGTGACGCCGCTCATGGTCGGCGGCGTCCTCTACGTCAGTACCTCGTTCAGTCAGGTCGCGGCGATCGAGGCGCGGACCGGCGAGACGCTGTGGGTCTTCGACACCGGGAGTTATCTGCGGGGCCGCCCGGCCAACCTGGGCTTCGTGCATCGCGGGGTGGCCTATTGGACCGACGGCCGGCAGGCCCGCATCTTCATCGGCACGGGCAATGCGTTCTTGTGGGCGATCGATGCGAAGACCGGTCGGCCCGTGGCCGAATTCGGAGACGGGGGGAAGGTGGATCTGGCGAAAGCCATCCCGCTCGCCGACAACGCGCGGAACTATGCCGTGACCTCGCCGCCGCTGGTCTGCCGCGACGTGGTGATCGTCGGCGCGTCGATCTCGGATGCGCCGATCAACAAAGAGGCGCCGCGCGGAGACATCCAGGCCTTCGACGCCCGCACCGGCAAACCGGCCTGGCTGTTTCACACCGTCCCCCAGGGCGACGAACCGGAGACCGGGACCTGGGAGCGGGAGTCGTGGAAATATTCGGGCGGGACCAACTGCTGGTCGTTGATGAGCGCCGATCCGGAATTGGGATACGTCTACATTCCGACCGGCACGCCGACCAACGATTGGTATGGCGGCCATCGATTGGGAGACAACCTGTTCGCCGATTCGCTGATCTGTCTGGAGGCACAGACCGGCAAGCGCGTCTGGCATTTTCAGACCGTGCATCACGGATTGTGGGATTACGATCTGCCGGCCGCTCCGGTGCTCTGCGATCTGAAGGTCGGCGGGCGCCAGATCAAGGCCGTGGCGCAGATCACCAAGTCCGGTTTCACCTACGTCTTTGATCGGACGAACGGCCGGCCCGTCTGGCCGATTGAAGAGCGCGCGGTCCCGCAGTCGGCCGTGCCGGGCGAACGCACGTCGCCGACCCAACCCATTCCGACCCGGCCCGCGCCCTTCGAGCGACAGGGTTCGCTCGAAGAGAACCTGATCGATTTCACGCCCGAGTTACGCGCCGAGGCTCGACAGCTCCTGGAGCAGTATGATCATGGCGCGCTCTTCACGCCGCCGTCCGAACGCGGCACGATCAATCTGCCCGGTTGGGGCGGAGGCGGCAATTGGTGGGGAGCGGCCTTCGATCCTCAGACCGGCCTGTTCTACGTGCCGTCGATCAGTTTCCCGATCGCGGTCAAACTGGTTAAACCGGATTCGGCGCGCTCCAATTTCAAGTACACCCGGGGCGGCGGGGGCTATGTGGCGGGGCCGCGCGGATTGCCGCTCTTCAAGCCGCCCTACGGACGGATCACGGCGATCAATCTCAACTCCGGCGAGCAGTCCTGGATGGTCCCCCACGGCGACGGCCTGCGGAAGAAGGCCAACGAGGTCGTCAAAACCATTACCGGCAAGGAGTCTGACGTCGGGCCCCTGGGCGCGGCCGGCGGCACCGGCCCCCTGCTGACCAGGACCCTGTTGTTCGTCGGACAAGGCTCCAGCGGCAACGACGACGATTATGTGTTGCGGGCTTTCAATAAAGCGACGGGGAGAATCGTCGCGGAGATTGCGTTGCCCGAACATCCGACCGGCACGCCGATGACCTATCTGGCGGGCGGTAAGCAGTATCTCGTGTTGGCGACGTTCTCGGGCCGATTGATGGCCCTCGCGCTGCCTTGATTGGAGAGAGTATGCGACGATATTGGCTGATCTCACTCGCGCTGGGCTGGTTTCTCTGCAGTCCCGTCTTCGCGCAACTGCCGGCGGAGGCCGTTCTGCTCGATCAGGTCAAAATTCCGGAGAAGCAGAAGAGCCTCGACCTGTGCCCGGTCTATCTGGAATCTTCGGACCCGCAGCTTCCGACCTGGGAATACCGGGGCGTCACATATCGCGGCAGCCGCCCGGATGCCAAAGAGAAGTTCTTTCAGAACCCCGACCACTATCTGAAGCAGGCGGAGAAGCAGCGGTTCATCAACA
>DATEFT010000479.1:0-7063 GCA_035280505.1 Blastocatellia bacterium | reverse complement strand
GGAGATCTACGAAGACCTGCCGGGATGTCCCAAACCGCCGCTGGTGCCCTTTCCGGCGTTCGACTATCTGGTCTCCAGCGAGCATTCGGGAATTCAGTATAAACAAGTGCCGCGGTGGCTGGTTAAGGCCTGGTGGACCATGACCGGGTTCAGATCGTTCTATCGGCGACTCCCGCAGCAGATCGAGCGGCTCCTTCGGGAACGCGAGATCCATGGCCCCCTCAATGGCCTGGTCAACGCGGCCACGGTGGCGTTAAAAGACGATCCGTCTAATGTCACCCCGGCCGATCGCGCAACCAGCCTGATTTTTGCCTTGTACGATCTGTATGAAGACGTCCGCTCCGGAAATTTCGAGCCTGACCGCTACCAGGGAGAGGTCCTGGAGATGGGGCACTATCTCAATCTTTTTTCAACCTCCTTCATTGTCGAGGAGGGGAAGCCGAGGTTGTTCAAATCGACGAATGCGTCGGATCTCACCGTTATTATCGAGGGGAAATATTTCTCCTTACGAGTCGGGCCGCCGAATCCTGAGACCAGCTTTAAACAGTTGAAACAGGCCCTGGCCGACGTGATCGAGGAGGCGCGGAAGAGCCCGCCCAACCTTTCGGCTTCGCCCGGGCCGGTGACCTGCGCCGAAGGGCCCACCCAACTGGAGATCTTTTCCAGGCTCGCGGAAGACCCGGTCAATGTGGAATCCTTGATGGCGCTGCGCCACAGTTTGGCGACGGTGTGTCTGGATCTGGACACTTTCCCCGCCTCAGCCGCCGAGGCCGCGTTGATCGCGCAGAGCGGCAATTGCGGTAACCGGTGGTTTCATTCAAGCCTTCAACTCGTGGTGTTCGGCAACGGCCTGGCCTGTTTGATCCTTCACCCCGGCGCCAATCTGCCGGGAGACACTTCCATTAGAGCCGCCGATGAAATCCAATTCCGGGCTTTAAAATATCGTGATGATGCCAACGAGATCCCGGAACCAGGCCCCTCGCTGCCTCCCGCCCGGGAATTGAAATGGAACATCGAGCGCGATCTTCTAATACGGGCCCGCGCGGATCTGGAGAAGGTGATAGATACGCAGCAATCAAGTTTTGAGATCCGAGGAATCGGCAAAACATTTTTCGCCTCACATCAGATCTCCGGGGTCCCCGTCTTTATCATCGCCTTGCAGATGGCCATCAAACGGCTGACCGGCCGAATAGATATCATTGCCCAGTTTCTGACCATGACTAAATATCGCTGCATGTCGTTCGTGACCGCCGCGGTCACGACTAAAGAGGTCATCGATTTTGTCAACTACCTGGACGGCCGCGACTTCAGGCAGAGCGACGGGCCGGAGCTCGAGCGCGCCTTCGCCTCTCTGCAGCGGGCGGTCGATTCGCAAATTCAAGAATGTCGCCGGGTGCGGAGATATCTGCCCTTCCAGGTGGCTTATGATCTGTTTCTCATGTCGAATCGAAAGTCGAAGAGCCGGTTTCAACGACTGAGGGGCGTTATCGCCGGCAGGATCATCGGCCTGGCCCACCGGGCCGGGTTGATCGAACTCACGCGCATGAACAGACATGTTCTGGCCTCGCATCCGAGAACCTATTCCAATCTTTCCATCCTGGGCCGTCCGGGAATCCGTCTCCCGTATATCGCGGATTTCGGCATCCATTATCAACTCCACGACGATAAGATCATTACGACCATCATGCCTTCCCTGACCTGGTCGTTCCCCAATACTGCGCTGATCGCCGCCCTGGAGGAGAGCCTGGCTCAAATTCAAACATTGATTAAGAGACGCGTGGAGATTGCTCAGCGGAACCTGACGCGATCGGCCTGAGGCGATCCGGACGATCGACTCCGCTCCAGCGCAGATAGATCGTGAGATCCGACAACCTGCCCGATCCTGATCGGGCGCAAGAGGTCTATCAAGACGATGAATATTCAACATCTGGGTATTGCCGTCAGCTCGATTGAAAGCGGGCTCGGCTTTTGGCGAGACCTGCTCGGGCTTGAATTACAGGAGATCGAGAGTGCCGAGGACCAGGCCTTGCGGGTAGCGATGCTCCGGATCGGCGACAGCCGCATCGAACTCCTGGAGGGAGTGACGCCGGACAGTCTCATCGGAAAGTTCGTCGCCAAACGCGGCCCCGGCATCCATCACCTATGTCTCGGGGTCGACGACATCAGGGCCGCACTCGCCGAATTAAAAGAACGGGGAGCGCGATTAATCGATGAGGAGCCCAGGATCGGCGCGGGAGGATCGCTGGTCGCGTTCATCCATCCCTCGAGTACCGGGGGCGTGCTGGTCGAGCTGACTCAAGTCTGATTCAGCCGATGGCGCATCTACCAATCAAATGAGGAGTGCAGATGGCTGATGACAATAAGAAGCGAAACGACCGATCGGAGACCTGGCAGGAAGCGCGGGCCCTGCTGCTGGCCCATCGCCGACAACTCGCGCTGGGCGCTTTTCTGATGCTGATCAATCGTCTGGCCGGCCTGGCGCTGCCGGCCTCATCGAAATATATCATCGACGAGGTCGTCATCAAGGGGCGCAACGAACTGCTGCTCCCTTTTGTCATCGTCGCCGGAGCCGCGACCTTGCTGCAATCGATCACTTCATTCTCGGTCTCGCAGATTCTAGGCCTCGCGGCTCAGCGGGCGATCACCGAGATGCGAAAGAGGGTTCAGGCTCATGTCGGGCGATTACCGATCCGTTATTTCGATTCGTCGCAAATTGGGAGACTCATTTCGAGAATCATGACCGATACCGAAAGCGTCAGAAACCTGGTTGGGACGGGGCTGGTTCAACTGAGCGGAAGTCTCCTGACCGCCGTCATCGCCACGGGGGTCCTCTTTTATCTCAACTGGCGGTTAACGGCGCTGACGATCACAATTTTTCTGACCTTCGGTGGAATCATGTCTTACGCTTCGAAAAAGTTACGTCCCATTCTCCGGGAACGCGGAGAGATCTATAGTCAGGTGACCGGGCGGCTGGCTGAATCGCTCGGCGGCATTCGGATCATCAAGGCCTATACCGCGGAGCCGCGAGAGGAACAGGTCTTCGCCCAGGGAATGCATCGTCTGTTTCGCAGTCTCAAGAGATCCACGACCGGGACCTCCGCCATGACGGCCTGCTCTCCGATTGTCGTTGGAACCGCCGGGATCGTGATCATCGTCGTGGGAGTCAATTCAATCCTCTCGGGCGGGATGACGCTGGGCGATCTCTTTATGTATATCTTCTTCACCGGATTAATGGCGCTGCCGGTGCTTGAAGCCGCCAATCTCGGAATGCAGATTACCGAGGCCTTCGCCGGTCTCGATCGCATCCGCGAAACAATGAGCATTCCGATCGAAGATGAGGGCGATTCCTCGAAAGAGACGATCAGCGAAATCCGAGGGGCGGTCGAGTTCGAAAACGTCTGGTTTGAATATCATCCCCAGACTCCCGTCCTGAAAAATATCACGTTTAAAGCCGCCCCGGGTTCCACGACGGCCCTGATCGGTCCGAGCGGATCCGGCAAAAGCACCTTAATCGGCTTGATTATGAGCTTCAACCGGCCGCTTTCCGGGAAGGTCAAGATTGATGGGCGCGATCTGTCCATGATCAAGCTGCGTGATTATCGTTCTCACCTGGGCGTGGTCCTCCAGGATAATTTTCTGTTCGATGGCACGATCGCGGAAAACATCAGCTTCTCCAGGCCCCAGGCCGCTCATCAGGAGATTCAAACCGTCAGTCGTCTGGCCCATTGCGAAGAATTCATCGAGGGATTCGATCAAAAGTACCAGACGGTGGTCGGCGAACGCGGCGTCAAGCTCTCGGGCGGGCAGCGCCAGCGGATCGGCATCGCCCGGGCGCTACTCGCCGATCCCAAAATTTTGATTCTGGACGAAGCGACTTCCAGCCTGGACACCGAAAGCGAGCTCTCGGTCCAGGCCGGGCTCCGCTCGCTGTGTGAGGGCCGGACGACATTCATCATCGCCCACCGCCTCTCCACGATTCGCGGCGCCGACCAGATCCTCATTCTGGAGGAGGGGCGGATCATCGAGCAGGGCACCCACGAATCACTGCTCGCGGCCGGAGGGCGCTATAAAAAGCTCTACGAGCTGCAGTTTCGATTTGAAGACAGCCAATTTTCCGGGCCCGGTGAAGCGGCGGAGGCCAGAGCGGTGGCAGCCGAGAAGAAGTACACGGTGAGACCGTAAAAGGCTGGTGGACATGAATCATCGAAAACTTGTTGGGTTTATCTCGTCGCTCTGCATCGTGTTCTGCGGGTTCCTCGCCATTCATCGCCTGAATCCGCCGAGCGCCGAACCGGCCGATGCTCCCGCCGCCGAATTCGCTTCCGGCCGCGCGATGGAGCATCTAAAGATGATCGCTCGAAAACCTCATCCGATCGGGTCGGCGGAGCATTCTGCCGTGCGCGACTTCATCGTCGGGAAACTGAGTGAGATGCAGTTGAGCCCCGAAGTTCAAAGAACCTCGATCTCGAGACGACGGCGAGATGGTTCCTATTCGGCGGCCGACGTTCAAAACATCCTGGGAAGAATCGAAGGCACCGAACAGGGGTCAAACGTTCTGCTCGCGTGCCATTACGATTCGGTTCCCACCAGCTTCGGAGCGAGTGACGATGGCGCCGGTGTTGCGGCATTGCTGGAAGTGATCAGAGCTTTGAGAGCGTCGCCTCCGCTGAGAAACGGCGCGCTCTTTCTCTTCACTGACGGCGAAGAAGCCGGGCTGCTCGGCGCGCAGGCCTTTATGGACGAACACCCTCGCGCCCGGGAGGTCTCGATCGCGTTGAACTTTGAGGCCCGAGGGACCAGCGGGCCGTCCATCATGTTCGAGACCAGCGAGGGCCATGAATGGCTCATTCGGGAATTTGCCAGGGCGGCCAGGCATCCGATCGCCAGTTCGCTCACCTATGACCTGTATCGACTTCTGCCGAATGACACCGACATGACCGTGTTCAAGAATGGAGGTCTGCAGGGCTTGAATTTCGCATACATCATGGGGCATTCGTATTATCACACGGCAGGCGATAGTTACGAGAACCTCGATGAGCGCAGCCTCCAACACCAGGGGTCATTGGCGCTGGCCCTGGTGCGTCACTTCGGAAACATGAGCCAGTGGTCAGCGAAAACCCGCGACCTGATCTATTTCGACCTCCTCGGTTCGACCGTCATCTCATATTCCACCAAATGGGTACTGCCGCTCCTGGCGCTCGGGCTGTTATCATCCGGCGGCCTCCTGATGCTGGGGCTCCGGATGAAGAGATTAACGATCCGAGGCACGATCGTCGGTGCTCTCGCCTTATTGGCCGGACTGCTGAGTACTGGAGTGATGCTGTTCGCCTATTCAATGGTCCGGAGCGCGATCTCGAATCCGGCCGCCGATAATTATCGGATCGAAATCTCTACGATTGGCCTCCTCTTGCTCGCCATCGCCTCGAGCGCGACCCTCTTCATCCGGTTCAGCAGAAGAGTGACGGTCGAGGATCTGACCATGGGCGCCTTGATCTGCTGGGCAGTCTTAACGACCCTTATTTGTTTGCGAGTGCCGGGAGGAAGTTATCTGTTGATCTGGCCCCTGCTGTTGACGACGTTGGTGATGGGCGTCGTCTTCAGCTTGAGAGAAGAGCTCACCTCGGTGAAAAGCCTGATTCTGCTCACGCTGCCGGGCCTGTCGGAGATCTTATTAATTGCGCCGTTAATTTGGCTCATGGTGGCGGGACTCGGGCTCAGCGCCGTCTGGTTATTAATGGCTTTTACCACTTTTCTGCTGGCACTCCATAGCGCTCATTTGAGTCTCCTGATAACGGATAAGAAATTTCCCCTCGCCTTCGGGCTACTGGGGCTCTGTTGGCTGGGGGCTGGCTCCCTGATGAGCCGGGCCAGTATTCATCAACCGAGGCCGGATCATCTCTTTTACGCCCTGAATGCCGATCGCCGCCGGGCGATTTGGGGAAGCATTGATCTGCATCCGGATGAGTGGACCGCCCAGTTCTTTTCACCTGGCGCGGAGCGAGCGTCGCTGGCAGATCTTTTCCCATGGCGGCAGGGGAGCTTTCTGAGAAGTGACGCGCCCGTGCTGCCACTGGCTCCTCCGGAGGTCTCGATCATCGAGGATCAGGTGACGGATACTCTTCGGACGCTCCGGCTGCGAATCACTTCGCCCAGGCAAGCTCCGGTCCTGACCGTCTACTGGAACCGGGAGGTGGAACTGACGGAGATCTCCATCAACGGAAAGCGAGTGGTGGAAGAGAACGCCGACTCCGCCAGGCCCTTCGATCGCTCTCAAAAGCTCTCCTACTTTGGCGTCCCCGAAGGCGGCATCGAACTGAGCTTAAAGCTTAAATCGCCCGGTCGTGTAGTCTTGGGAGTTGAGGATCGGTCCTACGGACTTCCCCAGATCCCGCAACAACCTTACCGGGGCCGCCCCGATCATCTGATGGCGTTACCGTTCCAGGATAGTGACTGTACGGTCGTCTCGAAATCCGTTACTTTTTAATCAGTTGAGGTACGCGATGCGAATACTGTGGCAAGACCTGCGCTATGGCGCGCGAATGTTGTTGAAGAACCCCGGGTTCACGCTGAGTGCGGTCCTGACGCTGGCGCTCGGGATCGGCCTGAACACCGTAATCTTCAGCATCGTAAATGTCCTGTGGCTACGCCCGCTGGCCGTCGCGCAGCCGGAGCGACTGGTGGGCATTGGCGACCGCCTGTCTTTACCTAACTACCGGGATCTGTCAGAGGGGACTCAGGCCTTCACCAGCTTGGCCGGGCATGCCATGTCTCAGTTCAACCTGGGCGAGGGCGAGGAGTCGCGGAAGGTCTTCGGCGAATTGGTGACCGCCAGTTATTTTTCGACCCTCGGCGTCAGCCCGGCTCTGGGACGTACATTTGGAACAGCGGCGGATGAGGGGGCGGCGGCCGCCCCGGTGGCCGTGGTGAGTCATGGTTTGTGGCGGCAACACTTCGAATCAGATCGCGGGCTGGTGGGCCGGACGATCGTCTTGAATGGATACCGGTTGACCGTGATTGGGGTCATGCCCGAAGGGTTTCATGGAACGTGGCCTCTCGGCTGGGC
>DATEFT010000478.1:0-3420 GCA_035280505.1 Blastocatellia bacterium | reverse complement strand
TGAAAGGCTGAAACTGCTGTTCGTCTGCGCGCATCCGGCCATCGACGCCGCCGTGCGGACGCCGCTCATGCTGCAGATCGTGCTCGGGGTGGATGCGGCGCGCATCGCCTCGGCCTTTCTGGTCTCGCCCGCGACGATGGGGCAGCGCCTAGTTCGCGCCAAGAACAAGATTCGCGATGCCGCCATCCCCTTCCGCGTGCCCGATCCGTCGGAGTGGAATGAACGGCTCTCCTTCGTGCTGGATGCCATCTATTCGGCCTACACGACCGGGTGGGAGAGCCTGATCGAAGCCGGTTCGACCCATCAGGCGCTGGCGGAAGATGCCATCACGATCGGGCGAACCCTGCTTCAACTGATGCCCGCCGAACCGGAGGCGCTCGGCCTGCTCTCGCTCATGCTGCACTGCGAGGCCCGCCGGGCGGCGCGGTACACGAGCGGCGGCGAGTTCGTGCCGCTCGATCAACAGAACACGGCGCGCTGGTCCCGGCCGATGATGGCCGAAGCGGAAGACCATCTGCGGTCGGCGGCGGCCTTCAACCGCCTGGGGCGCTATCAACTGGAGGCCGCCATTCAGTCCATTCACGCCGCCCGCGCCGTCACCGGAGAGATCGATTGGCAGGAGATCTTTCTGCTCTACGAAGGCCTGACGCAGATCTCGCCCGGAATCGGTTCGCGGGTCGGGCGGGCCGTGGCGATGGCCCAGGCAGTCGCCCCGGCCGCCGGTCTGGCCGCGCTTGAAGAGATTCCCGCCGGCCGGGTCACCGGCTACCAGCCCTATTGGGCCGCTCGCGGACATCTGCTGTTGTTGCTGAACCGTCGAGACCAGGCGCACCAGGCGTTCACTCGCGCCGCGAGTCTGACCGACGACCCCGCGTTGCGCCAATATCTCATCAAGCGCTCCGCGGACTGTGAGTAGAAAGCGATTCAAACCGCGAAAGACGCGAAAGATCGATGATTCAGCGTCTTTCGCGCCTTTCGCGGTTAAGCCTCAAAATTTCAAGAAAATTACTTTTCAAAGTACTGAGGAATTGAGGTCCGTCCTCATTTAGCAACCCATCCCGTACTCTCGCAGACATAGAGCGTAGTCTTGGGGCCGCCGTCGGTTCGGGAATAGAGACTGGCCCGGGTACAGGCGCCGGTCGGCGCGCCGGTGCCGCTGGTCCAGGTCGGACCGGCCGACTGCTTAAAAGACAGCGCGACGTGCTGCGCATAAGCCGTCCCGGCGGCGGATTTGCTCTCCACCGCCGAGCCGTTCGCGCCGATCGAGATGCTGTTGCCGAGCACCAGTTTACCGCCCAGGGTCAGGTTGGGTTGGGTCTGTCCGGCCGCCGACATGTAAGAAGCGCCGTTCTGATCTTTGAGCCAGACCGAGCGCGCCGCCGTCCCCATGGTCATGACCGTCGGCACGGTGCCGGCGTCGATGGTGTTGTTCTCGATCACCACGCCGCGGGCGGTGTTGATCCGGACGGCGGAGATCGAGGCGCCCGCGAAGACGTTGTTGGCGATCACCCCGGTCACATCCGCCGGACCGTTCATGTCGATATTGTACGGCGCATTCTTTCCGCCGAAGAGATTCTCGGTGATGGTCACCCCCTGGGCGAACCCGTTGTTGGCGATGCGGACGAGGACCGCCACCGAGTTATCGATGTTCTCGAAGTAGTTGCCGGTGATCGACGAGGCATAGAGCACCTCCGCCTGGATCGCCCCATTGAGATTGCCCTCGATCACATTGTTCCGGATCTGGAAATTGGTGGAGGGGAAGGCGCCGCTGGGCAGGACCTGGTTGACGCCCAGGCCGTTGCCGGTGATGTGATTGCGCTCGATCCAGAGACCGGCCGCGCCGCCGGGACCGCTGACCCGAATCCCGTCGCCGACGCAGAACCAGATCTCGCCGTCCGTGATCCGGATGATGGCGCTGTTGGTGGCCGCGGTCCCGCCGATGATGTGAATGCCCGCCGTTCTGAATCCGCCTCCTCCGCCGTCGATGTAAAGACCATTGATCGTGACCTGGTAGTTGTTGGTCAACTCGATGCCGGTCTGCGAAGCAGAGCTGGTCGTGAGGGTGAAGTTCATCAACTTCAGATTGTCGTAGCCCCCCTGATAGCTGCCGACCGGCTCGCGCAGCGCCACGCCCGTCCCCGTATAACGGAGAATCGACTTCTTGCCGACGCCGACGATGATGCTGTCCTTCTTCAGCGTCAGGGTGGAACTGAAGTTGAACGTCCCCTCCGGAACCATCACCGCAAAACCGGCGTTGATGGCCTGTTGAAGGACGGCGGAGTTATCGGTCGTGCCGTTTCCCTTGGCTCCCAGCGAAACGATGTTTCGATAGGTATTGACCCGGGGATCGTTGTCTCCGACGGCGATGGGATCCAGCACGCTGGATGGAAGCGAGCTCAACCTGACCGGCGTCGGCAGCAGAGTCTGCTCCTGTCCGTAGACCCGCGGCGCCAAGCACATCAAGACGAAGAAAAGGGTGTTGAGTGTTAACTTAAGATTGAAGTGTGTCCTCATGGTAACTCTAGTGAGATTGAAATGTTAGTCTGGATTTGGGGAGCCCGGCGGCCGATTCTACTCAGGGAGGTGAACATTGCCGCTTATCGGTGAAGGCTGGGGAGAGTAAGGGCAAGCTCAGCAGTGGCCTGCACAGGCGGGAAAGTTACAGACGGCGCCGTCCTATTGCAACTTGCTTCCCCGGCTGGACGGCTAAAAATCCGCCGATCGCCGGCTTGATCGCCATGATCGGGCTTCGCACCCTTAATACGTACCGGCGTCACATCTTCCAGGGCAGGGATTTCCCCGGCGTCTTGATCATTGCCTTTGCCCCCCGGATCCAGGGACTCCCCCTACGCATCCTGGAGGCAAGGACCGTCTGTTATTCGCCGGGTTGCGTTTTCACGATCGGTGCAGCTTTTATGCAATAAATGTAGAAATGCTTAAAGAATAATTTACGAACAAAATTTGAATCGCATCAGGGAAGCCCCAGCGGAAAACCCTGATGCCTGAATTGATCGACTGGCAAAACGAGCTTTAAGCGTTTTGGGAGCCGTTCTCGTTGAGCCATTGAGGGTAGCTCGTGTATCGAAAGATGTGAGACTCCTCCCAGCGGCGGATCCGGGACAGCGAGGTGGCCGTCCGGGCAAAGGTGGAGAGGCTCAGTCCGGGCGAGAGCTCTTCCGATTCGAAGGCCACCAACCGGCACGGAATGATCGGAAGATTCTGGCGGAGCGCCTCGCTCACGCCGGCGTGCCCATCGACGATCAGGCAACTGCCGTTGTAGACGGCGATCTCGACGACGGCGGTTCCGGCGGCGCCACCGGGGCGCGGCGGCTGGCGGAGTTCCTGGGTCGGGATCAGCCGCTGCGGAGACAACCAGCACCGGGGACCGGAGGCTCCGAGGACTGGAGGCTGTTCGAGTTG
>DATEFT010000477.1:0-21119 GCA_035280505.1 Blastocatellia bacterium | reverse complement strand
CTGGAGACAATTCAAACGCGAAAGACGCGAAAGACGCGAAGGCCGGACAATTTCGCGTCTTTCGCGTCTTTCGCGTTTATAAACCGATGCGGTTGGGTCGGACCTCGGACCTGTGATAATCTCACCTGTTCAAATATAAATACATATTTTCGGCCATCTCCACACGATCAGCCGAGTGCGCTTGCCAAAGAGATAGTCTACATGTTTTTGATGGAGGCATCGGAATGACTCTTTTACGCTTTCCACGGTCGACTCAACGTCCGTATCTTCGTTGGGTCGTGGCCGGAGGTCTCGTTCTATTTGTCTGCTTCTCGTTCGTTAAGACTCCAGCCTCTTATTCCGCGTCAGACTTTGTTAATGAGGTCGGTTCATACGCTCAGGCGCCGGGAGGTCCGGCTCAACCTCTCGAACCGGGCAAACCGGTCGAGCAGGAATTGACGAAGGGCCAGTCTCATCTCTACCAGTTCACGCTCGAGGCCGGTCAATATGTCAAAGTGGTGCTCGAGCAACGCGGCATCGATCTGTCGGCTGAACTGTTCGGGCCGGACGGGCGATCGGTCGGGGAGTTCGATTCCGAGATCGGGATCCGGGGGCAGGAGGTGGTCGAGCAGGTGGCGGAGGCGAGCGGTAAGTACCTCTTGTCGGTCCGGCCCTTTCGGTTCGATCTGGTGACCGGACGTTATGAGATCCGAATCGCCGAACTGCGCGCCGCCACCGATAATGACCGAGGTCTGCAGGAGGCCCGCCAACTGGATCGGAGATCGGACGAGTTGCAGGAGGCCGGCAATTACGATGAAGCGCTTCCGTCGGTTCTGCGCGCGCTGGAGATTCGCGAAAGAGTCCTGGGACCGGACCATCTGGCGGTGGCCGGCACTCTCTACAATCTGTCGAGCATCTACATTGAGAGAGGCGATCGTTCGCAAGCCGAGTCGGGGGAGCAACGGGCGCTTGCCATCCAGGAGAAGGTCTACGGACCGGAGGATCCGGAATTCGCCAAGGCCCTCAACCTTCTGGCCCGGGAACGGCGCGACCGGGGCGACTATGCGCAGGCCGAGCCGCTGCAGATCCGCGCGCTGAGCATTCACGAAAAGTTGTACGGACAGAAACACCCCGAGATCGCCGCGGATCTCAACAGTTTCGGGATCCTCTACACCCAGCGGGGCGACTATGCGAAGGCCGAACAGTACTATCTGCGCGCCTTGAAGATGAGAGAGGAGGTGTACGGCCCCGAGCATGCGAATGTCGGCCGCACTCTCAACAATCTGGCCAGTCTCTACAAATTCAAGGGAGACCTGGCGAAGTCCGAGGCGCTGCGATTACACGCGCTGAGCATTCTGGAGAAGGTGATGGGGCCGGACAGTGTCGGCGTCGCCCCCACGGTCAACGGTCTCGCGAATCTCTACCGTGATCAAAAAGACTATGGGCGGGCCGAGCCGCTCTATCGGCGGGCGCTGACGATCTGGGAGCAGAAGGTCGGGCCGGACTTCGTTCACGTCGGCGAGGTCCTCGAGAATCTGGCGCAGCTCTATTTCAATCAGGGGGACTATGCCCAGGCCGAGCCGCTCTATCGGCGCGCGCTGGGCATCTGGGAGAAGACTTTCGGGCCCTATCATCCGTATGTCGGTAATGCCCTGAGCTACCTCGCGGTCTTGTTTGCCGCGAAAGGCGAGATGGCTCAATCCATCGCGTTTCAGACCCGGGCCAACGCCATCAGCGAGCGCCACGTGGAGTTCAATCTGATTGCCGGTTCCGACCGGCAAAAGAGCGCGTACCTGGCCCTCTTCTCGGAACAGACCAATTTTGCGCTCTCGTTTCACAGCCGGATGGCCCCGCGCGATTCCCAGGCGCTGGAGCTGGCCTTCACGACTCTGCTCAGCCGCAAGGGCCGCGGGCTCGATGCGAGCACCGATACGATCGCCACCTTGCGGCGGCACGGCACGCCGCAGGATCAACAACTCTTCGACCAGCTCATCGCCGCCCGCTCGCAATTGGCCTCGCTGACCCTCCGGGAGTTGGATGCGGCCAGCGCCGGGGCTCCCCGGGCGCGCCTCCAGATGCTGACCGACAAGGTCGAGGAGTTGGAGGCGGCCTTGAGCGCCCGCAGCACCGAGTTTCGCGCGCAAGCGCAGCCGATCACGCTGGCTGCCGTCCAGGCCGCGCTTCCCGCCGGCAGCGCCTTGATCGAGTTCGCCATCACTACGCCACAGGAGTATCCGTCCAAACGGGAACAGCCGTCGCGTTACCTCGCTTATCTGCTGCCGGCGCAGGGGCCGCCGAGTTGGGTGGATCTCGGCGAGGCCGCGCTGATCGATCGGGCCATCACCGCCTGGCGCCGCTCGCTGCGTGACCCGCGCCGGACGGACGTCAAACGACTGGCCCGCATCGTCGATGAGAAGGTGATGCAACCCGTGCGGGCTCTGGTCGAACCCTCGGCACAGGCTTCGACGAAGACCGGACCGGAACCGATCCGCCGCCTGTTGATCGCGCCCGAGGGCCTGATCAACCTGGTTCCTTTCGCCGCCCTGATCGACCAGGAGGGGCGTTATCTGGTCGAACGCTATTCGATCAGCTACCTGATGAGCGGCCGCGACCTGCTCCGGTTGCAGACGCACCCGCCGAGCACGCAGGGAGCGGTCGTGGTGGCCGATCCGGATTACGGAGGAAGGGCGGCTCTCGTCGCCTCGGCCGGCCGGAATGGCGGCCGGAATGGCGGATTGACGCCACCCGCCGGTTCAGGCTTGGGCCCGGGTCAAATCTACTTTCCACCGCTGGTCGGGACGGCGGACGAAGCGCTGGCGCTCAAAGCGATTCTGCCCGAGGCCACGGTGCTGACCAGAGGGCAGGCCACCGAGGCCGCGATTAAACAACTGAGCCATCCCGGCATTCTCCACGTGGCCACGCATGGATTCTTCCTCAAGGATCAATCGGTCAAACCCGCCGGCGTGATCTCCGATCTGCCTCCCGACCTGCCGCTGGAGAATCCGCTGCTTCGTTCGGGGCTGGCACTGGCCGGGGCCAATCTCCGCCGGACTCGCACCGAACAGGAGGACGACGGCGTCTTGACGGCGCTGGAGGCGGCGGGGCTGGATCTGTGGGGGACGAAACTGGTCGTGCTCTCGGCTTGCGACACGGGCGTCGGCGAGGTGAAGAACGGCGATGGCGTCTATGGGCTGCGGCGGGCCCTGGTGTTGGCCGGTTCGGAGACGCAGGTCATGAGTCTCTGGCCGGTCTCGGATCTCGGCACGCGGGATTTGATGATCGAGTACTACAAAGCTCTGCAGCGGGGGGCCGGGCGCAGCGAGGGGCTGCGGCAGGTGCAGCTTCGAATGCTCCAACGCAAAGATCGCCAACATCCCTTCTATTGGGCCAGCTTCATCCAATCGGGTGAATGGGCGAACCTCGAAGGCAAACGCTAGGCCGGAACTTTTCCGTCGGTTAAATCAGACCGCGAAACACGCGAAACACGCGAAATCTAATTCCGCGTGTTTCGCGTGTTTCGCGTCGGGCGCCGAAAAAGTTTTCGAGCGGATAGTAATATGCCGGAAAGTTCGGTCACTTCATTCTACGAAATTCGGCGAGATTCGGCGAAATTCGGAAAACCAGATCCCCGTAATCCAACGCGCGCATTTAATCGTGGACCAACTATGCCGATTATGGAGTTCGTCACATTTCCAATCCGCATCGGCGGAGACGGATGGCTGGGTCGGGCGGAGGATAGGTCCGCCGGCCTGATGCGGGTGTTGGGCGTGATCGCGGGCACCTCTCAGGCCGGCTGGCCCGGTTCGGAACGTTTCGGGGCGCGGGAGATTCTGCTGGAACTGCAGCGGAGGGGGGACGTGCGACTGATCGCCGTCAGGCAGATCAATCAGGCTCTCGAAGATTTGGGGATCGACTGGGTCTCCGTCAGCGACATCGAACGCGAACCTTCGGGAGAGTCGAATGTCTTCCGTTATCTATTGACCCTTTCGTATCCCGGCCAGGGGGAGGACGTGCAACGGCTGGAACTCAGCTCCGGCGGTTGAGCCCGGAGGGGCCGGATCTGAATGGAGGAGCTTGAGCGTGATGAATCAGCGGTCGACATCCGAGCCGCGATATACCCTGAAGATCGGCGATCGGGCGTTGGACGATGCCTACATCGAGGAGTTGATCGTCAGGCAGGAACTCGGAGCGCATTGGTGGTGCGACGTCGCCTTCAGCCTGGGGCGGAAAGGGCGGCCCCCGTTCGAGGGGTATCTGGGGAAGGCGCTGGAATTCGTCGTTTACGGAGACGGCGTCGCGTTCACTCTCTTTAAGGGATTCGTGTTGGAGGGAGAGATGGAGTATGGCCTCCATGAATCTTATCGGATCAGAATCGCCGGGGTGACGAAATCCTACAAGCTTCAACTGACTCCGGAAGAAGACTACTTCTTCGACCAGACTCTGCAAGAGGTTGCCCAACGCGTGATCGAAGAGGACGGCCTGCAGCTTTCGTTCAATGTCGATGGCGGGCTGAAGCGGATGAACTACGTGCAGTGGGGAGATACCGACTTCGACTTCATCAAACGGCTGGCCGACGACGAAGGATGTTTCTTGAGGCCGACGGACGAGGGGCTCGAGATTCGGCGGGGTTTTCAGGATCTGAAGCGGACTTTGCCGTGGCACGTCGAGGGAGGGCTCTTGAAATTCTCGCTGAAGGGGAGGCTGGGTCAGCCCACGTTCGACGGCACCACCTACGTCTTTGAGGAGATGCGGAGCCAGTCGTACCGGAAGGTCAAGGAGGATCCTCTCTTCTTCGGTAACAGCGCCCGGGGGATCGTGGAAGCGGTCAAGACCGAATCCGGAAAGCAGATGCCCTCCAGCCGGATGAACTTCGACGGACGCGCGCCGAACCTGGAGGTCTATCAGACGCTCCTGAAGAAAGAGAGCGCCCGATCGATCGGCTCCAAGATCGTCGGGCAGGGCTGGAGCCAGGACTATCGTCTCAAACCCGGCGATCAGATCCGGCTGGTCCGGCCGGCCGGGACCGAAGGTGAAGGTTTCGATGCGGACGGCGATTATGGGTTGATCGGCGTGATCCACACCTATAACCCGAGAGACGGGTACCGAAATGTCTTCACCGCCACTCCCTGGAAGGGGTATACCGCCGCCGAACAACCCCCACGGGCGCTGGTCCACGGCGTGGTGCCGGCACGAGTGACGAACATCGAAGATGATAAATGCGGTGCGTGCCGGATCCGGGTCCGGTACGATTGGATGGACTCGGGAGTCGAGACCGGCTGGATCCGCATGACGACGCCGTGCGCCGGGGGCGGGCGCGGAATTATGTTTCGGCCGCAGATCGGAGACGAAGTGCTCGTGGCTTTCACCCACGGCGACCCGGAGCGGCCGTACGCCGTCGGCGCGCTCTGGAACGGGATCGATCGCTCGCCGGCCAAGGTGGGATTCTGGGGCCACGCCGACGGTCAGGAGGCGCTGCCCGAAGAGATCGCCGCCGGCGATATCTGCCGGATCGTGACCAAGAGCGGAAACGTCATCCAGCTCATCGATGTGAAGGATAAAGAGGCGATCACGATCTCGACGCGTAACGGTCAGAAGATCCAGATCATCGAGAGCTGTGAAGAGACCAACGGCCGGCAGATGCTCTGCCTGACTTCGCCGGGAGGCGACATCTATCTACATGCCCCGGAGGGGCGTGTCCACATCAAGAGCAAATTTTTCTCAAAAGAGATCGGATGAGCGGTTGAGCGGCCGGGTCGTGGGATTCGATCCGAGGAGACAGCGATGAGTGAGGATCAGGCGATAGAAGTTTTCGATCAAAAACATCAACTGGAGACCCGGGCTCGCCCTCACGATGACGATCGACAGGTCGATATCAAAGGCAGCAGTGGTAACTGGGGCGGCATCCGGTCCCTCAATTTTCTGAAAGATCTTCCCCCCGGGCAGATCCAGGAGATCGATACCGGTGATGACGCGATCCTCGCGCTCCAGCAGAATCAGCAGATCGTCGTCCTGGGCCGGCAGGATACGGCGGTCCAGGGGCAGATCACGATCAGCTCCCGGGAAGACGCGATCTTCGTCACGGCTGAAACGCAGCTCGTCCTGACCGTCGGCGATAGCTGCATCGTGATGAACAAGGACGGAACCATCGAGATCCTCTGTAAGGATTTAATCGCCAGGGCGACGAACGTCAACCGGATCGTCGGGCTGGAGAGCGTGCAGATCAATCATCCCGATGATATGAAGTCCTGACGGAAGCCCGAACAGTTGGGGGGACACTGACATGAGAACCTACCAGATCGACGAGGCCAGTTTTCAACTGCCTGAAGGGTGGAATGATCAATCGGTCAACGTCTTCTCTCCGCCGGGCGACCTCCCGGGGGACTTCTCTCTGGTCATCTCCAGGGATCGTCTCGCCGACGGCCAGGAGTTCGGCTCGTACGTCGAGAGCCAGTTGGGAGAGCTCTCGAACATCCTGGCCCGGTACCGGTTGATCAGGAGATCGGACGGGACCGTCGGCGGGCTTCGCGCGATCAACGCCGAATTCACCTGGCATTCAGAGGAGCAGACCCTGGCGCAACGCCAGACATATGTGGCCGCGGGGCCGCAAGTGCTGATCATGACCGCGACGGCGGTCGATAAGATCACCCGCGATTATCACCTGCTCATCGATCGCATCCTCTCGACCTTCAAGATGCAGAGTTGAAAAACAGAGCGCGTCATGTCGATCTTATCCCTGTTCCAAAGAGCCGCCAACGTGGCTTCCACTGCCGCCGGGATCAGCGCGCTGGTCGGCGCCTCGGCCATTCAGGAGGCCGCACGAAAGGGCGATCAGGTGGAACATTCGGGCGCGCTGGCGGGCGTTCTGGTCGGGGCGGCCGCCGGGGTCCTGGTCGGAGCGGCGCTGGTCATGACCGGAGGGCTCGCGGCCCCGCTCCTGATCGGGCTCGCCACCGGGATCAGTCTGGGATCGACCCTGGGAGAGATCGCCGGCCGGCTCTTCAAAAAGAAGGCGGGCCAGATCGAGACGCCCTGCGCCGACCGCGTCTACATCAACAAATCGCGAGCGGCACGATCGGCGGGCGAGGGGGCAGGGGGAGGCGATTATGTCGAACCGTGTTTGGGGGCGCCTTTCGGGCGTTCGCATCCCCATCAGATGATCGCCGAAGGCAGCGGCATGGTCTTTATCGAGGGCCAGCCCGCCGCCCGGAAAGGCGACCGTCTGATGTGCGGGGCCACGATCGCGGAGGGGAGCCCCAACGTTTTTATCGGGGGCGGCACCAGGCAATATGCCGAGATCGATGATGAGATCCCGTGGTATCTCACCATCGGCCTGATCTTGCTGGGGTTTGTCGGCACCGGACTCTATCGGGCGTTATGGCAGGTCCTCAAGAATCCGAAGCTTCTGCTGCGCCTTCCCAGAGGGTTCAATCCACAAAAAATCAAGTGCTCCTCGACTGGCGATCCGGTGGAGATCGCTTCCGGGCGCGTCTTCACCTCGCAGACCGATTTTGAGCTGCCGGGCCGGGTCGCAATCGAATTCACTCGCAGCTATGACACCTCGGCCGTCGATTATGAGGGGATGTTGGGGCACGGTTGGATCCATCCTTACGAAATTCACCTCTGGGAAGACGACGAGCAGCAGATGGTCATCCTGCGCAATGAAGAGGCGTTGCTGGCCGGGTTCGGCCCGATCGCGGTGGGAGAGAAGATCCTCAATCCGCTGAGTAGACAGTGGCTGGAACGGTTGGCAGAGCAGGTCTATGCGGTCGGCGGTCAGGACGGATTGCGGTACCGATTCGAGTCGGTCGCCTCATCCGATTCCGGGAACGAGGCCGGTCGGATCGGAAAGTCGGAGGCCACGGCGTTGAGACTGACTGCGATCGAAGACCGCAACGGGAACCGAATCGATCTCTCCTACGTGGATGGGCGCCTCGACTCGTTGCGGGATGGAGCGGGAACCCGGCTGAACTTCTCCTACCTCACTCTGGATCACGGGGCCGAACGCCTGGCGTCCGTGAACCTGGCGCTGGACCGGGATTCGGGCCGGACGGCGCGGCTGGTCCATTTTACCTACGATGCGGAGGGCCGCCTCGTCAATGCCACTGATCGCGGGCTGGTCCCGCATCGATATGCCTATGCCGATCGATTGCTGATTCGCGAGACCAATCGCAACGGTTTGAGCTTCCACTTCGATTATGCCGGCCGGGGAAGCCAGGCCCGATGCGTCCATACCTGGGGCGACGGCGGCATCTACGAGCGATGGCTCGAATACCACCCCGAAGCGATGATGACGGTGGTCGAGGATTCGCTGGGCCGGAAGACGACCTGCTACTTCAACTCATTGAAGCTGGCCGTCAAGATCGTCGATCCGCTGGGCGGGAGCAAGCACTATACTTATGGTCTGAATGGCGAGCTGCTGTCGGAGACCGATGAGCTCGGGCGCCGAACCACCTTCAAATATAATGCCCGGTTCGATTGTGTGCGGATCGGATATCCGGACGGGACGGCGCGCAGTTTTGAGTATAACGACGACTCGCTGCCGCAAAAGCTCGTCGACGAGAGCGGCGCGGAGTTCGAGCGCGTCTACGATCAACGAGGCAATCTGGCGGCCGCGATCGATGCCCTCGGAAATCGCTGCCAATACGGTTACAACCAATTCGGCGAGTTGGAGCGGGCGATCGATCCGCTCGGCGGCGAGACGAAGTTCAAGTGGAACGAACGCGGGCAGCTCGTCGAACTCTCCACGCCGCTCGGAGCCGTCACCCGGTACGGTTACGACGATCGCGGCCGGCTGGTCAGAGTCAGCGATCCGTTGGGCCGCGCCACGCGCTACGCCTACGATGCCCTGGATCGGTTGATCCTGGTGGAGCGGCCGGACGGCGCGAAGCACCGTCATGAATACGATCCGGAAGGAAACCTGACTCGCTTCGAGGATGCGAACGGGGCGGAGACCCGTTTCCGTTATGTGGATTATAACGGACTCGGCGAGCGGATTGATGCGCTGGGTTACCGGCGGCGCTTCGTCTACGACACGGAAGCCAATCTGATCGAGATTCGCAACGAACGCGATGAAGTCCATCGGTTCGGATTTGACGGATTGGATCGCCTCGCTCGGGAGGTCGGATTTGACGGATTGACCTGGGAGTATGAATACGATCCGGCGGGTCAGTTGGTGGTGCGCACCGATCCGGCGGGGCGCGTCACGCGATTCATTCGCGATCAAAACGGGCAGGTGATCGAGAGGCGGCGGTCCGACGGAACCGCCGTCAATTTCAGCTACGACCTCGTCGGCCGCTTGACCGAAGCCGTGGCTCCGGGCAGCGAACTGAGCTTTGAGTATGACGTCCTGGGGCGGGTCATTCGGGAGTCACAGAACGGGCAGGTCCTCGAGCACGAGTATGATGCGCTCGGCCGCCGGACGCGGCGGCGCTCGCCGGCCGGCCGGGCGGTCGATTTCGTCTACGACGCCGACGACCGGTTGAGCTGCTTGAAGACGCCACGCGGTTCGATGTGGTTCGAGTATGATAAGGCCGGGCAACTGACCAAACGTCGATTGCCGGGAGCGCTGGAAGAGAGTTTTCATTACGACCGATGCGGCCGGCTCATCGAGCAGTCTTTGTATCGGTCGAGCCATACCCTGGTCCATCGAGGCTACCAATACGACGCCGAAGGCAACTTGATCGAGTTGAACGACAGCCACCGAGGCCCCCGTCGTTTTGTTTATGACCCGGTCGAACGATTGCACGAAGTCTCACAACCTGAAAAGAAGGTCGAGCGATTTTTCTACGATTCGACCGGGAACCTGTTGCGGAGAGGCGAGCGACGATTTCACTACGGCCGGCCCGATCGTCTGACCGGCGCGGATGACGCGGTGTTGATCTATGACGAACTCGGCAATCTGATCGAGAAGCGTCGAGGCCGGACGGCGATTCGTTACAGCTACGATTCCGATAACCAGTTGATCGCGATCGAATCGAAAGAGGGCGGGCGAGTTGAATTCGCTTATGACGCATTCGGACGCCGGATCGCGAAGCAGACGAATGAAGGCGAAACCGGATTCTGGTGGGACGGCGACGTTCTGCTGAGCGAACGGCGAGACGAGCGGGAGACCGAATATGTCTTCGCGCTCGATGATTTTCAACCGAGGTGCAGGTTTGATGAGGCGGTTTTTGAGAGTTATCACAATGATCAGCTTGGGACTCCGCGTGAAGTGACGGATCAAGCCGGGAGAGTGGTCTGGTCGGCGAGTTATGATGTGTATGGCCGCCTGGACGAGTTCCGCGGGGCTGAGAGCGCCAATCAGATCCGCTTTCAGGGGCAATATGAAGATCCTGAGACGGGCCTGTACTACAACCGGTTCAGGTACTATGACCCTGATTGCCAAAGATATATTTCTCGAGATCCGATCGGCATTTTAGGAGGCCGGAACCATTACCATTATGTTGAATGCCCGATCAATGAGATCGATCCGCTCGGTCTGGTTAAATGTAAAAAGTTCGGAAACCTGTACCCTCAAGACAAGCCGTCCCAGGTCCAAAAATTTAAATTGGAGAATAGGGGCGGGAGATGGGTCACGGTCAGTTCGACCGGAACCGTCCGCACCGCCAGCGGGCGTTATATCTTTGTTCGACAGGGTGATAACCTGTATGCCGCGAAACCCGGCACGACCGTCGGCGGCAGATTCGCCGCCGAAAGACCCGTCGGCCATATCGATTTGGCCGATGGCAAAAAGGTCGATTACGCCGGCCGCATCCAGTTCAGCGGAAGAACCAACCGCGGGAGCATTCGTTGGTGGGATAATGGTAGCGGGCATTACCAGCCGACTAAAGAACATGCCGGTCAGGCCGGACTCCCGATGGACTCTTTTGTGCCGTTTGTTCCAGGACCTTAGATCCAGGTTATGGCAATTCCAAACTTGAGGGTGGAGGATCATCTCGATGATCTTCGCGACGCAAAGCTCAGAGATCGGCTGGCCGGCTACCTGAAGGAGTATCCGGAAGAGGAGCGGTTCCAGTTTATACGCGCGGCCATCGCTTATCACATGGTTGGGGCGCTGCGCCTCGCCAATTCCTGCCTCAGAAAGAGAGAGTACTTCGTGGAGATCCTCGAACTGGGGCTCCGGGTCGCCGATGCCAGCTCCATTCTGTTATGGTTGCAGTGCGTTACTCCCAGACTCGGGATCCGGCGGGTGGTCTCTATTCTCAGCGATCGGATCAAAACGGAGCCGGATCAAGTGAAAAAGGCGCTCTATTGGCTCCCGACCTTTCTAAAACCGGGAGATTCGGAGACCGCCTCGGCTCTTCGCGCTCTTGGTGAGCTGGCGGACCAGCAGCCTGACGGCTGAATCGATCGCTGGACCGCGGTTTTTATTCGGAACCGCGAAAGACGCGAAAGACGCGGAATCAAATACCTTTCGTGTTGTGCGCGTCTTTCGCGGTCGGCCCTCTCACTCCTTCGTCACGTCGATGTAGTAGAGATCGGTGGCGACTTCGAAGTCGGCCTTCTTGATGGAGGTCTTGAGCGTCTTCCATTCGGTCGTCGGGCGAACGATCTGCCAATCCGACCGGCGCCCGAGCCTGACCGGCATGGCGAAATTCTTGACCTCGGTCCGCCAGCGATAAGAGACGCGGTCGGAGTCCTCCTCAAATCGCAGTTCGAGGACCGGAATCGCGGCGTGCCGGAGGTATTGATCGAAGATCGGCGTCAGGTTGAGCCCGGACTGTTGGCTGAAGAACCGCTCGACGTCCTCGGTCATGATGTTGCGATGTTTGAACCGGCGGCAGTAGTCGCGCAGCAGTTTCCACCAGCGCGCGTCATTATCGACGACGGAGCGCAGGGTATTGAGAAAGAGCGCGCCCTTGAAGTATTGATCCTGTGAGGGCGTCTGATTGGTTTCGCGCGTGGTGATGATCGGTTGCCGGTTCCGGACCTTCGTTCGATAGCCGTTCGTGTATTTGAGGGCGTCGTCCCGTCCGAACATGGCCTCGACATAGACGCACTCGGCATAGGTCGCCCATCCTTCATGAATCCACTGATCGGAGACGTCGCTGGCCGTAATGCTGTTGCCGAACCACTCGTGCGCGCTCTCGTGAACGATGATGAAGTCGAATTTCAGACTGACGCCGACGCCGGTCCAGTCCCGTTCGAGATAACCGTTGGCGAAGCGATTGCCGTAGGTGACGGCGCTCTGGTGTTCCATCCCCGAGTACGGGACTTCGATCAGTTTGTAGCCGTCGCGCTTGAACGGATATTCGCCGAAATAGTTTTGAAAAATCTCCAGCATGGGCTTGGCCTGCGCGAACTGCAGCTTGGCCTTCTCCAGGTTCTCCGGCAGGCAGTAGAAATCGAGGGTGAGGTCGCCGAGCCGGTCGCTGAAATGTTCGTAGTGGCCGATGTTGAGCGAGACGCAGTAGTTGTTGATCGGGTAGTGGATGGCCCAGTCGTAGCGCGTATAGCCGTCGCCGAGGTCGGTCTTTCCGGCCAGTTGCCCGTTGGAGACGTCGGTCAGCGTGCTGGGAACGGCGACCCGGAGCTGCATGCTCTCCACCTCGTCGCGCTGCTGGTCTTTATTGGGCCACCAGATGCTGGCGCCGATCCCCTCGCAGGCGGTGGTGATCCAGGGGCGTCCGGCGGGATCCTGACGAAAGCTGATGCCGCCGAAACGTCCGGTCTCCTTCGGATAACCCGAATAGAAGAAATCGATGGTCTGGACCGAGCCCTTCGGGAGCGTGTCGGGAAAGTCCACGAAGACGCTGTTCAACTCCCGGGTATATTTCAATTCGGTCGGACCGAGCCGGATCTGATGGATGTCGAGATTCGCGAACAGGTCGAGCTGGATCCGCGTATCGTCTTGCAGCATCTTGAAACGGATGATGTTTCTCCCGCTGATGAACTTCTTCTCGGGGTCCACCCGAATCGACAGATCGTAGGAGAGCAGGTCGTTGTTGGCCCGATAGGGGCCATAGGCGCCGCGCAGAATGTCCGCCCGCGATGGTGATGGCTGCGGTGACGTTTGGGCTGCAATCAAGGAGGCCGTCGCCAACAGAAACAGGCAGACCGCCTGAGGCCAGGGTTTTATTCTCATCAGACAACCTCATGCCGAGTAATTTGAGCATCGATCGGGCGGCTAGCACCACCGCACACCCGGATTGTAAATTTATAAGCCGAGGGGCCGTCACGGGGTCAGGCTGTTTGGGTAGTGATAGCACATCTGCGAGCGCATTTGAATCCCTGGCGGCCCATCAGGGCTTCGACTTGCTTCGTTCTCGCATGAGCTGCAGCAACTGGGCGGCTTTAGGTTTGAGGGTGCCGCCCAACTCGCGGTACCTGGCAAAATCCGCTTCGGCTTCCGGCAACCGATCTTGAATCAGGAGCACGACTCCGCGATTGACATACGCTTCCGCGAATCGGGGATTGAGCAGAATGGTCTGATCGTAATCGGCGACGGCGCGGGCGAACTCGCGTTTGGCCACCCAGGCCAGGCCCCGCAAGAGCCAGGCCTCGGCCAGCTTCGGGTCCAGCTCGATCGCACGGCTCAGATCTTTGAGCGCCCGCTCCGGGTCGCTCTTCGCCCACCAGACTGCGCCCCGATTGTTCCAGGCCGCCGGATTGAGCGGCGAGAGTTCGAGGGCCCGATCGAAATCGGCCAGGGCGCCGTCCAGATCGCCGCTCTTCTGCTTCAGATTGCCGCGGAGGCACCAGGCATTGGTGTTGCCGGGATCGAGTTTCAACGCCTGATCGCAATCGACCCGGGCCGCGGCGTAATCGCCCAACCGGTACCGAATTCCGCAGCGATTGCTCCAGGCATAGGGCAGGCGACGATGGATCTTGATCGCGGCGTTGACGTCGGCCAGGGCGCCGTTCACGTCACCCAGGCCATGGCGTGCGACGCTGCGATTGACGTAGGCGTCCGCGAAACGAGGATTGATGGCGAGGGCCAGATCGTAGTCATGGATCGCTTCCTCGAGGTGCCCCAGCTCGCCGTGAACCGCGCCCCGGCTCAGGAGCAACTGCAGATCTCGCGGATCGGCCTCGACGGCGTGGTTCAAGTCATCGAGGGCGCCGGCCAGGTCGCCCCGGCGATACCGCGCGACGCCGCGATTGTGCCAGGCGGAGGCCGATTTGGAATCGAAGGTGATCGCAAGATCGTAGTCCGCAATTGCTCGTTCGATCTCGCCTTTGGCCATCCACGAATTGCCGCGATCGACGTAAGAGGCGGCCGAATTGGCGCGCGACGCCTGCGCCATCGCCAGCTCGGTCGTGAACCAGATTAGCAGGATCAGGCTTAAATATCTTCTCAGGGTGATCATGGCTTTATTATAGGAATGGCCATGGGGTAGGATGAATAGCGGTCGGCGCCGAAAAACGATCTTTGGGTTTCAAGAAGGAGCTATTTTGGCTACTAACGGTTTCGATATCGAAAGTCCAATTGACGGGGTGAACTGGCGGATTCTCACCGAGTTACAGCGCGACGCTCGCCTCTCCATGGCGGAGCTCGGTCGGCGGGTCGGACTCTCCGCTCCGGCGGCGGCCGAGCGGGTCCGGCGATTGGAAGATGCCGGCGTGATCGAGGGCTACCGGGCCATGGTTCGGATGAGCGCGGTCGGGAGGCCGATTCTGGCCTTCATCCGGATCAGCACCCACGCCACGGTCAAGGATCGGGTGGCCGAGATCGCGAAGGGGATGCCGGAGGTGATCGAATGCCATCGGAGCACGGGCAACGATTGTTTCATTCTGAAAGTGGCGGCCTCCAGCATGAGTCATCTGGAGGTGGTGACGGACGCCTTCACGGATTTCGGCAAGGTCGCGACTTCGATCGTGCTCTCCTCGCCGGTCTCCGGCCGCACCGTCGATGAACTGACCTGATCGAAATAGATCGAAATCTTTCGCGTGTTTCGCGTGTTTCGCGGTTAATCTTGATCCAGATCCGCGAACTTGCTGAAGGCCTGTTTGAACCGGGTGATCTCGGTCTCCAACACGGCATAGACCTCTTCCGCCCGCGAGAGGTCACCGGCGCTGCCCATCAACTCGAGGTTCTTGGCGGTCTCCATGGCCGTCGTGGCCGAGAGATTTCCCAACATTCCCTTGAGCGCGTGCGCCACGTTGGAGAGTTGCTGGCTGTCCTTCTCCTCAATCGCCGAATGGATCGCGGAGAGCTGCCGGGGATACTTATCGAGGAAGATGCGGCCGATCTTGACGACCAGTTCCATCTTGCCTCCCACCCTGGTCATCAGTTCGTCCGGATTGAAGACTCCATTCTGGGGCTCGGGTTGCGGCTCGGCGATTTCGGCGGGCTCCGGATCCGAGATCCGATCGGATTGATCGGGCGGAACCGGATCTTCAGGTTCACTGAAGGCGGAAGACAGGTTGATGATCGCCGCCAGGACCTCTTGCGGTCGTAGCGGTTTGGACAGGTAACCGTCCATGCCGGCCGCCAGGCATTTCTCGCGATCGCCTTTCATGGCATAGGCCGTCAGGGCGATGATCGGGGTGTGGGTTCCGGTTTGGCGTTCGTACTTGCGGATGGCGGCGACCGCCTCGAACCCGCTCATGACCGGCATCTGAACGTCCATGAAGACGAGGTCGAACCTCCGCTCCCGGAATAGATCCAGCGCGATGTGCCCGTTGTCCGCGACGGTGACCCGATGGCCCCAGCTCTGCAGGAGATCGATCGCCAGTTCCTGATTGACCTCGTTATCTTCGGCCAACAGGATGTTCAGGCTGTGCTGACCCGTCGGCAGGAGGCCGCTCACGGAGGAGAAGCTTCTGGTCCTGGCGCGGAACTCGGCATCGCGCGCCGTGACGAACTCCTTGAGCACGGCGGACGGTTCGGCCGGCCGCTCGGGCCGGCGGAGGCAGGCGGTGAAATGGAAGAGGCTGCCGCGCCCGACTTCGCTCTCGACCCAGATCTGACCGCCCATCAGTTGCACCAACCGTGAGGAGATGGCCAACCCCAAACCCGTCCCGCCGAATTTCCTGGTGGTCGAGCTGTCGGCCTGAGTGAAAGGCGCAAAGATCATCATCTGCTTCTCGGACGGGATCCCGATGCCGGTATCGCGGACCGTGAAATGGAGCATCGTCTCGTGGTCCTTTCTCGAATCGGCCTTCACTTCGAGCCAGACTCTTCCGCCCAGGTCGGTGAACTTGATGGCATTGGTCAGGAGGTTGATCAGGATCTGGCGCAGACGCATGGCATCGCCCACCAGTTGCTCCGGCAGCTCGGGATCGATCCGGTGGCCGATCTCGACGCCTTTCTGCTGGGCCCGCAGTTCGATCACCGACAGGGTGTCTTCCAGCATCTCTCGCAGGTTGAAATTGATCGGATCGAGGTCGAGTTTACCGGCTTCGATCTTGGAGAAGTCGAGGATGTCGTTGATCAGGGAGAGCAGCGAATCGGCCGACGATTTGACGCGGTCCAGGTATCGGCGTTGTTTGGACGTCAGTTCGGTGGCCAGCGTCAATTCGGTCATCCCGATGATGCCGTTCATGGGGGTGCGGATCTCGTGCGACATGTTGGCGAGGAATTCGCTCTTGGCCAGGTTGGCCACCTCGGCGGCCACCTTGGCCCGGACCAGTTGTTGGTCGGACAACCGCCGCTCGGTCACGTCGTCGCAGATGGCCAGCAACTGGGTGGCCTTGCCATCCCGGTCGAGCAGCGGAATCTTGCGGGTCCGCAGGAAGATGTCGCCCTTGGTCAGGCTGACGGCCGGATCATCGTCGATGTCCATCATGCGGCCTTCCCGAATCACCTGTTCATCGATGCTCCGATATCGATCGACGAATTGAGGGGGAATGAGATCGTACGCCCGTTGGCCGAGGACGTGTTCGCGCGGGACGCTGAAGAGCTCCTCCGCTTTCTTGTTCCAGAGGGTAAATTTGTGGTCGTCGGCGAAATTGATGGCAAAGATCGCCAGCGGGGCATTCTCGACGATGCCGTGCAGGAAGTTCTGGGAGTACCGTAACTCCTCGGTCCGCCAGTGGGCCATCTGGGCCAGGTAGAGACTCATCATCAAGAGGCCGTTCATGAAGAGTCCGATCACCAGCGTGGCCATCGGCAGGTAGGAGTGGGCGTCGGCGATCCGGTTGGGGTGCGGCCACAATCGCAGCCGCAGCCTGGCGCCCGAAATATCCAGATCGGTCTCCCCGTAGATGGCCGGACCCGGCTGCGCGCCATCCGCGCCGTAGCTGAAGACCTGCTGATCGGCGTCATAGATGGCGACGGCATAGCCCTGGGCCTCCAGCGATTCCAGGATCGATCCGAAGGCCTTGTCGATCCGGAACACGCCCAGGATGAACCCCTCGAACTGACCATGATAGAAGATCGGCACTCTGGCGGCGATCCCCCGGCCGCCGCCCTTCAACTCCAGGGTCTGGGAGACGCTCATGACATGCCGATTGCGGGACGATTCCAGCGTCGCTTTGCGTTGGGGGTCGGAACTGAGGTCCATCCCCAGAAACGATTCATTGCCAGGGAGCGGGACCACCCAGCGGATTTTGAGGTCGGAATCGACCCACTCGATGGCGTGATAGCCCTTGAAGTCGTTGATGCAGAGGGTGGCATCCGCTTCCCAGGCCTCTTGACTGGGACGCCCGCCCAGTTCCCATCTTCTCGCCATCCGGATCAGCGCCTGCAGATGCAGCTTCAGTTGCGCCTCGATATTGAGGCCGGCGGTCACGGCGGCGGTCGCCACATCCTGCCGGAGCTGCTGCTCTTCGCGGGCCAGCAGGGCCTGCCACAGAAAGACCGTGGCGGTCAGGATGCCGACCCCGAGCGGGATCAACTGTTGCCATCGAGGACCGCGATGCTCCCGCCGCTCGTCCTCCCAGGAGAGCGCGAGAACCGCCACTCCCAGCACCATGAAGGTCGTGGCCGTATGGATGGCCATCCGGGTGAACTGCACCCATCCGAGGGTCAGGGTGGTCTCCAGGAAGTAGCCGATCAGGGCCACGAAGCTCAAGGCCGAGACGATCGAGCCGAGCAGGCCCAGACTCAGGCTGCGAACACGCGAAGGGACCAGCGGTTCGGAGATGAGGGCGAGGCCGGTCAGCACGAAGCAGGCCGCCGCGATCGGCGACATCCGCCCGGGATGGGTGTAGTCCAGGCTGACGTATCCTTCCATGAAGATCTGGTCCAACCTCAGGTTGAGGCCGAACGCAGATTGGGCCAGCGTCAGCAATCCGACGATGAGAGTCGCCGCTCCCGCCATCGAGGCCGGCCGCGTGCGGCCGGTAGCCTTGAACAACAGCCCCGCGCCGTTGAGGAAAAAACAGAGGGCGGTATTGAACTGCATGGGCGACAGCGACGGCCTGACCTGAATTAAGGTGAGGTTCTGCAGGTGCCAGCCCAACATCACTGTCAATCCGACCACGACCGAGACGATCCCGCCGAAGGCGACGATCAACCGCGGGATGGCCGAATAACCGATACGTGACTGCATGCCATTAAACTCTGGTAGCTCCGGGGTGGAATTTGATGAGATGCGATTGGATCACCCCCTTCGTAGATGCTCTTCTAAAGAGAGGTTCGATGTTACGGGTCGATGTTGAGAAAATCTTGATCCCAGGTTATTTAACCGCGGAAGACGCGAAACGCGCTAAATCGGCTGAGCTTCGCGTCTTTCGCGTCTTCCGCGGTTAGAGACCAAAAAAATAGCTTACCAGATCAGCTTGACGCCGAGCTGGATGTCGCGGCCGTCCGCGGCGGAAGAGATCTGGCCCCGGCTGCCGCTGCTGATATTGCCGTTGGGCAACCCGAAGTTCGGGTGGTTGGCGAGATTGAAGAACTCGGCCCGAAATTGCAGGTTGACCCGCTCGGTCAGGCGGTTGTTCTTGGTCACGCTGAAATCGAAATTCTTGAAACTGGGTCCGTCCAGCAGGTTGCGGGCGGCGTTCCCCTGCGCCCCGAGAGCCGTTTCGGCAAAGGCCGTCACGTCGAACCAGCGGGTGGGCGTCGGATTATCCAACCGGCCGTTGCCGAGGCGATTGGCGTATTGAGGGACGAACGAGCCGCTGTTGTGCTTCGAGGCCGCGGTCACCGAGAAGGGCGGCCCCGAGAGCAGCGAGAGCACCCCCTGGACCGTCCAGCCGCTGGTCAGGAATCCGCCCACGCCGCGAGCGCCGCCCAGGAATCGCTTGCCCTTTCCGAACGGCAATTCGTACCCGGTGCTCGACACGAAACGGTGGCGCTGATCGAAGCGCGAGCGCCCGCGATCGAGCCGCTTGTTCGTGCGGTCGCGCGTGTCGTTGGCCTCGACCTCGCCCGAGTTGTTGTCGATGGCTTTGGAGAAGGTATAGTTCGAGAGTAGGAAGAGCCCGTTGGAGTACGATTTCTCCACCTTCACGAACGCGCCGTTGTAGTTGCCGTTCGCGTCGTTGGCCGACGTCAGGATCCCGGCATCGAATCGAGGATAGGGCCGGTTCCCGATGGGGTTCGAATTGCCCGGAATGAAGGCCGCCTGATTCTGATTATATCGCTTCCAGAGTTTGTGGCTGTTGCTGCCGGAATAGCCGACCTCCAGCAGCCAGTTCTTGCCCAGCCGGCGTTGAATGTTGAGATTGTACTCCAGCGAATACGGAGTCCGGTTGTTCGGGTCCACCGAGAAGGGCGCCGGAAACTGCGTGATCTCATTCAGGCCCGGGAACAGGTTGTCCATAAAGATACTGGGGGTGAGATCGCTGTCGATCAGCGTGAAGTTGGCGTAGAACGGCGCCACCAGCCGCGTGAACTGCAGCTCGTTGAGGTTGACGTTGTCGTAATAGACGCCGAATCCCGCGCGAATGACCGTCTTGTCTCCGATCGGGCGCCAGGCCATCCCGATGCGGGGAGCGAAGTTGTTCCGGTCGGGTCTGACGATGCCCGCCGGGACCAATCCCTCACGCGAATTGTAGAGGCCGTTCAGCGCGGGCGGAATGTTGGCCGGCAGTTTGTGATAGGTGATGAGGCCGGTCGCCGGATCGAAATATCCTTCCATCCCGCTCTGTTCTTTCCAGGGCGCGGCATATTCGTAGCGCACCCCGAGATTGAGGGTCAGCCTCTGATTGACCCGCCAATCTTCCTGAACGAACACGCCCAGATAGTTGGAACGATAGTTGGAACGGGAACTGCCGGCTCCGCCCTGGGCCTGGTTGGGAATCCCCAGCAGATAGTCGGCGATCGCATTTTTGGTGAACTGGCCGTTGAAGCTGAAGGTGCCGCGAGGATTGACCTCCGTGATCTGGAAGAAGCGGCGGTGTTGCAACTCCACCCCCAGCTTGAGGGTATGGCTTCCGAAGACCCGGCTCAGGTTGTCGGCCACGCTGTAGACGTTCTCGACCGCGCCCTGCGTGATGGTGCCGTTGCCCGGATTGTCGAAACCCGCGATCGTCACCGCGGGCACGCCGAGGTCGATGGCATCCGTGCTGCCCGCCAGATTTCTGAGGCCCAGCTCCGCGACCGGGTTCTGGCCCAGGTTGATGGGCAGCACATAGTGGATGGCCCGGTTGTATCCCAGTTTGAATTCGTTGACGAGCTGCGGCGTCAAGGTGAACGTGCTCTGCGCCGAGAGATTCTGGCCGCTCTGCGGATAGTAGGTGTCGGCGTAGGTTCCCGGCTGAGTCCGAGAGCCGTCGTACCAGACGTAGCGCTCGAAGACGGTGTGCCGCTGCGAGAGCGTCTGATCGAAGCGACCCGTGACGGAGTTGAAAGAGTCCAGGAAGTTCGGCACCCGGCGGAAGTTGGTCTGGGCGGCGTTATTGGGCGCGGGGAAGTACTGGTTGTACTTCTGGGCAAAGTTCGAGATGCGGGCGGCGGGAATGACGTTTCCGGGGAACTGCGCCCCCGTCAGCGGATCCAACACCGGGGCCGCGAGCGACGAGAAGTCGCCGGTCAGGAATTGCGGATTCGGCACGGTCCCCAGGAGCGTCCGCCCCTGCAGCGCGCGCAGCCCTTCATAGGCGCCGAAGAAGAAGGCCTTGCCGGGGATCAGCGGACCGCCGGCGGTCGCGCCGAATTGATTGCGCCGGAACTCGGGCCGCTGCTTGTCGAAGAATTTGCGGGCATCCAGATTGTCGTTGCGGAGAAATTCATAGGCCGTTCCGTGGAGATCGTTGGACCCCGATTTGGTGACGGCGGTCACCACCGATTGGCCCTGACCGAACTCGGA
>DATEFT010000476.1:0-13132 GCA_035280505.1 Blastocatellia bacterium | reverse complement strand
GATCTCCCAACCACGATTGATGGCGCCCGTGACGACCGCACGAATCACCGCATTCAAACCTGGACAATCGCCTCCACCGGTCACGACGCCGATTCGTCTCGATTTACCCTTTTGTTGTCCGATCATATCTGAAAAGAGTCTTATAAGTCCTAAATTTCTAGTTCATCACCAAAACTGACAATCCGCTTCGAGGGCGAGACCGGAAGGAAGATGTTTGGGGGAACCGTTCAAATCATATACCCGCTGTCAAGCATCGACCAGCCTCCACCCTCTGATCTGAGATACGATAAACTACGGCGAAATCCCTCGCCTCCTCCCCCTGCCCGTTCTAGTTGCCTGAAAACTTGCTAACCCTCCGGATCTCGGTTAAGATGTGGAACTGAATGAACGTTCATTCAGTTCCACATCTTCAAGAGTAAGCTCCAGGGCAAACGTGCAAATGAAGAATAAGACGGCCGTTCGGAATGTTGAAGTGTCGGAGGAGAGGTCCCGCAATGGGAAATATGAGGCCATTCTGCGGGCCGCGGCCAAGGTCTTCGCGCAATCGGGTTATTTCAACGCCAAGGTCACGGATGTCGCCCGCAGCGCGGGGGTCGCGGATGGGACGGTCTATCTCTACTTCAAGAACAAAGATGATCTCCTGACCTCGATCTTCGGCTGGGCGATGGAAGAGTTTCTGCGGCGCGCGCGCGCGGAGATCGCCGAGGTCTCGGACCCGCGCGAGAAACTGGCGCGGTTCATCCATCTGCACTTTCTGCTGCTGGAGCAGGAACGGGATATCGCCATCGTCTTTCAGATCGAGTTGCGCCATTCGACCAAATTCATGGAGCAGTTTTCGACGACCTATCTGGCCGAATATCTGCAGATTCTCCGGCAAATTATCGAAGAGGGACAACAGAGCGGCGTCTTTCGGCAGAAGCTCAATTCGAAGTTCAGCACCAAAGTCCTCTTCGGCATGCTCGACGAGATGGCGACCAATTGGGTGCTCAGTCACAACAACTACAGCCTGACGGCCATGGTCGAACCCGTTCTCGATATTTTCTTCAATGGAGTGAGCGAAAGTCATGCCTGAAAAGATGAGTGGTATTTCGGGTAACACTCCCCAGATCGAATCGATCGTCGATCTCTTCCGCTATGTCGTGGCCAGAGACAAGAAGCAGTTGCTCAGTTACAAGGAGCAGGGCACGTGGCGCACGATCTCGGCGCGCCAGCTCGAAGAGAAAGTTCGGACCGTGACGATGGGGCTCTACGCGCTCGGGGTGCGGGCCGGCGACCGGGTCGGACTGCTCTCGGAGAATTGCGTCGAATGGACGATCGCGGACCTGGGAGTGCTCAACTGCGGGGCCTCGGATGTGCCGATCTATGCCACCCAATCCCCCAAGCAAGTAGCCTACATTTTGAACGATGCCGGGGTCGAAGTGCTCTTCATCTCGGACCAGGCCCAATATGACCGCGTCCGCGACGCGCTGATCAACTGCTCGCGGTTGCGCGTGATCGTCTCGTTCGACCCGCTCAACAAACCGAGCGGCAAGGTCATGAGCATGGAAGATTTCCTCAACTGGGGGAAAGCGGCCAATCACACCGAACCGGGGCTCTATGAGACGCTGCGCGCCAGCGTCCGCCCGGAGAGCATCGCCACCTTGATCTATACCTCCGGCACCACCGGCGATCCGAAGGGCGTCATGCTCTCGCACCGCAACCTGGCCTCCAATGCGACCACCAGCGCCCAGGCCGCGAGCTTGACCGAGAATGAGACCGTGCTCAGCTTTCTCCCCTTCTCGCACGTCTTCGAGCGCACGACGATCTATATGTATCTCTACGTGGGCGTCTCCATCTACTATGCCGAGGGCATCGACTCGGTCGCGAAGGACCTGATGGAGGCGCGGCCCAACTTTATGACCAGCGTCCCGCGGCTCTTCGAAAAGATCTATGCGCGGGCCCTGGAGAAGGCCGAGCGAGCCGGCGCCCTCCAGGCGGCCGTCGCGCGATGGGCGATGCAGGTGGCCGGCGCCTGGGGCCGGATCGTGGCCAACGAAGAGCAGCCGGACCTCTACCTGGATCTGAAACACACCCTGGCCGATTGGCTGGTCTTCTCGAAATGGCGCGCCGCCATGGGCGGACGGGTCCGCGCCCTGGTCTCGGGCGGAGCGCCGCTGGCGCCGGAACTGGCCTATATCTTTTACGGCGCGGGTCTGCCGATCTACCAGGGTTACGGGATGACCGAGAGTTCGCCGATCATCTCCACCAATCGGCCCCAGGCCAACCGCGTGGGTTCGGTCGGCAAGCCGATTCCCGGCGTCACGGTCAAGATCGCGGAGGACGGCGAAATTCTCTGCTCCGGCCCGAACGTCATGATCGGTTACTACAACCGCGACGAAGAGACGCAAAACACGCTGGAGATCGACGGCGAGGGCCGCATCTGGCTGCATACCGGCGATATCGGACACCTCGATGCGGACGGCTTCCTCTTCATCACCGACCGCAAGAAGGATCTGCTCAAGACGAGCGGCGGCAAATACATCGCTCCGCAGCCGATCGAGAACGCGATCAAGCTGAGCCGCTATGTCAGCCAGGTCGTCGTGGTCGGAGATCAACGCAAGTTTCCGTCGGCGCTGATCGTGCCGCAGATGGAGGCGCTGCGCGCCTACGCCGATCAACACGGGATCGCCTACGGGTCTCCGGCGGATCTGATCAAAGACCCGAAGATCATCGGCCTGATCGAGAGCGAGGTACAGCGCTGCACGCCGGATCTGTCGCACCACGAACAGATCAAGGCCGTCATCCTCCTCGAGCATGAGCTGACGATCGAGGGCGGCGAGTTGACGCCGACCTTGAAGGTCAAACGCCGGGTGGTCGTCGAGAAGCACCAAAAGCTGATCGATCAGCTCTACGCGGAGAAAGAGGGGTTCACTCCGGCCGCCCAGTAATGGTCCGCTAACCGACAGGAGTCCTGGCGAACGATGTTTCCATTGACTTTACAGATTACCCGGATCCAGAAGCATACTCCCGATGTTTGGAGTTTCCATATGGTTCCGCAGAACGGCCGGCGCCCCGACTTCATCGCGGGGCAGGTGGCCATCATGGAAACGGAAGATTCGCGACCCAGTTATCTCGCGTTCGCCTCGGCCCCGGCGGACCGTGAATTCGAATTTCTGATCAAACGCGGCCAGGCCGCGAATACGGCCGGAGCGCTCTTCGACCCGAATCGAGCGCGCCCGGTGATTCTGAAAGATATCGTCGGAAAGGGTTTTCCGATCGACGAACACCGGAGACAGGACCTGATCTTCATCGCCATGGGCACCGGGCTCGCGCCGCTGCGCTCGGCCCTGCGCCACATCTTCCCGGCTCGCCACGAATACGGGCGGTTGGTGGTGCTCTACGGCGCGCGGACGGCCGGGGATTTCTGCTTCGTTCAGGAGATGGCGACGGAATGGAACGGCCATGGGATCGAACTGCATCGGGTCATCAGCCAGCCCGCCGCCGATGACTGGAGCGGCCCGACCGGCTATGTCCAGGGCCAGCTCGATCGGATGATCCCCAGTTTGCGCCAACCGGTCGCCCTGGTCTGCGGATCGAAAGAGATGATGGAGCAGACGCGCGAACGATTGTTGAAAATGGATTTTAAACCCGAATCGATCTTAACCAATTACTGATCTCAGTTTTCAATCTCGATCAAGATCACCCGCTGAAAACTGAAAAATGAAAACCGTCTTCCGAGGAGTATATCGACTATGCAGATCAAGAAAGCCGCGGTCCTGGGCGCCGGGGTCATGGGCGCACAGATCGCCGCGCATTTGGCCAACGCCGGAATCCCCTGCCTCTTGCTGGATATCGTGCCCAGAGAGCTGACCCCCGAAGAGCAGGCCCGGGGATTGACGCTGGAGTCGCGTCAGGTGCGGAATCGCATCGCGCAGGCCGGGTTGGACGCCGCGAAGAAAGCCAAGCCGGCGGCCTTCTATTCGCCCGAAGCGGCGAACCTGGTGACGCCCGGCAACTTCGATGACGATCTACCGAAACTCAAAGACTGTGATTGGGTGATCGAGGCGATCATCGAGAATCTTCAGATCAAACGCTCGCTCTTCGAACGGGTCGAACGACATCTTCATCCCACGGCCATCATCAGTTCCAATACTTCGGGAATTCCCATTGCGGCCCTGGCTGAAGGACGAAGCGTCAACTTTCGCCAACGTTTTCTGGGGACGCACTTCTTCAACCCGCCGCGGTATCTCTATCTGCTGGAGCTGATCACGACGCCCGAGACCGACGTCCGGGTCAGCGAGGCCATCGCCGATTTTTGCGATCAGGTCCTGGGCAAAGGCATCGTCCGCGCCAAAGACACGCCGAACTTCATCGCCAATCGAATCGGCACCTTCTCGATGCTCGACTCGCTCAACGTCATGCTCGAGGGCGGCTACACGACCGAAGAGATCGACGCGATCACCGGCACCGTGATCGGGCATGCCAAGAGCGCCTCCTTCCGGACCCTGGATCTGGTCGGCCTGGACACTTTCGTGCACGTCGCGAAGAACCTCTACGAGGCGATCCCGAACGACGAGAAGCGCGAGTCGTTCCGCGTGCCCCAGTTCATGCAGCAGATGATCGAGAAGAAGCTGCTCGGCGATAAGACGCGCGGCGGTTTCTTCAAAAAGAGCGGCGACGTGATCCAGACGCTGGATCTCAACACCTTCGAATACCGTGAGCGGCAGAAACCGAAGTTCGCCTCGCTGGACGCCGCCAAACAGATCGAACAGCTCGAGGAGCGTCTCCGGACTCTGGTCTATGCCAAAGACCGCGCGGGCGAATTTCTCTGGCGCACGGTCTCCGAATCGCTGATCTATGCGGCCAACCGGATCCCGGAGATCGCCGACGACATCGTCGAAGTGGACAACGCCATGAAGTGGGGATTCGCGCACGAACTCGGCGTCTTCGAGACCTGGGATGCGATCGGCGTCGAAACCTCGGTGGCCCGCCTGAAAGAGGAGGGCCGCCGGATTCCGGCCAACGTCGAGAAGATGCTGGCCGGCGGCGCCAAGAGCTTCTACCGGACCGAGGACTCGGTCCGCCACTACTTCGACTTCGCGACCGGGATCTATCGGCCGGTGCGGCAGCCGGCGGGGATCACCATCCTCAAGTCGCTGAAGGACCGGAACCAGGTCATCAAAAAGAACTCCGGGGCCAGCCTGATCGACCTGGGCGACGGAGTGGCGATCGTCGAGTTCCACTCCAAAATGAATGCGCTCGGCCAGGATCAGATCGGCATGATCCAGTATGCGCTGAAGGAGGTCGAGAAGAACTTCGCCGGATTGGTGATCGGCAACCAGGGCGAGAATTTTTCGGCCGGAGCCAACATCATGATGATCCTGCTCGCCGCTCAGGAGGGCGAATGGGACGAACTGGCATTGGCGGTGCGCCAGTTCCAGAACACGACCATGAGCCTGCGCTACTCGCCCAAACCGGTGGTCGTCGCGCCGCATCACCTGACGCTCGGCGGCGGCTGCGAAATGGTGCTCCACGCCGACCGCGCGGTCGCCGCGGCCGAGACCTATATCGGGCTGGTGGAGGTCGGAGTCGGACTGCTTCCGGGCGGCGGCGGAACGAAGGAGATGGCCGTGCGCGCCGCCGAAGCGGTCGAAGACCTGCCGACCCTCGATCAGTTCGAGGTGCTCAAACGAAACTTCGAGATGACCGCCATGGGCAAAGTCGCGACCAGCGCGACCGAGGCCAAACACTGGGGCCTGATGCGTAAACAGGATCGGCAGATCGCCAACCAGCGGCGGGTCGTCGAGGAGGCCAAGCAGACCGTCCTGACCCTGGTGCGCCAGGGATACATTCCGCCGCAACCCCGGACGGACGTGCTGGTGCTCGGCGAAGCCGCTTTGACCAAGTTCAAACTGGGGCTGCACATGATGAAGCGCGGCGGTTATATCTCGGATCACGAGGTCCTGATCGGAACCAAGATCGCGACCGTCATGAGCGGCGGCAACCTGACGCGGCCGACCCGCGTCTCCGAAAGCTACCTGCTCGATCTCGAACGCGAGGCCTTCGTCAGCCTGTGCGGCACCAAGGCCACGCAGGAACGGATCGCCCATATGCTCAAGACCGGCAAGCCCTTGAGGAACTAAAGACGTTGGAAATTGAGTTCTTGAGAGTTGGGATTCAAACCGCGAAACACGCGAAAGACGTAAATTTCGCGGTTGAAGAAATAGAGGAGACATCTTATGCGTGAAGCAGTAATCGTCAATGCGCTACGGACGGCCGTCGGCAAGGCGCCTCGCGGCACCCTCAAAGATATGCGGCCGGACGACCTGGCCGCCATCGTGATCAAAGAGCTGTTGGCCCGAACGCCGGAGGTCAAACCGGAGGCGGTCGAGGACGTGGTCATCGGCTGCGCGACGCCCGAGGCGCAACAGGGCATGAACATGGCGCGGCAGGCCGCCCTGCTGGCGGGACTCCCCAATTCGTCGTCCGCGCTCACCATCAACCGTTTCTGTTCTTCGGGCCTGCAGGCCATCGCGCAGGCGGCCGAACACATCATGTGCGGCTTTTCGGACGTGGCGATCGGCGGAGGCGCCGAATCGATGTCGATGCTGCCGATGGGCGGACACAACCTCTCGCCGAACCCCACGCTCGTGGAGAGCTATCCCGACACCTATTTGAATATGGGGCTGACGGCGGAGAATCTGGCGCGCAAATACGGAATCTCGCGCGAGCAGTCCGATGAGTTCTCGGTCCGCTCCCACCGCAACGCCGCGGCGGCGATCGAAGGCGGGAAGTTCCGCGCCGAGATCGTTCCGGTCACGGTCGTGACCCGCGAGCTGGAGACCGACGACAAGGGGCGGAGCCGGATTCGCACGAAAGAGGTCCTGCACGACACGGACGAGGGCGTGCGCCGCGACACCTCGATCGAGGGGCTGGCCAAGCTGAAACCGGCCTTCCACGTCAAAGGCAGCGTGACCGCCGGCAACTCGTCGCAGACTTCCGACGGCAGCGCGGCGGCCCTGATTATGTCGCGCGCGGAGGCCGACCGCCTGGGGCTGAAACCGCTGGCCCGATTCGTGGCCTTTGCCACGGCCGGGGTCGCCCCCGAAGAGATGGGGATCGGCCCCGTCGCGGCGATTCCCAAGGTCTTGAAACTGGCCGGCCTCAAACTGGAAGAGATCGACCTGATCGAACTCAACGAGGCCTTCGCGGTCCAGGCGCTCTCGGTCATCAAAGAACTGAACCTCGATCTGGAACGATTGAACGTCAACGGCGGAGCGATCGCCCTGGGCCACCCGCTCGGCTGCACCGGAGCTAAACTGACCGCCACGCTGCTGCACGAGATGCAACGTCGCCGATCCCGATACGGAATGGTGACGATGTGTGTCGGCGGCGGCATGGGGGCGGCGGGAATCTTCGAAAATTTAACGAAATAGCAAACCTGTAACGAAAGGATGAACCACACATGGCTGCAGCACTCGAAAAAGAAGTAACAAAGGGCGGCGGGTTCCTGCTCGCTGAAACGCTTCCCGTTCAGGTCTTTTCACCGGAAGATTTCACCGATGAACAGAAGATGATCGCCCAGACGACGCAGGAGTTCGTCGAGAAAGAGGTCCTGCCCCAGGATGAGGCGCTCGAAAGCAAAGATTACGAACTCCATCGCAGCCTCATCAGAAAGGGGGCCGAACTCGGACTGATCAACGCCAGCATTCCGGAGGAGTACGGGGGACTGGAACTCGACCACGTCTCGAACATGCTGATCGCCGAATCGCTCTCCGGCCAGGCCTCTTTTGCGACCGGGTTCGGCGCGACCAGCAGCATCGGCCTCTTGCCGATCATCCTGTTCGGCACCCCCGAGCAGAAGCAGAAATACCTGCCCAAGATCGGTTCGGCCGAATGGATCAGCGCCTACTGCCTCAGCGAATCGGGCTCGGGCTCGGACGCGCTGGCCGCCAAATCGACCGCCCGGCTGAGCCCGGATGGAAAACACTGGATTCTGAACGGCGAGAAGATGTGGATCACGAACGGCGGTTTCGCCGATCTCTACATCATCTTCGCCAAGGTCGACGGCGAACACTTCACCGGGTTTATCGTCGAACGGAAAGATCCCGGGATCTCTCCCGGCAACGAGGAGCACAAGCTCGGGCAGCGCGGGTCTTCGACCACCCCGATCCTCATGCAGGACGCCAAGATTCCCAAGGACCGCCTGCTGGGCGAGATCGGCAAGGGACATCTGATCGCGTTCAACGTGCTCAACTTCGGACGCATCAAGATGGGCGCCGGTTCGATCGGCGGGTCCAAGCGGGTCCTGGCCCAATCGGCCAGATACGCCGCCGAACGCCATCAATTCGGCCGTCCCATCGCCAGTTTCGGAGCGATCAAATACAAACTGGCCGAGATGGCCGCTCAAATCTACGCCAATGAATCGGCCATCTACCGCACCGCCGGAATGATCGAGGCCAAGGAAGAGACGATCGACAAGAAGGACCCGAAAGAATTGATGAAGGCCATCGAGGAGTACGCCATCGAATGCTCGATCATCAAGGTCGCCGGGACCGAAACTCTCTTCTACTGCGCCGACGAGAACGTGCAGATTCACGGCGGCAACGGCTTCACCGAAGACTATCCGGCGGAGGGCGTCTATCGCGATTGCCGCGTCAACCGCATCTACGAGGGCACCAACGAGATCAACCGGCTGTTGATCCCCGGGCAACTGCTCAAACGGGCGATGAAAGGCGGTCTGCCGCTCTTCGCCGCCGCCCTCAAACTGCAGGAAGAGCTGCTGGCCGGCCCGTCCTTCGACGTGGATGAGGACGATTCGCCGCTGGCGGCGGAACGCAAACTCGCCGCCAACGCGAAGAAGGTCGCGCTCATGCTGATCGGCGCGGCCGCCCAGAAGTTCCGGGAGGGGTTGACCGAACAACAGATGATCCTCTGCTGGACGGCGGACGTCATCATCAACGCTTTTCTGCTCGACAGCGCGATCGCCCGCACCGCCAAGCTGGCGGCGCGCGACGGTCAAGAGAAACACGCCGCGGCGATCGATGCGACGAGGCTCTACACCCACGACGCGATCAATCGCATCGAGATCGCGGCGAGGTCGGCCCTGGCGGCGATCTCGGAGGGCGATGAACTTCGCACGCTGCTCGCCGCTCTTCGCCGGTTCACCAAGCAGGATCCGATCAACACCTCCGCTCTGCGCGAGCGCCTGGCGGATCAGATCATCGCCGCCGGCGGCTACATCTTCTGATCGATCGAACCGAGGATTTGAGGCCGCGAAAGATGCGGAATCAGCATCTTTCGCGGTTCAAATCAAGACCGTACTATGCAGATCGAGACTCTGGTCATTCCCACGCCCTTTCCGGTCGGCCCCATCAATATCTATCTGATCGTCGACGATCCGCTGACCCTGATCGATACCGGGCCGAAGACGGGCGAGGCGATCGCCGCGCTGCGCGAACAGTTGCGCCAGCGAGGTTACGTCTCCACCGATCTGCGCCGCATTATCCTGACCCATACCCACGAAGACCATTGTGGATTGGCCGGGGTGCTGCAGCGCGAATCCGGGGCGCACGTCTACGTGCACGAGTGGGAGGCTCAGAACCTCTCGCCCGAGCGGAGAATCCGGGTCGATCGGAGCCTGATTCAACGCGCGGGAGTGCCGCCGGAGGTGATGGAGAAGCTGACCGCCCTCTACCAACTGGTTCAAAGCTACGCCGATCCGGTCGACGAGATCGAAACCTTCACCGATCAGCACGAATTCGTCTTTGCCAGCGGCTCGTGGCAGGTCATCCATACCCCCGGTCATACCCCCGGAAGCTGCTGCCTCCTGCGCGAGAGCAACCGCCTGCTGCTCACCGGCGATACGGTTCTCAAGTCCATCACCCCCAACCCGGTGCTCAACGCCGACCCGATAGATCCGACTCGACGATTCCCCGCCCTCGGCGAATACCTGGTCTCCCTCGCCCGCATCCGCTCGCTCGCGCCAACCCTGCTCAAAACCTCTCATGGCGGCGACGTCACCGATTACGAGGAGCATTTCCACCGGTCGGTCCGTCACATCCAGGAGCGCCAGGCCAAAGTCATCAGCCTGGTCCCCAAATCCGGCCTCACCTCCTGGGAGATGTCGAACCTGATGTTCCCCAAGACCGACACCATCAACCGATTTTTGGCGATCTCCGAGGCGATCGCCCACCTGGACCTGGCGGTGGCCGAGGGGAAATTGTCCATGGAGCTGAGGGATCAGACCGACCACTATTTACCGAATTAAACCCGGGCCAATTAGCCCCGGCCAATCCAGCCTCCGCGAGAAATTAGGATCCGAAAAATTTTGCACCCCATCTCGGGGCTCGGGCGTATTCATGTTTGTTGAACGAATCTCAGACCCCCTTGCAAGATTTCTTCAGATTTTGCGTTCAATAGGCGCCTGATCCCGATCAAGTCGCCGGTTTATTCTGCTGTCGGATTGAAAATACTTTTCCCAGACGTTATAGTCGATTAATAATACTTGACTTTGGCGCTGCATAGTTGCAAGCTGTCGGACTCGGCAGAAAAAATTGGATGTCCCTGAAACTTTGTAGTCCGTTCAATCACTAACCAGAGCGAACCAGAGCTAATCAGTTAAAGACGAAGCTGGAAGGGGGGCAAGGGATAAGGTCTCCCTCATTACCTGATTGGCCATTCAATAAGAGCCGGTTCTTGCCCAAGATTTTTAGGAAAGTTGTTAGTTAAATCGACGGAGTTCTCCATGAATAGCCAGGCTGTTGCGCGAATATTTCTCGTCATCACGTTGATCGTCACGGCGCACATCATCAAGCCCTTCTCAGTCAGGAATGTCAGTTATCATCTGATGTCGGCGACCAAGTCCTTCGTCTATTTCTTGCCGGATTCAACGCGCTCCAGCCTCAATCAGGCCAATCAACTGGTGACGACTCTGGGCCATAGCCTGCTCGAAGATCGACCGGTTCATCGGAAGTGGTCGAAAGGCGCGGCGGAACCCAGAGTTCTGGCCGACCATGAACAGACTCCGGACGAGAAGGCTTCGATCCAGGCCCAGCAGGTGGCCCGGTGGACCAGACCGGCGGTCAAACCGGCCGTCAAAGTGCAGGTCCCGCGCCCACAGGTCGTCGGCGATCCCGAGTATATGTATATTCGGCCGAATCCCGCGGCTGACGCGGCTGAGGGTGACAACGGCAGCCTGATCAGCGTTCCGACCAAGGAGATCAAGGAGATCAAGTTCGCGAGGGTCTTTATCGAGATTCCACGGACCGCGGCGGCTCCGGAACCGACTCCGGTGAGCACCCCGGCTCCGGCTCCGGCCGATGAATCGAACTTTGCGGCGATGCCGGGGGCCAAAGCCCTCAATCTTTCAAGGCCGGTGGTCTTGCCGCTGGTCAAGGTCAACCTGAGCTGGCCCTTGAATCTCGATCGTCCGCGCCAGATCAAGATGGAGCGGCTGTGGATGCGGCTCTATCAGGTTCCGGTCGCGCCGAAGAAGACCGAATGCAATCCGATTGATGCGGATGCCGAGAGCAAAGAGAGCAAGCTGATCGCGCTCATCGACAAAGCCAGGAAACGGTCGAAGCAGGATCTGTTGAAGATCACCAAGTCGATCTCGTCGATGGTGGAATTGGACGGCGATAAGAGTGACGCCTCTTCGGAGAATGATCCGGCCCCGGAACAGGCGAATCCGCTCTCCTGCCCGACTCCGCAGGATGTCTATCCGCAGATCCATCAGTCCGAGAAGTTCTCGATGGAGCCCTAAGGGTCCGGTCGGTAAAATCGATTTAGAAAGCGCGAAACCCGCGAAAGACACGAAAGATTGATGATCTCGTGTCTTTCGCGGGTTTCGTGGTTTGAAGTTCTACTGCTTTGATTTCTCCTGCCGCTGGCTGAGCGCCTTCTCCGCCTCGTCGTAGGCTCCGCCTTCGACTTTACCGAGTTTGACCGCCAGCTCATAGGCCGCAGTCGCATCGGCGGCCAGCCGTTCCGCGATCTCCGGATTGTTCTCGGCGATGAAGTCGAGAATCTTGGCCGCCGCGACATAGCTGCGTTGGGCCAACCATTTCTCGGTCTCGGGCGATGAGTTCTTGGCGGCCAGCCGGTAGTACTCGACCGCGGCATACAGGGTCTCTTCCACCGGATCGCCCTCTCCCATGGTGCTCGCCTGTTTGCTCGAGACTTCGCCCAGACCGAAGAACGCCCGGGCATTATCGGGCCGCTCCTTCAGGACGACCTCCAGCACGATCTTCGCATCGGCATAGCGGCGCGCCTTGATCATCTGATCGGCCTCGACGATTCGGGCGATGACCTTCTCATCGGCATTGGAGATGGTCACGGCCGGCACGGGGGCCAGCGCGGCTTCGGTCCGCAGTTGCTTGTAACGCGCCAATCGTTGCGCGTAGACGTCCAACCGCTTCGCCTCCTGCCCGAAATCGATATTCTGGAGCAGCGAGGCGTAGTAGTCGCGGATATTGACGCCGACCGCATCATAGGCCTTCATCTGGTCGTAGAAGTGATAGACCAGAACCGCGCCGCGTTCATAGGCCTGACTGAGCTGATAGATAGCCTCATCCTCGGACCAGGCGCGGCGGGTGGCCAGCCCCAGGACATCCATCCGGGCGTCGGTCGCGCGCACCAGCGAGTCGGTGAGCAGATAGTAGGCGCTGTGCCGCGCGTATTCCGGATCCAGTTGATCGCCGCGCGATTCCATCAGGTTCTTCAGCGGGCCGCGCATGGCCGCCACCTCTTTCACCTGGCGTTCGGTCAGCGGATCGAGGACGAAGGTCAAAAAACCTCTCCGGATCGCCTCGACATTGGCTTCAGAGGTCGGACCGAGCAGGAGAAAATAGGTATCCCGCACGACCCGCAGATTGGCGGCCCCGGTCGAATTGAGCAGATCCGGCATAATCACGAACTGGCGAAGCCGGTTCGGCAGTTCCACCGGAGCGACAGTCTTCTTCGAATCAGCGGACTTCTTGTCGCCCTTCTTATCGGCAGCCGCCGCGCGGCGCGCCACATAGAGCGGCGGCAATTCCAGGACCGGCTCGGTGTGCAGATAGGAGAGGATCAGCCCCAGGGCCAGACCGGCCGCCGCCGGATAGGCCTGGGCGGAATTCAAGTAGGCCTCGGTATATTTCGGCAGGAGTTTCGA
>DATEFT010000475.1:0-2617 GCA_035280505.1 Blastocatellia bacterium | reverse complement strand
TCGAGAAGGTCTTTCCCGCCGCCGGCAATCAGATGCTCGCCGCCCAGGGCCGGAAGACCTATCTTGAATTGAAGACCTTCGTTCCCGACCGTCCCGGTCACGACCGCCGCTACGCGATCGATGCCCGGAAGATCCGCGCCGAACTGGGCTGGAGCCCGCGTTACGATTTTGAGACCGGCCTGGCCAGGACCGTCCGCTGGTATTTCGATAACCGCGCCTGGTGTCGAAGACTGCTGGCCGGCCAGGACCCGCGCGAGCGACTGGGTCTCGGGGGATGAGCGCTAAGATTTCAGATTTCAGATCCTAAATAAAATCTACTTTCCGGGGGCATCATGAAAGGAATTATCCTCGCCGGCGGGTCCGGCACGCGGCTCTATCCGATCACCATGGCGGTCAGCAAACAGTTGTTGCCGATCTACGATAAACCGATGATCTACTACCCGCTCTCGATTTTGATGCTGGCGGGAATCCGGGAGATCCTGATCATCACGACGCCCCAGGACCAGGCGCAGTTTCAGCGCCTGCTCAATAACGGCTCCCAGTACGGATTGCGGCTGGATTATGCGGTCCAGCCGGAGCCGGGCGGACTGGCCCAGGCCTTCATCATCGGGCGCGAGTTCGTCGGTCAGGATCAGGTGGCCCTGGTGCTGGGCGACAACATCTTTTACGGGCATGGCTTGCCGCTCCATCTGCGGCAGGCGGCGGAACGCCAGGAGGGGGCGACGGTCTTCGCCTATCAGGTTCGGGACCCGCATCAATACGGCGTGGTCGAGTTCGACGCGGACGGCCGCGCGGTCTCGCTGGAAGAGAAACCGCAGCGGCCGCGCTCGACCTGGGCGGTGACCGGACTCTATTTCTACGATAACCGGGTCTTGGATCTGGCGCGGGAGCTTAAACCGTCGGCTCGCGGAGAGCTGGAGATTACGGACGTCAACCGGGCCTATCTGGAATGGGGGGCGTTGCAGGTCGTCAAACTCGGTCGCGGCATCGCCTGGCTCGATACCGGCACCCACGAGTCGCTGCAACAGGCCTCCAGCCTGATTCAAGCGCTTCAGGAGCGGCAGGGGCTGATGGTCTCCTGTCTCGAAGAGATCGCCTACAAGATGGGATATATCACGGCCGGCGACGTCCTCGGGATCGCCGCCCCGATGAGGAAGAATCAATACGGACAGTATCTGCTCCGGATGTTGGAACAGGAGGGCTCATGACGCTGAAGTTTATTCCGACCGATCTGACGGGAGTGGTCATTATCGAACCGCAGGTCTTCGTCGATGAGCGAGGGTTCTTTTTAGAGTCTTATCATGCGGGGAAATACCCGGAAGGCGGCATCGACGTGACGTTCAAACAGGACAATCACTCGCGATCGGTCTTCGGAGCGGTGCGCGGCCTGCACGCGCAACTGCTGCGCCCGCAAGGCAAGCTGATTCGCGTGATCAAGGGCGAAATCTACGATGTGGCGCTCGATATCCGGCGCGGCTCGCCGAACTTCGGGCATTGGGTGGGAGTCTGGCTCTCGGCGGAGAACTTCCGGCAGGTCTATGTCCCTCCCGGATTCGCGCATGGGTTCTGCGTGACCAGCGAGATCGCCGAGGTCGAGTATAAATGCACCGACTACTATGATCCGGCGAGCGAGATCAGCATCAAATGGAACGATCCCGATCTGGAGATCGCCTGGCCCTCCGAGATCGTCTCCATGGCGATCCTGTCGAAGAAGGATCTGGCGGCCAAGCCGTTGCGGGAGCTCATGGATGTCCTGCCATGGTTTGAAGAGGAGAGAGCTTGAGTATCGCTTTAGCGTCTTCCGCGTCTTTCGCGGTTTCGAATAAAAACTTCAACTAGCTTATGAAAGTTTTGATTACCGGAGCGGGTGGGCAACTGGGAACCGCCTTGTCGGCGGCCCTCGTCGGTCACGAACTGGTCCCGCTCACGCATTCACGGCTCGATATCACGAAACTCTCCGAGGTCCGCGCCGCCGTCGGTCATCATCGCCCGGACCTGGTGATCAACGCGGCGGCCTACACGAATGTCGATGGCGCCGAGGACGATCAGGAGGGCGCTTATCGGCTCAACGCCCTGGGCCCCCGGAACCTGGCGCTGGCGACGGCCGATTCGAATCTCCCGCTGGTCCAGGTCTCGACCGATTACGTCTTCGACGGCCTGGACGGGCGACCGTACCACGAGTTCGATGAACCGCGCCCGCTCTCGATCTACGGCCGCAGCAAACTGGCGGGCGAACAGGCGGTGGCCTCGCTCAATGCGCGCCATTACATCGTTCGGACCTCCTGGCTCTACCATACGGAACCGGAGGCCGGCAGAAATTTCCCCAAGACCATGATCGCGCTCTCCGCGCGGGACGAGGTCCGGGTGGTCAACGATCAGCAGGGCTCCCCGACCTACGCGCCGCATCTGGCCGCGGCGCTGGCCCACCTCATCGAGACCGGAGCCTACGGAGTCTATCACCTGGCCGGAAGCGGCGGCACCACCTGGTTCGAGCTGACGCGCCGCCTCTATCAACTGCTCGACATCCGGACGCCGGTCCATCCGGTGACCACCGCGGAGTTCCCCAGACCGGCCAGACGCCCGCCCTATTCGGTGCTGACCACCCTGCACGACTCGT
>DATEFT010000474.1:0-4333 GCA_035280505.1 Blastocatellia bacterium | reverse complement strand
CGAGGGCGACGGCACCTTCACCGATATCGGCCTCGTCTCAGGCAGCGCCGTCAACGAGGACGGGCAGGAACAGGCCGGCATGGGAATCTCGGTCGCCGACTATGATCACGACGGTTTCTTCGACCTGGTCAAGACCAACTTCGCCGATGACGTTCCGACCCTCTATCGCAACCAGGGAGACGGGAGCTTCATGGATGTGACCTATACCGCGCAGTTGGGCGTCAACACGCGGTTTCTGGGGTGGGGAACCGGTTTCTTCGACTTCGATCAGGATGGCTGGAAGGACATCTTCATGGTCAATGGACATGTCTACCCGGAAGTGGAGGCCACCCAGGCCAACAGCCCGTACAAACAGGAGCGGTTGATCTTCTGGAATCAGCGCCGGGGCACGTTCCTGGATCTTTCGTCGCGCGCCGGATCGGGCGTGTCGGAGCGCCGGTCTTCCCGGGGAGCGGCCGTCGGAGACCTGGACCATGACGGCAGCCTGGAGATCGTCGTCAATAATATGAACGATGCTCCGAGCCTCCTCAAGAACTTCGGCGAACGAAAGAACTGGGTCCTGATCAAGACCGTCGGCAGGGAGTCCAACCGCAGCGGCATCGGAGCCCGGGTCACCCTGGTCGCCGGCGGACTCAAGCAGATGGACGAGGTGCGCAGCGGAGGTAGTTACATCTCCCAGAACGATCTGCTGCTCCATTTCGGAATCGGCGAGAGCACGCAGGTCGATCGAATCGAGGTGCTGTGGCCGCGAGGCCGCCGAGAGTTCTTCGAGAACCTGAAGGCGAACCGGCTGCTCGTGCTCGAGGAGGGCAAGGGCTCGCCGATGACCCCCGCCGCCGCTCCGGCGCCGCGCAAGTAACGAGATTAGGCGCCAAAAATTTGGAATCCTAACCGCGAAATACGCGAAATACGCGAAAGATCGGAGATCTCCGCGTATTTCGCGTATTTCGCGGTTTTTTTCGCCCTTCGTTTGAGCTTAATCGAATTCAAAACACCTTAAGCAAGTACAAGACGGTTTTCGGTCACTCGTGGTCTACTCCGCGTTGGCGTAAAGACCCCATCTTGAAGCGTCCATCGGGGCTTCAATCCAGATCCTATCGACAATAAACATCTCCATAAGTGGGCTCAACAGAGTTGCGCCAGCGACTGCAATAAAGGAAGGAAGACCTATGAGCAGAATCATGCCAAAAGTACTTAAGCGCGCCGCCAGTCTCGCCCTGCTGCTGGTCTTTACCGGTTCCGTGGGCTGGGCACAATTTACCAGTGCCATCGAGGGGACCGTCACGGACCCGAACGGGGCGGTGGTGCCCAAGGCCAAGGTAACGGTGAAGAATGTCAGTACCGGCAGCGAGCGTGAGGTCGAGACCTCCGAGGCCGGATATTTTCGAATCTCATCTCTTCCGGCGGCGTCGTTCACCCTCTCGGTGAGCGCCGCCACATTCAAGAACAATGTCCAGAACATCGTGCTGGAGGTCGCCCAGATCCGGACGTTGAACATCGTGCTGCAGGTCGGGGTGGCGGCGGAGACCGTGACCGTGACCGGCGAACCTCCCCAGATCGAGGGCTCCCAGGCGTCGGTCTCCGGATTCATCGATCAGAAGAAGGTCGCGAACCTGCCGCTGGTGGGCAGAAACTTCTATACCCTGGTCGTGCTGACGCCCGGAGTCACGGGACTCCCGTCGGGCGGCGGACAGGCCTATGCCCAGGCGACCGGCGATATCTTCTCGGCCGAGTACGGGGTGAACCTCAACGGCAACGGGCAGCGGTCGGAATCGAACGGCTTTCTGATCGATTCGGCCAACGTCGGCGGGACCCCGCGCGGCGGCGTGACCAACGTCAATCCGAACGCCGACACGGTGCAGGAGCTGCGCGTTTCGGTCAACAACTATTCGGCCGAGAACGGCCGCAACAGTTCGGTGCTGGTCAACGTGGTCACCAAGTCGGGGACCAACGATTTTCACGGGACCATCGGCTGGTTCCATACCAACAATAAGCTGCAGGCCCGCACCTTCACCCAGAGCGAGGTTCCGGTCTTTCGGCGCAACGAGGCCAACTGGACGCTGGGCGGTCCGATCGTCAAGAACAAGACGCACTTCTTCGCTTCGATGGATATTCTCCGGTCCGGGGTCGGGACCGGCTTCACGGGGAACACCGTGACTCAGGATTTCATCGATCTCATGAAACAGCGGTTTCCCAACAACATCTCGACCTTCGTCATGTCGACCTTCAAGGACCAGTTGACCGGTAGTACGCCGGTGATCACGGCCGGCCAGGCCTTTCCGGAAGCCCAGCGGATCGATTGCGCGGCGGGCGATCCGAACCGCTTGATCACGACGCCGATCGGTCCGTTGCCCTGCAACTTCCCGATCACCAAACAGGGGACTTTCCAGCAGACGCTGCCCCGGAACGGGGTGCAATGGAACACGCGCATCGATCACCAGTTCAACAAGGGCAACGACCGCATCTACGGGAACGTCTACCGCACGACCAATCAGCTCGTGACCTTCGGCGCGCCCTCGGTCTACCCGGACTTCACGACCATTCAGCCCCAGTACACGAACTACGGAAACATCAGTCACACCCACATCTTCAGTCCGAGCCTGCTCAACGAGATGGCGGTGGGTGCGACCCGGGCCTACGGTGAGGCGCCGCTCGCGCACGGAGAGATTCCGCTGCTCAATGTTCCGAACATCGCCTCTTACGGGACGGGCTTCTCCGATGCGACCTTCATCCAGAACAACTTCGAGTGGCGCGATATGATGACCTACAACCGGGGCAATCATAGCTTCAAGTTCGGCGTCCGCTACGCGAAGGATGATGCCTGGAAGGGCGGCGCGAAGTTCGCCAACGTCTTCACCCGTCCGCAGTTCAGTTTCGACTCGATCTACGATTTCGCCCTGGACGATCCGGCCCAGGAGAGCAACATCGGGTTCAACCCGCAGACCGGCGAGAGCAAGGGGGTCGATTTCCGCCCCTACTTCCCGAGCCTGGCGCTCTTCGTCAACGACGACTGGAAGGTGCGGCCGAACCTGACCCTCACGGTCGGGTTGCGGTGGGAGACCTTCTTCCAGCCGAAAGACTATGACAACTTCTTCACCGGCATGGTCTTTCAGGGCGGCAATACCTTCCAGGAGCGGATCGCCAACGCCAAGAGCGTCCAGAAACCGCCGCTCAACGGCACCGATTTCAACAACTTTGCGCCGCGGCTGGGCGTCGCCTGGGATCCGTCGGGCAAGGGCAAGATGTCGGTTCGCGCGGGAGTCGGAGTCTTCTACGATCGTTTCGCCGGGCAGTTCTTCCACGATGCCCAGACCTTCGCTCCGGTCTTCGGGTTGGTCACGGTTAACCGAAACACGGCGGCGAAACCCGTCTACGGTCTGAGCCGGACCACCGAGAGCCCCTGGCAATTCCCGACCATTCCCGACCTGCGGATCGGTTTGGATTCGAAGGGCGGGTTGATCGGCGTGCCCTCGGAACTCTCGAACGCGGATCCGAACATGAGGACCCAGTACTCGATCAACTGGTCGCTGGCCCTGCAGTACGCCATCGGCCGGAACTACGTGGTCGAGACCGCCTACATCGGTTCGGTCGGTCGCAAACTCTACCAGGAGTACGACGTGAACCGTTTCAACGGCGACCTGCTGGACGGCAACCTGAATCGTTTGAACTCGAGTTTCGGCGTGATCGGATATGCCCAGGCCAACGGCAACTCCGCCTATCACGGGGTGACGACGAGCATCAAGCGGCGTTTCAGCTCGGGGTTGGATTTCCAGGCTGGATACACCGTCGGTAAGGCGATCGACACGGCCAGCAGTTTCGGCCGGGGCTTGAACGTGACCGACCCGCTCAACCTGGCATTGGAACGGGGCCGGGCCGATTTCGACGTCCGGCAGAAACTGGCCGTCAGTCTCGTCTATGAGCTGCCGAGCCCGAAATTCCTGGGCGGTTTCAGCAAGCTCTTCAACGGCTGGCAGATCGGGTCCGTGACGATCCTCCAGACGGGGCCGCCGCTGACCGTCTTCTGCGGCGCGAGCTTCAACGCCGGATGCGACTACAATGCCGACGGCCGCAACGGCGATCGGCCCAATATGCCGTCCTACGGCAACTCCCTGTCGGGGCTCAACCGATCGGACTACATGGCGCAGGCCGGCATCTTCAACAAGGCCGATTTCACCAAACCGGCCGCGGGTCAGAACGGGAGTCTGGGACGCAACACCTTCCAGAGTCCAGGGTATGCCAATACCGATTTCATCCTGATGAAGAGGACCCGCATCCCCTGGTTTTTTGGCAAGGAAGGGGCTAACCTTAATTTCCGCATGGAGTTCTTCAATCT
>DATEFT010000473.1:0-5992 GCA_035280505.1 Blastocatellia bacterium | reverse complement strand
TCGCAATCGAAATCGTCGAGCCCCAGAGGCCCAGCGCCCGCATGAACGGCAGCAGCGCCATCCCCAGCACGACGGCCGGAACAAAGAGCGGAAGCATGATCGCGAGATTGAAGGCCTCCCGTCCTCGGAAGTGATACCGGGTCACGGCCAGCGCCGCCGCCGTTCCGGCCACGAGGGCGCCCGCCACCGCGAGCACGGCGATCTCGAAGCTGTTGCGCAGCGCCGCGGTCCATTGGGGGCTCTCAAAGAACAGCCGGTACCAGCGCATCGACCACACGCCGGTCGGCGGTTCCAGCATTTCGCCCGGACCGAACGAGATCCAGACCGCATAGACCAGCGGCGCCAGGACGAGCACCAACAGCGCCGCCGCCGTCGCCCGTGCCAGAATCATCCATCCGGCTCTCATGTCTCCCTCCGAGTCCGTTTCAACGTGATAGTCAGCGCTTGCCAGACCAGGGCAATCACGATCAGCGTGAAGAGCATGATGACCGCCTCGGCCGCGCCGCGAGGCCAGTTCAGGTTCTCGAAGGTCTGTCTCTGAACGTCCACGGCCAGGGTGAGCTGCTCCGGGCTTCCCATCAAGTACGGGCTGACGAACGCCCCGAGCGCAAAGATCAGACTGAGGAAGAATACCAGCGCTACTCCGGGCAGCGAGAGCGGGAAGGTGACCCGCCAGAACGTCCGCCACGGACCGGCGCCCAGGCCCCGCGCGGCCTGGGCCAGGGACGGATCGATCCGGTCCAGGGCGACGATCAGGATCAGAACGGCGTAGGGCAGAATCAGGTAGGTCTCTCCGACCATGGTTCCGGTCAGATTGTGCAGGAGTTCGACGGGAGACGTGGAAAGGCCGAGCACCTGCAGCAACTGATTGACCAGGCCCGTCGTCCCCATCAACAGCTTCAGGCCGTAGATGACCACCAGGACATTCGCGAGTTTCGGAAGGGTCACGACGGCGACGGCCGCCAGCTTCCACCTCCCCGGCAGGCGTGAAATCAGAAATGCCATCGGATAGGCGATGACTACAGTCGCAAGCGCCACGGCCACGCCAAACTTGATCGTGAAAGCCAGGATCGACCGGAAATACCCATCCGTCAGCAGCGCTCGATACGCCTGCAGCGACCAGGTGCCTGGTTGATAGAAGGAGCCGCCGATGCCGAAACCGCTCCGGTTGCCGCCTTCGTAGAGGCTGACGCGTCCCAGCATCAGGGCGGGAACCAGGAAGAACAAGAGCAGGAGTATGAGGGCCGGTGCGGCCAGAACGAGTACCTGCAACGGGCTGGAAGGTTTATCCGTTACCATGCGATCATTCTTTGCGCAAAATCTCTCGATCCCAGGCGGCGACGATGTGGTCCCGATCCTTGAAGCAGTCATCGTCCGGATAATACTTCAGGTTCTTTAACGCCTCCTCGGTTGATGGATAGACCTGGCCTCATACCGGATCGGCCGCCGCCGTTTTCTGAGCGACCGAGAGCAGGGGCGTGCCGGAACCGCTCATCTCAATTCGCTCCCATCATTGATTCGGTCTCCGGGCAAGTGTCGCTTCGGCGCTAATTGATAGTTATTGGATTATTGCCTGCGGCAAAATAATTATCAGGCCACGCCTAAAAGAGCAAACTGTTGCGTAGACGCCTCGCTTTCGAAAGCGGTTTCAAGAGAAACATGAATCAGGCCTTTTCTTTCAAGTCCCTCGTCAGGCCACGAAATTCTTGACAGAGGAGGCAATGCCGACGCGGCGTTCCGCAATGCCGTTGAGTTCCCGGTCAACGATCCGTTGCTGTTGGTGCCGGCCATGGCGCTGGTCACGAAGCATCTGTCATTCGGTATCACGGGCACGGTGACTAGCGATGGCGTTGAACCCCTTGGCCTGGAGCTGAAGGGCGCGCTCTAGCGCAATCGACTATACATTTGTTAAGCTGTGCGGAAAATTCGGGGCTTTGCAATGACAATTCTAATGACTGTGACGGGCGGACGACGTCCAGGGAGTAAAGATTCGCCAGAGGCTCATCGGGGGTGTTATGAGTGTAAGCCAATCACCGTCGATCTTCACTCGTTTCTCGACCATCGGTCAGCCGCGTGATCAGCGGCTGGATTATTGGAATCGAATGGTGGGCGACGTGTACGAAGGAATGACCATCGCCGCCGACCAGGGGATCGCCGCGAGTTGGTCACACTGCTCCCTGGGCGGAGTGCGGGTCGCCAGCGTCAGGTCGCAAAAGGCCCTGGTGGATCGATGGGGCGGGACTCGGAGGCCAGGATCCGGACCTGAGGAACTCCATGTCATCGTGCAAACCCTGGGACATGTTGTCGTCTCCCGACAGGGACAATCGGCGGTGCTGGCGAATGGCGATTTGACGTTTTTTCCTGTGAGGGATCCATATCAGATCGCCGTTTCGGATCGGAACGAATCGTTGGTGATCGATTGTCCGATGGAGCGGCTGGCCTTCCCGCCTGATAATCGAGTGGCCTTCGCCGAGCGTGTCGATGGCGCGGCGCCGGCGGTTGGAATGCTGCGCGATTTTCTGCGGTCGCTGCTGCGTCAGAAGTGGCCGGAAGATCCCGATCCGGAAGACATGAATATTCTGGGGGAGGTGCTGCTCCGGCTATTGGTGAGATGTTTCAACGTGCAGCGATCGGACCCGGAAGCGGCCTCCGCCGGAACCCGCGAAAGGGTGATCTCTTTTGTCATGAAACATCTGACCGACAGCGGGTTGCGGACGGGCATGATCGCGCGTGCACTGTCGCTGTCGCCCCGCACGGTGCAGGATGTCTTTGCCGCGATGGCGACGACCCCGACCGCCTTCATCCTCTCGAACAGGCTGTCCGCCGCGGCCGAAGTCCTGGAGCGGGGAGACGATTTCGGCAATCTGACCGACCTCGCCTTCGATCTCGGCTTCAACGACTCGGCCTATTTCGCGAGGCGCTTTAAGCGGCGCTTCGGAGTCAGCCCTGGCCGGTACCGCCGTCGCCTGGGCCTGGACTGATCGTTACTGCGGCCATCCGCCTCTATGGCCCGCCCCCGAGCTAGCCTGGGATCGCAAGATGACTAATCCAATCAGATAGGTTTGAAAGGAGCTGGTACTATGACCAACAGAGTAGCACTACTACTGGTGGCATTTATGGCGCTGTTTGCAGGCCCGATCGTTTTGGGGCAGACCACGACCGCGACTCTCTCGGGCGTGATCCGGGATACATCCGGTGCCGTCATTCCCGAGACGAAGATCGTCGTCAAAAATACAAACACGGGGGCGACGCGTGAAACCACCACCGACGGTGAGGGCCGCTACAATCTGGTCAATCTGGGGCCAGGGCAGTATGAGGTCCGAGCCGAGCGGACCGGATTCAAGACGGCGCAAAGCAACGTGATCCTGACCATCGGCGGCGCGATGATTCTGGACCTGACCGTACAGATCGGCAACGTGAGCGAGGTGGTCGAGGTCAAACAGGAAGAGCCGCTGATCGAGCCGACCAAGGCCGAATTGAGCCGCGTCGTCAACGAGCAATCGATCGAATCGCTCCCGATCATCGGGCGCAACTTCGTGGATTTCGCCAAGCTCTCCAGCGGGGTCGCGCCGGGCCGCGAGAATGTCGGCGGCGGCGCCTTCAAAGAGCCTGACACGGGAGTTGGATCTGCGGCGGCGCCTCGCCTGACTTTCGGGGGCCAGTCCGAACTGAGCACGTTGATCCTGGTGGACGGCGTGGACAACATCCAGACCTTCACGGGGTTGCCGCGCGTCACCCCATCGCAGGAAGCGGTCCAGGAGTTTCGCGTCTTGAACTCCACCTTCCTGGCCGAATACGGCCGCGCCCTCGGCGGATTCGTCAACATCGTGACCAAATCCGGAGGGAACCGCTACAACGGCTCGGCCTACTTTTTCGGGATGAACGATGCGCTCAATGCCAAGTCCCTGCTGACCGGGCCGAATCCCGCGTTGCGGCAGAACCAGTATGGGGCGACGATCGGAGGCCCGCTCAAGAAGGACAAGTTCTTCTTCTTCGGCAACTACGAAGGACAGCGTCGCGCCGAATCGAACAAGTTTTCGAGTGTGATCCTGAACAATCTGGCCGCCATCAATGTCACCAAGGCCTTCTTCGGGCTGACGCCGGAGAGAAACGACCTGCTCCGTGCGAACGACTACGACGGCTTCCTGACCAAGGTCGATTACAAACTGAACAACAACCACGACCTTTCGTTCCGCTACAACCTCCTCGATTCGACGACCGAAGGATTCCTCGGCGGCGGCGGGCGGGCTTCAGCGGCCTCGACCACCGCGAGGAACAACAGGACCTTCGATCAGTCTTTCGTGGCCAGCGAGACCTCGTTGATCGGAAAGAATGTGGTCAATGAAGCCCGCGTCCAATGGGCACGGCGGAGCTTCGATTTCAATCCGGTGATCAAAGAGCCCGACTTCGAGATCTCCAACCTGATCATCACCGGCAAGACCACGTCGGACGTGGACTTCTACCGTGAAACACGTTTCCAGGCGTCGGACAACCTGAGCGTCGTTTCAGGAAAACATTCATTCAAGTTCGGGGCCGATTTCAATCACCTGCGGGACCTCGACAGGTTGGATCTATTCTTTCCGGCCCGCGTGATCTTCGCGAATCTGGGCGGACCGGGCGTGGCCGGGCCGACCTTCTTGAACCAAACCCCCGTCATCTTCTGGTGGCCGCTGGCGAACGGCACGACGTCGCGCCCGGCGTTGAGCGTGCCTTTCACCCAGGCCGTCCCCGAGAGCCTTCAGTCTCTGACCACGACCAGTCTCAACCATAATTCTTACGGGCTCTTCGGACAGGATGAATGGAAAGTGACGCCGAAGCTGACGCTCACCCTGGGGCTGCGATATGATTTCGAGACCTATCCGACGGTCTACGTGCAGCGCAACGATTTCGACAACTTTCAGCCGCGTGTCGGCTTGGCCTATGCCCTGAGCCCTCGCACCGTGATTCGCGCCGGGTATGGGCTCTTCAATGATCGCCTCTTCGCCAGTATCGGGCAATCACTGATCACGAGCGCAACGGGCAGCGCCGGCGACCTGCCGAACGCCCAGGTCGTCTTCCCCGGAGTCGCCCCTGTTCGCGGCCTGTTCATTCAACCCACGATCGGCGGCACACTGGCCACGCCCACGACCGTCACCTGCCGTCCGGGGGGACCGACGATCACGACGACCAGCGCGGCCCAGGCCTCCGCTTGCATCTTCACCTCCACCGGGCAGACGCCGACGGCGCCGGTAGTCAACGGCCTCGTCAACCCCGGTTTCAGGGATAACAAGGACGGCAGCTTGCGCACCCCTTATTCTCAGCAGGCCAGCCTGGAGATTTCACACGAGTTGGGCGGAGGTTTCGCCGTCACCGTCGGCTATCTGCACGTGCATGGGCTTAAGCTCGCGGCGCACACCGGCCTGCTCAATGGGGTCCAGACCGGAACGCTGCCTTCCGGCAAACCGATCTTCGCCCGAGCGGCGGGCGGACGAAGATTCCTGGAACTCGGTGACTTCTACGTGACCGATGACATCGGATTTTCGATCTATCACGGCGGGTCGTTCGAGCTTGAGAAGCGATTCTCGCGCGGATTCAGCATTCACAGCAGCTACACCTTCTCCAAGACCATCAATAATTCGGAGTCGGTGGCCAACCTGGCCGACCTGCCGGAAGGTCCGAGCATCGCTCCCGAACGTGCGGTCTCACGTCAGAGCGTGCCCCACCGGTACACCCTGACCTTCGTCAGCAAGATTCCGCCTGGTGTGAAGGCGCTGCGCGATTTCAAGTTCAGTTCCTTGCTGTCGGCCCAGAGCGGCAGGCGCTTCAACGTCTTCGCCGGCTCGGATGCGAACGGAGACGGCAACCCGCTCTCCGACCGTCCGGGAACCCTGGGGCGCAACACGTTTGAAGGGCCGGGGTTCGCCACTGTCGACATGCGCGTCGCTCGAGAGGTGCGGTTCAACGAACGGATCTCCGCCGAGTTCAGCGCCGATTTCTTCAACCTCTTCAATCG
>DATEFT010000472.1:0-12162 GCA_035280505.1 Blastocatellia bacterium | reverse complement strand
GACCCGCATGATCCGGGCCTGCGCGATCTGAGTCTGCGCCGAGAGGCTGGCTTCGGCCCACCAACAGGCCACGATCGCGGTGATCAGGCGGAAGGCAATCAGTAAGGCTCGCGGCGGTGAAGACCGATCGCGGTGGAGGATCCAATTCAACATAGGGCCTGTGACCTCTGATTGGTGAAGCGTTAATGAACGGGGCGGATCGAGCAATGCTGCGTCGGGGCAACGCGGTCACGGGGAAGCGAGCTCCAGGTTCGGTGCGGGGACGCCCGGGGGCGGAGCGACAAAAAATGCCGCTTTTTGTTCAGGGACGGCGACATTTTGCCGCCCTCCGCCGCAGATCGCCGGAAAATCCGCCTTCGCCATCAGAAGACGCACTCTGGATTACCGAAGTTTCTCTATTCCGGAGAGGGCTCCATGATCAGTGACGGCATTGACCGGTCGGATCCAAGCAAGTGTTGTACCTGGGATCGACCATCCGACGGATCACGAAAACAGGCAATTTTTTTCAAAAAAATACCCCGCCCGATTCACTTCAGAGTAGGAAGGAAATTTTTAACGGCAGCCGGGCATCATGCCCTCGATACCGGGCCGCCATCGACCATCACAGAGAAAGGAAATCGTCATGAATCGTTTTCTCTTCAGTAAGCTGCTTCCGATCGCGCTGCTGGCAGCGTTGACCTCATCCTCTATTTTCGCGGCTGAATCAATGGCTGTCACTTCCAAGAGCGGTTCAACACTGAATCCGGCGACGCAGTTCAGTTCGAGACCGAGGCCGAAACAGCCGAGGCCGCCGAAGCCGAATCCGAAGGAGATCAGAAGGCAGCAGCAACGATTCCGGGTGATACAGCAGGCCAACAGCGCGGCGATATCGTCGGCGGGGAGAGGGTTGTCATCGGCGGCGCGGGGATCAGGGTCCGCACACAGGAAGTCTCGGCGTTAAGCCGGATGTCGGTGGCTGCCGATGATCGCGAGCAGTTATGGAATCCACACCGGTGAACAGCTACAGGGCCGAGCCGGCGGCCCTGGCGGAAATGCCGGCGCGACTCGATGCCGTCGACCTGCCATCGACGGGACAGTGGGCGATGGGTAGGCTCGGTTGGAATGGAAAGGCGCGGGGATGACGCCTGCCACGTCGCTCTTCAGATGTCATTTGCTAAAGAGAGCCGCCGAGAACTGACGCAAGCTCTCGAGGGTTTTGGCGTCCAAGGTCAACTCGGTCGGGCCAAGTTTCATTTCAACCTTCTTCCCATTGGCAATCTGGTATAACGCCGGGAAGCTAATTACCACATAAATATCTTTCGATGTTTTTAAATCCGGAGCCAGCGCCGCCCTCGATGCAGTAGCAGGCAGGACTGAAATCTCGTACCGTTTCACCCGTTCGCCGTCCACAATGAAATTTAAACTCTCTCCATCATAATCCGGCTCTTCTTCGGCCGCGGACGTGAAGGTGATCTGGATGGCATCGGTAAGATTCTTCGGCCGTACCCCATCGAATATCGCCTTAATCGTCATGTCAATGACTTGACGTGGGGACTTGCTGTCCAGGATCCGTTGCGGTTTAAGCGTAAGGGTAGTTTCATCCTTGAAGCGGTCATACTGTCTTTCAACGGCTCCCTCACTCGATTTCACAAGATGTACTTCACTCTGACCGGAAACAACAGAGCCTGTCCCTATCGCGAAAAATATTAATCCGCACATAAGAATGTACCTCATGAGGCCTCCTTTCGATTTCAGTGTGAGCTTTGATAGGATTCGATCCCCCTACTTATGCCATATCTGTACCGCTGTCACAACATCTTTGCGACTGAGAGAATTGATTCGGGTACCGCGCGCTGGAGTGATTGACCTATTCGACTCCGCGAGCCAACCCGCCTCCGGTATTGCGATCACCGCTGGCGCGTCCGAAGGGATCGGTGAGCGGCGAGATGAAACCGGTCGAGTCAAAGATCACGACCTCCTGCAAACGGGTGTAGAAGTAGGTCGCCGAAAAGACGGCCTCCGAGTGATGAACAAGGTAAGGACTTTGGAAATTAGGTTCTTTGGAATTTGAGAGGCGAACCGCTAAACACGCTCAATCATCCGTCGTCCCCGCTTTCGCGTCTGGCGCGTCTTTCACGGTTACGAATCAACACTTCAAGAAATTTACTTTCCAAAGTGGACTGCCTGCAATCCCACGATTTATCAGAGCCCACCTCACAGCGGACGATAAATATTGCTTGACACATCTTGGGAAGATCAAATAGTATTGCGGCTATAGATGAAAATGAATTTCAAAGTCAGCTCTGATCGAATAGCGTGGCAGTATTATCAATGCTCGCCCTGGTCTGCCCTGAGAACCTGGCCAGGGCGAGCGAAGCCGCGCTCGGTGTAGTGTGCCAGTGGCGACCAGATTGCCGGGCGCCGGTGCCTGAAAGGAGGCTCTGATCAGAAGCCGCCATTTTCCGCTTTCAGTCCGATCTTTGCTGCCCTTTTCACGGTGAGGACCTTTAAAGGAGAAAGATCCCCGACCGGCAATGAGACGCAAATATTCAGAGAGTTATCAGTAGCCATCTCAATGGACGAAGCCTCCGGTGGTAGGACACCGAAGGCTTCCGATTGCACTTCCCCGTTGGACTTCTCAACCCACGGAAGCGTGCGTGAACGATCTTACCAGAAATCGGTTCGCGCGCGGAGCCGTGAATCTCCGATTTCCGAAAGGAGCGTTCACCATGCGATGCCTGAGGTCTGCATTCCCGATCCTATGGCTCTTGACGCTATCCGCCGTCGCGTTTTCACAGAAGTCGATCACCTCGGTCAGCGGCCGCGTCTACGATCAGAGCGGGGCGATTCTGCCCGGCGTGACGGTGACGCTGGCCCAGGCGGGAGGGCTCAACCGTGAGGCCCGGACCGATGCCGGCGGCGAATATCGCTTCGATAACCTGTTGATCGGGAGTTATGAACTGAGCGCCGCGGCCAAAGGCTTCAGAGAGACGCGGCTGACCTTGAACCTGGCGGCGAACTACAAGCGCGAGTTCGACCTGTCGCTTCAGCCCGAGGGCGTCAGCGAGACCGTCGAGGTGGCGGCGGTCAGGGAGAGCTTCGCGGCGGACGTCGCCACGACCGGCACCAAGCTGGAGATGGCCCTCCGCGACGTGCCGCAGTCGATCCAGGTGGTGACCCGTCAGGTTATGGACGAGCAGCAAGCCGTCACCATCGCCGACGCGGTGCGCAACGTCAGCGGCGTCACGCAGGCCCCGACCTTCTCCGGCCATTCGGACCATTTCGTCGTCCGCGGCTTCAAACTCGACCTCTCAAACAGCTATTTCCGCGATGGGTTCAAGTATGATCAGGTGGGCTTTCAGGAGACCGCCGACGTCGAGCAGGTCGAGGTGCTGAAAGGCCCGGCTTCGGTCCTCTATGGGCGGAGCGAGCCCGGCGGCATCATCAACATCACTTCCAAAACCCCGCTTCAAAACCATTACTTCTCCACGCAACTGGAGGGCGGCAGCTTCCGGTTCTATCGTCCCACGTTCGATGTCTCCGGCCCGCTCAACCGCCGACAGACCCTGCTCTATCGGTTCAACGGCGTCTATCAGAACTCCGACTCTTTCCGGGACTTCCTCTTCGCACATCGCTGGTACGGCGCGCCGCAGATCCTCTGGAAGATCGCGGATCGGACCAACGTCACCTTCGACGGCGCGTTCATGCGGGAGATCGGCCGCGCGGACTACGGCATCGTCGGAGACGGCGAGCGCCCCGCCGCCGTGCCCTGGCGGTTCGATTTCAACGAACCGTGGGGGCGGTACAAATACCAGAGCCGGCAGGGCGGCTACATCTTCAATCACGTCTTCAACGACCGCTGGTCGCTGCGCAACGCGTTCCGGCTGACGAGCTTCAACTGGTACTACTACGACACCTATCAGAGCTACTACGCCGAACCGCGTCAATTGATCCGCGTCATCGAGGACGACGACTACCCGCGCCGGAATCTGTCATCTCAGACCGATCTCCAGGGGCGCGTCAAAATCTTCGGGCTCGAACACCGGCTGCTCTTCGGCTTCGAGTACGCCCGGAATCAGCAGATCGCCATCGGCAAGTATGCGGAGTTGCCCCCGATCGACCCCTATCATTTCCGGTATCTCGAATCGACGCCGCCGCCCCAGAATCGCTATTTGAATCCGGACGCTCCGGGCTACGACGACATCTACCAGCATGTCCGTTACCGCACCTTCGGCGGCTACGCGCAGGACCAGATCACGCTGCACCGGAAGGTCAAACTGCTGGTGGGCGCGCGATTGGACAGTTACTGGGCGCGCGAACTCTATCTGTCGATCCTGTACGGCGACAACGATCACGCCCAGACCGATTTCGCCGCCAGCCCGCGGTTGGGAGCGGTCTTCCAGCCCACCTCCGCCCTCTCGCTCTATTTCAGTTACGCGAAATCGTTCAGCCCCAGCTATCCGGGAACCCTCCAGGTCAATAACCGGCCGTTCCTGCCGGAATCCGGCCGTCAATTCGAAGGCGGCGCGAAGTTCGACCTGTTGAACCGCCGGATCACCGGCACGCTGGCCGTCTATCGGCTGACCAGGACCAACGTCATCACGACCGACCCGAACGATCCCCGGCAATCGATCCAGGTCGGAGAGCAGCGCTCGACCGGCGCGGAGATCGATCTCGCGCTGCGGCCGACGAAGAATTGGGGCGTCCTGCTGGCCTATGCCTGGAACACGCCGGTCGTCAGCCGGGACACCGTCTTTCTGCCCGGCCAGCCGATGCCCAACGCGGCGCGGCACGTCGGCAACATCTGGACGACCTACGGATTTACGCGCGGAAGGCTGAATGGGGTCAATCTGAGCCTGGGCCTCTCCGGCCAGAGCAAACGGACCAGTTCACTGACGCCGATCGACCCGGCCGGCAGCGGAAATCCGCCGCCGGTTCTGCTCTTCGGATTCGCCCGGCTTGATGCGGGCGTCTCCTACCGCTTCAAGCGGACGGAGAGATGGCAGTACCGGCTCCAGTTCAATATGAAGAACCTGCTCGACCGGCGTTACTACGAGTCAGCCGTCAGCGACCTGCTGGCGATGCCGGCCGCGCCGCGGACCGCCATGGTCGGCCTCCAGATGACGTTCAAATAATTCCGGGCGGAGGCCTCATTACTATGCTCACCAAATTGTTTGACAAATCGCGAAGCACGCGAAACACAAGGAAAGATCCTCAGATGAAAATTCGTGTATGCACCTGGCTGGGCGTCTTCATCGTCGCGACGATCGGCGCGAATGCCCAATCCCTCACCGGCCGAGTGGCCGATGCCGGCGGCGCATCGATTGGCGGCGCGGGCGTGGTCGCCCATCACACAGACACGGGATCGGAACGCGCGACGACGACGGACGCCGAGGGCCGTTTCGAATTGGCGGGGCTGGCTCCGGGCAGCTATCGGTTGGTCGTGACGGCCAGGGGCTTCGCGCAGTTCACCCAGACGGTCGCCCTCAGATCCGATCAAGGCTCTTCGCTCGAGATTCATCTCTCGCCGGGCAACGTCTTTGAGACGGTCACGATCACTTCACAGGAATCCGGCTATCAGCCGCTCTCGGCGACGACCGGCTCGCGCATCGACATCCCGCTGCGTGACGTTCCCGCCTCGGTGCAGGTCGTCACGCGCCAGGTGATCGACGATCAAGCCGCGACCAACGTGCAGGATGTCATTCGCAACGTGAGCGGCGTCAATGTGCCGCACAGCACCGGTTCCCGCGCCGAGTCCTTCACGATCCGCGGTTTCAGCTCGATCGCCAATACCTATCGGGACGGATACCGCAACGATTTCAACTCTAACCGGTCGAACACCGAGCTCTCGAACGTCGAGCGGGTCGAGGTTTTGAAGGGCCCGGCCTCGGTCCTCTTCGGCCGGCTCGACCCGTCGGGCGTGGTCAATTTCGTCACGAAGAAGCCGCTCACCGATCATTATTACTCGATGCAGTTCCAGGGCGGCAGCTTTCGCTATCTGCGTCCGCAACTCGATTTTTCCGGACCCATCAACAGAGAGAAGACGGGTCTCTACCGGTTGAACGTGGCCTATGAGAATGCCGAGACCTTCCGCGACTTCAACGAGCGCGAGCGGTTCTTCATTGCGCCGTCGGTCAGTTGGATCGCCGGACCGGCGACCAGCATCCTGATTGAAGGCGAATTTCTGCAGGATCGCCGCCTGGTGGATCGAGGCTTGGTCGCGCTGCCGTTCGCGGGCGGAATCGCGCCGGTTCCGATCAGCCGCTACCTGGGCGATCCGGGCATCCCGTACAACAATCAGCAGGGCAAGGTCGGGCTCACCTTCAACCACGGCTTTTCGCCGGTGACCACGCTGCGGAGCGCAATCCGCACCTCCGCCTCGCGGGCAAACTACGATTCGCGGCAGGCCGGGACGGTGATCGAGGTCGCCAATCCGGCGCTCTCCGCCGCGCTGCGCAACAGTTGCGCTCAACTGGGGGCGACCGTTTGCGTCGAACTCGGCGAATCTCGCAGCGACCAGCTCTTTCATTCGCACTACTGGCAGAACGACCTGGCGACCAGATTTTCGACCGGGAGGTTGCGGCACACGTTCGTCGGCGGTTTCGACATTCAGGTCGAGTTGCAGGACCTGAACGCGAAGTTCTCCGCCCAGCGGCCCCTGCTCGATATCTTCAACCCGACTTACGTCTTTCCCCCGAACCCGCTCTTTCTGGTCAGCGACACCAAACGTCAGAATGAGGCGGGCGGTCTGTTCGTCCAGGATCTGGTCGAACTGACCACCAAACTCAAGGTCACGATCAGCGGCCGCTTCGATTATTACAAAGCCTCCAGCCTGGATTTCCTGCGCGGCAATTTGAGACAGACCGGGATCGACCGGGTCTGGACGCCGCGAGCCGGGATCGTCTATCAGCCGGCCGAGCCGGTCTCGCTCTATTTCAGTTACAGCCGTTCGTTCCAGCCGGTCCTCTCGTTCGACCGCTTCAACAACCCGTTCGTGCCGGAGCGAGGCGAGCAGTTCGAGGGCGGGCTCAAACTGGGGGCGCTCCACAATCGGCTGACGGCCTCGATCGCCGCCTTCAACATCACGCGGCGGAATGTGGCGACGACGGATCCGGTCGATCCGCAATTCTCGGCGCAGGTCGGCGAGGTGAGGAGCCGGGGCTTCGAATTCGATGGGTCCGCGCAACTCGCGCGCGGTTGGAATCTCCTGGCCAGTTTTGCCTACATCGACGCGACGATCACAAGAGACACGGTCTTTCCGGTCGGCAATCGGATTCAGGGAGTGGCGAAACCGACCGGCAGCTTCTGGACCACCTATGAATTCGCCGGATGGGGCGGCCGGCGAGTGTTGAAAGGGTTGGGAGCCGGTGCGGGTCTATTCGGCGTCGGCCGCCGCTTCGGCGACGGCTTCCACTCCTTTTCGCTTCCCGGCTATCTGCGGGTGGATGCCACGGCTTATTACAAGCTGTATCACAAGGACCGGCTGCGGGCGCGCCTGGCGGTGAACGTCAACAACCTGCTCGGCAAACTCTACTACGAGGGAGTGCAGTTCGCCGGCAGCATTATCCCCGGCGCCCCGCGCAATGCGCTGGCCAGCGTGCAGGTCATCTTTTGATTTCGCCCAACTTTTTGGTCGTGTCTTCGATAACACTCGGCGGGACGGCGTTCCGATCATCGGATTCGTTCAATACCCCTCTGGTCTTCGTTGATTCGATCAGCGGATTGGTATCAAACGCTTCAGCTTCAACCTGCTCTCTCTTTTTTCTTCTCGATAGTTGCTTTTTCAACCGACTGGTCCGCCAGATAGTTTGCACTTGCCAACAAAACATTGCCGACAGCAGAGCCGCCGTCGCAATAATCAAGGGCGGCGAATTCTCTCTGCCGGTATAAGAGGCATGCAGCAAAATAGCCAACGTGCCACTGACGATCGCGGTCATCCAGTTTAAAATACTATTAGCCTTCAAGTGTTCTTCGGGGGGAGTCTCTTTTTTTTGGAGTTTATCGAAATCAGGCAAAAAGACTCCGCATTGATAGCAGAAGGTTTCAGGCTTCTGGTTAGGGGCTCCACATTTAGGACAGAACATATTTCCTCACTGTTGCCGGTGGTCTCCTGAAGTTGATCTGAACTGATTACGGCCTCAATCGGCATAATGTTCATTTTTCTATGGATCTGGAAATCAATCCAGGTGATCCGGTTCCGACGCCGAGTTAGAGCCGCCCCCCCCAAACGGAGAACGATCGGGCCCCGCAGATCTGGCAGTGGCAGGGCGGCGGCTTCCGCTTCAACCGCTTCGCGAGCCTCGCGCGAGAGTCGTTTCCAGACCTCGATCGTCATGTGTTCGCTGGAGCGCCGCCACGTGCCGACAATCTCGCCCTCAACGAGGACCGCGCCCGGCCAGACCCGAGTGGTCCAGAGGACGCTGCGATGTTTGGCGCCGGGAACGAGAAGTTCCCGGTCGAGGCCAGGGAGGTTCCCATCAACACCGATCACTCTTTACTAGACTCCTGGTGAAAAAGATAATTGGGCCGAGTGAACAACGGCCTGGCGAGGATCCGGCCGCTGATGTTCACAAGACCTCGTAGTTTCGAAGATCGCCTCATCTTATCCGGTTGCGCGCCGGCTGAAACAAGACCAGTGGTTGGAATGGCTCGGGCCGTCTAGACGGCAGGATCTGGGAAAATGGTTATCGTCTTCTCTGATCGAGAGGAGTCCAGGATGTCACTGTCCACCCATAGTGTAACGCAGATTCTCCATGACTGGGCGTGTGGCGACCCATCGGCTTTCGAGAGGCTGGTTCCGCTCGTCGAGAGAGAACTGCGTCGCCGGGCGGCCCGTTATCTCCGAATGGAGGTGCCCGGACACACCCTCCAAACCGCGGACTTGATTCAGGAAGCCTACCTCCGGCTGATCGACACGAAAAACATTCGATGGCAGAGCCGGGCGCATTTTTTCGGCATCGCCGCCAATCTGATGCGGCGCATTCTGATCGATTACGCGCGCAAGCGCCGGGCCAAGAAACGCGACCGGACCATGACGATTGCCGCTCCAACCGAGGAGCAGACAGCCATGATCGAAAATACCATGGACTTGATTGCGCTGAACGAAGCGCTCGATCGGCTGGCGAGCCTGGACCCGCGACAGGGCCGGATCGTGGAACTGCGTTATTTCGCGGGGCTGAGCTTCGAGGAGACGGCCCAGATTCTGGAGGTTTCGGTCAGAACGGTTGAGCGCGACTGGCAAACGGCCAAGCTGTGGCTCCGCAAGGAGATCAGACGAAGAGAAGACCGCTCGAAGAGGTGACCGCGATGACGCCCGAACGTTGGCAACGCCTCAAAGAACTGATGGCCTCCTGGTTGGAATGCGCTCCCGCCGAGAGGCCCGGATTCCTTGATCGAGCCTGTGCCGGGGATGACTCATTGCGCCGGGAGGTCGAAAGTCTGCTGGCTTCCCACGAAGAGGAACCTGACTTTATGGAGCGGCCGGTCGTCGGCGAGGTCGCCTCAGAAATTCTGGGAGGCGATCGGCGCCGACAGCAGCGAGGCCGGAGGCTCAACCATTACACCATCTTGCAGTGGATCGGCGCGGGCGGCATGGGAGAGGTTTACCTGGCGGAGGATACCAGGCTCGGCCGCAAGGTCGCGATCAAATTGCTGCCGTCTCAATTCACCGGCGACGAAGATCGGTTGCAACGCTTCGAGCAGGAGGCGCGCGCCGCCTCCACTCTGAATCATCCCAATATTCTAACGATCCATGAGGTCGGCGAAGCGGAGGGGACGCGATTCATCGTCACAGAGTACGTTGAGGGCGAGACGCTCCGCCGGCACCTGGCCGCTGCTCCTTCGGGTATTGATGAAGCGCTCGACATTGTGATGCAAATAGCGTCGGCGCTGGCGGCGGCGCACGAGGCCGGAGTCGTACATCGTGACATCAAACCCGAGAACATCATGCTGCGACGCGACCAGGTCGTGAAGATCCTGGATTTCGGATTGGCTAAGTTGACGGAACAAGCTGCTCAAGCGCGGACCCGTCTCGAGGTGAATGCCGGTCCGGGCCTGATGATGGGAACGGTCGCGTACATGTCGCCGGAGCAGGCCCGCAACGCGGAGCAGGTGGATCATCGCACCGACCTCTGGAGTCTGGGAGTGGTGCTCTACGAAATGGTGACCGGGCGCAAGCCATTCGAGGGCAAGAACGTTTACAGCCGGTCGATGGCGGGATGCGAGAGTGGTCCGCCGTCGGCCAGGTCCCTGGAGAATGCTCCCGGCCCTCTGCCCGAACGGCTTAATGAGATTGTGCTGAAGGCTCTGACCAAGGACCCGAACCAACGATATCAGACTGCCAGGGAGCTGTTGATCGATTTACGGGATTTGAAGAGAAGGCTGGAGACTGCCGCCGACCGAAGATCAGATCCGATATCGCCCTCCGAGGAGACCGTCGTTAAAGCCGGGGCGAGGAGAAGACGGGTGATCGGCGGATCGATCATGCTCTCAATCATCGTGGCCGTGACGGCATTCATCTGGCACGGATTGGCCGGTCAGAACAGTTCGGCCTCACTCGCCACCTCCATGAGGACCGTTCCCTTCACCAGCTTTCCCGGGCAGAAGTCCGGCCCCGCCTTCTCGCCTGACGGCAATCAGATCGCTTTCGCCTGGGATGGCGGCGGCGAAGAGAAGCCGGGCATCTTCGTTAAACCGGTCGGCACCGGAAGCCTATTACGTCTGACCTCAGGCTACGATGCCGCGCCGGTCTGGTCAGCCGATGGCCGCGATGTCGGCTTCATTAGATGGGGCCAGGAGAGAGGAATTTACAGGATCTCCGCTCAGGGCGGTCACGAACATCGACTGACCGCTCGGGCCGGCGATTTCACCTGGTCTCCCGACGGAAAAACGCTGGCGATCGCAGACGGCGCTTCGCCACAGGAGGCGCTCAGTATTTTCCTGGTCTCGATCGAGACCGGCGAGGAACGGAGACTGACGACCCCCGAGCCCGCATCGGTCGGCGACACTTATCCCGCCTATTCACCGGACGGCCGAACTATCGCTTTTATCCGCAGCCGCAACTCCCAGGTGAGTGACATCTATCTGGTCCCCGCCGCCGGCGGTACTCCCGGGCGATTGACCTTCGATGATCTATACCTCTTCAACAGCCTCGACTGGACGGCAGATGGGCGAGAGATCGTCTTCTCATCATCTCGCGGAGGACTCTATAGCTTATGGAGGATTGACGTTTCGGGCGGGTTGCCGAGACGGGTGATCGGCGCCGGCGAATATGCGGTCAGCCCCGCGGTCTCGCGCCGGGGGCATCGCCTCGCCTATGTTTATCAGAAAGGGGATCTCAATATCTGGCGCGCGCCGGGACCGAACGCGGAGGCGAAAAACGAACCGCCGGTTAAGTTGATCGCTTCCACTCAAAATGACGGCGGCATGCAATACTCAGCGGACGGCAAACACATCGCCTTTACCTCTGATCGCTCGGGAAACTACGAGATCTGGACGGCGACCGGCGACGGCCGGAACCCTGTTCAACTGACCGACTTCGGCGGAGCTCTGACGGGCATGCCGCGCTGGTCTCCCGACGGAACACGGATCGCGTTCGACTCGCGACCTGAGGGCCAGAGCAAGATCTATGTCATCGGGGCGGATGGCAACAATCTGCGCCGCATTACCCGGGACCCATCTGAAGATGTCCTGCCGAGTTGGTCCGGAGACGGGCACTGGATCTATTTCGGCTCCCGCCGAACCGGAGATTGGCAAGTCTGGAAGGTCCCGGCCGAAGGTGGGAGCGCCGTACAGGTGACCCGTCATGGAGGGAACCAGGCATTCGAATCCCGGGACGGTCATGATGTCTATTATACTAAGCATCATGAGACCGGCGTCTGGCGGCTACCGATTGCCGGCGGTGAAGAGAGCCGCATCTTCGACGGCGGACACCTGGGATATTGGGCTCTATTCAGGGATGGCATCTGCGTTCTCAACCTCGAGGCGGCGCCTCAACCCGCCATCGAATGTTTCAACTTCGCCACTCGTCGCGTGACGCAGCTCGTCAGATTGGACAGGTCAAAAGTCCCCTTCGGCGCTGCGGTTCTGGACGTATCCCAAGACGGCCAGTGGATTATTTACTGGCAAGTGGACCAATTCGATACCGAAATCATGCTGGTGGAAAACTTTATGTAACCCCGCCTT
>DATEFT010000471.1:0-9378 GCA_035280505.1 Blastocatellia bacterium | reverse complement strand
TTTGATCAGCCGCTGATCTCCACGACCGCGTTTCAATAAATCCAGAATCCGCCTGGCTCGATTCAGGATCTCCCCGGGCGGAAGGTCCGGCGGCGGCACCCTGGGAGGCCCGGGCGGCCTGGGCGGTTCGGGCGGCTTTGGCCCTGGTGGTTGAGGCGGTGGCGGCGGTGGCGGCGGCGGCGGCCACCAGGGCCACCAGGGCCGGGGCGGTTGATTCGGCGGAGGCTGGACCGGACCGGGGCTCGGCGGCGGTCTCCGTGGACCCACGCTCGGAGCCTGGCGCTGGATCTCGATCACGACTCCGCGGTTCCTCGCCCGGCCCTCGACGGTGCTATTATCGGCCAGGAACTCTCCGGCCGGCGCGGCCCCGACGAAGGCGATTCGTGAGCGCAGCACGTTCCAACGCGGATCGCGCCCGAGCAACTCCTGCAACAACTGATAGACTCGTTTCGCCCGTCCCTCCCGCAAAAATCGGTCGTTCTTCTCCGCTCCAACGCAATCGCTGTATCCCACTATTCGAAGCTTCGCGTTCGGGTCTTTGGTTACGGTCTCTAAAACCGTATTCAACCAGGCCTTCAACCTCGGGTCACCCTTCACGGAGGTTCTGACCCGTCGCCAGTTGACGATAAAATCGGCGATTAACAGCCGGCCGCGCGCATCCTCAATCACGTCGCTGGGCGACAGATGCCCTCCGGGCGTCGCCGACCTCTTAACCTCATCCGGCCGATATCCGGGACACTTCGGCTCCGGCGCGCCGAGGTCTGAACCGGAGAACCCGCGGCCGGAGATCGCGCGCTCCGGCCCTGGTGTGTCGCTTGTTCGGATGTACATTAAGAATGCTCCTCTGTCATGACTTCCGGTAACGAGTCGGTACCGCTCACGGGACGACTCAATCAAGCAACTGAAATACCAACCGGAGACGAACCTCGATCGATCGACAGATCTGCAGCGGGAAGAGCAGGTTGGCGTCATGAGCCCGAAAAGCTGAAGAGGGCGACGAAGCGCACCAAGTCATAATCTTTATGCGGCCCGGCCGGGATCGACCGCCGGGCCGCATGTCGATCTACCGGCGGCGGCTGGGTTTGGGCGGGCGCATAAAAATTGCGATGGCCGATGGAGACGTCGCGCATCCCGCGTATTCGAGGTTTATAAGCCCGGCCCTGATCTTATCGCCGGCGTACGGAACGATGATCTAAGTGACCGGCATCTTGCAGAATGGATCTTCGAAGCAGACGAGAACGGAGAGTAGAACCTGGAAACTACCATCGAATAGCGGAGGCCGCAGTTTCTGATTTCGGCGCCGCTCGATGCCGGCTGGACAAGCAGTCCTTTCAGATAGAGTTTGCGTGGCGAAAAGGGATGGATTGCACCCTGACGTAGCGGGCGATTGGGGGATCGCTTCGGGCTAAGCGGCCGGTCGGAGTTCCTGTTCGGGCTCGATCGAAGGCTGAACCTGGCTCAGGAGGTATTGCGATGAGACCTGTCTTAATCTGTCGTCGGCTTTCAGAGTCAGGCGCAGCTCGATGGTCGCTCTCGATCCGACTTCGAAACGGTCACTGCCCAAGACCCGGTCCCCGGCGATCGCGCCTTTGACGTCGGGCGCGTTCAGCTCCAGCCAGCGGCTGACCTCGGGGTGGAGCAGATCCAGACCATACTGTTGCCACAAGAGCTCCAGCACCACGATGCTGGCCGGAACGGTTTGACCGCGATAACCGGCGGGCATTCTCAACTTGACCGGCACCGCGGTGGCGACCGGGTTGGTGAACTCTGACTGCTGGTGATTGACGCTCTTGATGCTCTGGAACATTTTAATCATCCTTCTTTTTAAATAGTTTAAATCTCAACTTCTAAATCTCCGTCCATCTCCCTTCCATTCAAAGGTGCGTGAGACGCCGGAATATGTCAGTGGGTAGCCTGGGAGTGACTATTGTCACAGTAGAAACCGCGAAATACGCGAAACGCGCGGAATCGACGACCTTCCGCCAGCCGGCTATCCGAGCCGAGCGGCCATCGGTACAAACGCCCGCCCATGCCGGCGCCGTAGGTCGAATCGAGGTCGCAGGCGGTATCGGTCGGATTGTAGGACTCGGCCGCCAGCAGGACCTGGGGGCTGGTACGAGTGTCTTTGCCGAGGGTCGAGAACCTGGGTTTGCACGAGGCCGAGTCCATCAACACTATTGCGATTCTCCTGATCGTCAGTAAGCTGGAGTAGGCGAGCCTGATTGCGGTGACCGGGGAGAGGGAGGTGTCAGGGTCTATTCGTCAATCGTTGGAGCGGCATGGCTGGCTTCCGCAAAATCTCCGTTGAGCCGAGGTTGAGCCGGGAAGGAGGGCTAGGCGGCCAGTTCGAGTTCAGGCTGCGCCATCGAACGTTCGACCTGACTCTGAAGATATCGGGAGGAGATCTCTCTTAACCGGTCGTCGGTCCGCAGTGAGACCTGCATCTCGATCGTCCCCTTGGATCCGACCGTGAAGTGGCTTTGATGGTCGCCGGCGACCAGCGCTTTAACCTCCGGCGCGTTCCGCTCCAGCCAGTTGCTGACCTCCGAGTGAAGCAGATCCAGACCGTACTGCTGCCACAACAGTTCCATCACCACGATGTTCATCGGGACCGTCCGGCCTCGAAACCCGAGAGGCATTCTCAGTTTGACCGGCATTTGATTGGCCACGGTCTCGGCATTCACTGATTGATGAGCGTTGAAGCGATTGACGTTCTGGAACATATTAACCATCCTTTTTATCTATTTTGATTTAATTAACGACTTCCTGCGTTCTCATCTCCACCCCCTCACCCTCTCGCTGATAAGTGCGAAGATCGAAAACCTCTATCGCGAAAGTGACCTTTCTCACACCCCGCTTCAAGCCGCGCGCGATCTGGGCTTTTTCTAATTGCGAAAGACGCGAAATCAATTAATTACGTGTCTTTCGTGTCTTTCGCGGTTGATCCTGAAAATCCTGCAGGTGAGGGAGAGTCGGTCTTCAAATTGAAGGCCGGGGTGTTTCGGAGGATCAAGTCTTGGCGCATTGACCGGAGAGACTCAGCGAGCAGAGAGCTCATCGGAAAGCGCGGTCCGCAGTCGTCGCACTCCCAGGCGGAGCTGTTGTTCATTGAACCCCGTGTAGCCAAGCACCAGCGCGCCGCGTCCGAGCGGCCTCAGGCAGGCGCCCGAAAGCGGGCGGGCGATGAGATGGTGTCGCCAGGCAGCGCTCGAGGCCTGGCGGTCATCCACGCCAGGAGGCAGCCAGCCGATCAGATGCATTCCGGCCTCACACGCTTCGACCTCCAGCAGACCGGAGAGTTCCGCTTTGGCGGCGGCGACCAGACAGGCTTGTCTGGCGGCGTACAGTTTTCGCATTCGCCGGACATGGCGAGTGAAATGGCCGTCTTCGATAAAATCCGCCAGGGCCGCCTGCGGAATGGTCGCCGAGAGCGTATCGACCAGGATTCGCCCTTTGATGAAGACCTCCGCCAGGTCGCGCGGAACGACCAGATAGCCGATGCGCAGAGACGGAAACATCACTTTGCTGAAGGTGCCGAGGTAGATCACTCGCTCGTGACCGTCCAGCCCCTGCAATGAGGGGATCGGTCGTCCGGTATAGCGGTACTCCCCATCGTAATCGTCTTCGATGATCCAGGCCTTGGTTTGCCGTGCCCATTCGAGCAGGTCCAGCCGCCGCGCCAGACTCATGGTCACGCCCAGAGGAAATTGATGCGAAGGCGTGACATAAATGATCCGCGCGGCGCTCCGAGTCTTTCTGATCGCGCTCATGCTGACGCCCTCCTCATCAATCGGAATCGGCGTCATGCGGATCCCCGCACGCCCGAACACGGCGCGCGCGCCGAAATAGCTGGGATCTTCGATCAAAGCCGTCTCGCCCTGATCGAGCAACATCTGAGCAATGATGTCGAGCGCAATCTGCGAACTCGGGACGACGATGACCTGTGCGGCTTCGCATCGCACCCCACGCGCCGATCTCAAATAGGCGGCAATGACCTCTCGCAGACGCGGATAGCCGGCCGGGTGGGTGTAACCGAGCAGATCGTAAGACGGATTTCGGCTGTACCTGGCCAGTAACTTCGACCAGATGTTAAAAGGAAATGATGCCAATTCGGGAATCGGATTGCGAAACGGAAGCAGCTCGCCCAACCTTCCCCCTCCGGTATCAGGGAGAATTGAGGTCAGTCTCCGGCCTCTCTTCGACGGCGATCGGTGCCGGTCATGAGGGTCCTGGCCGCGTGGAGCTATCGGGCCGGGTTGCAACATCTCTTCCGGGAGATTCCGGGAGACAAACGTCCCGGATCCGGCGACACCTTCAAGATATCCTTCAGCCAGAAGCTGATCGTAAGCGCCCAGGACGGTGTTTCTCGAGACGTTCAGGTCCGCGGCGAGCTGGCGCGTCGACGGCAGGCAGGTCCCGGGCTTGAGTCTTCCGGTCAGAATGGCGCGGCGCAGTTCATCAAAAATCTGCCTGAAAAGCGGGACTTTCGCCTCGGCGAGGACCGTGAGAACCGCAAAAGGCAGTGACGAACTCTCTTTCTTCATTTCCGTTCTCCTCACTGTTCGATCACAACTGGCCCTATCAATAAATCACGAACTGGCACTTTCGCAAGAACCTATTTCTACGTAGTCTATCGCCGATCGACAATCCCAGTAGTTTGAAAAGTAAGTTTATTGAAGTTTTGAGGCTTAATCGCGAAAGACGCGACAGACGCTAAACCATCAAGCTTTCGCGGTTAAGCTTAAGCTCCAGATTGCAACCTACCAAGGAGTTGACGCCATGAGCAAGAGTTTAGCGGTCATGACTTTGACGATTATCGCTGTTTCGGCATGGTCTTACTCGTCTTTAGCCGTGGTCAGGCCACGATCGGATGCGGCGCCGCCCGCGGGCGGGCAAGCACATCCCGCTCATCAAACGATCACCCCGGATGCGATTCAATGGACACCGACTCAGTCAGGATCAGAAATTGCGGTGTTGTCCGGCAATCCGGCGCAAGAGGGCGCTCCCTTCGTCCTCCGGATAAAACTCCGCAACGGGTTGAAAGTGCCGCCGCATTGGCATCCGATCGATGAGCATCTCACGGTAATCTCTGGAAGATTCCACATTGGGACGGGCGAGAAATTCGACCAGGCCGCAGCGCAGACGCTGCCTGCCGGATCATACCTGATGATGCCCAGGGAGATGCGGCATTTTGCCTGGGCCGAAGGGGAGACCATCATTCAATTGCACGGCGTTGGCCCGTTCAAGACCATTTGGGTGAACCCTGCCGATGACCCGAATAAGAAGACCGGCGCAACCACCAATTAAGCGCTATCGAGAATGATCGGACTGAAGTCGTGATCAAAGTGAAATGAGAATTAAATCGTTCCTCTTCTCAAGTGAAGACGGCGAGATCTTCGTCGTCAAGGCCGGACCCAGGTACGAATTGCTCACCGTCAATCCAATGGACGAAGTCTTGATGGCGACGCCGGCCATCTCGGAGGGGATGATCATCGTGCGGGGCCGGAAACATCTCTTCGGAATTGCCGAAAGAGCCGCCAACAATTCCAGGACCGGGCGATGAAGATTTTGGTCGGGGTTCCGGCCGGGAGTCCGCTACCGGTCGCCGGCGAGGTTTGCCCACTCGCCCGATTGGATGAAGCTCGCCCAATAGTAAGGGTGGCGATGTTTGAGATCTCTGAGCATGCGGATCTGAACGCTCCGCAGCGCCTCTCCGCGCCCTTGCCCCTGCTGTAATCGGCGGTAGTAATCGACCATCAGCACGCGCGTCCACCGGTCGGAGACCGGCCAGAGGCTCATGACCTGGGTCTCGGCGCCGGCCAGCACCAGAGCGCGGCGCAGACCGTGAACTCCATCGCCCGTCTTGACCTCGCCCACTCCCGTGTCGCATGCCGAGAGGACCACCAGTTTCGTCCCCCACAGGTTGAGCCCGGTCACTTCGAGTGCGGTCAAAATCCCATTGTCGTCCTTGTGAGGTTCGTTGGCTCCGGCCATCGCCAGCCCGGAACGCAGCAGCGGGCTCTCAATGCGCAGATTGCGATTGGCAACCTGCTGCAACCGGCGGCTCGAATTGTCGGCGGTCGATGGGAGCCGCAGGTCTTCGAGGAAGAAACCGTGGGTCGCGATATGGAGCAGCGCGGGACTGCGGACCTGCAGGATGGCCGATTTGCTCGCCTCGCGTTTGGTCAGCAGGACCGAGCCGGGCAGCAATTCTCGCAACACCCGCCCCTCCTCCGCCGTGTAGGGCAGGGCGGGGAAGTAGAACTGGCTGAAGACATTGTCCGATTGGGCGGCCGGTTCGGCGGGCCGTTCTTTTTGAGCAGCCGGCGGCGCGGGCGGCCCGGGCGACGCGGTGGGCGATCCCGGTCGCTGTCGCAACCGGCGGTTCCGGGCCAGTTGGAGCGAGCCTCCGAAGTCGGGGTCGGCGACCACCAGCGGAGGGCTCTGGCTCTTTCGAGCCACCTGCAGGCGAAGCAGGTCGCGCCCGCTGGCCAGGTGACTGATCGAGTAGCGTTCGGCCAGGTACCGGCCGCGTTCATCGATCAGCGCCGCGAAGGGGATCAGGTTGAGCGAGCCGTCCGGCGAGATCAGCAGGTTGGTGGTTCCGCCGAGCAGCGAGCGGATCGGCCGGAACACTCGCTGGTCCATGGCGCGGGCCAGTCGCGTCACGTCCTGGCGCTTCGGATTGCGCAACGCTCCGCGCAGCGTCTCGATGGCATCGTCGATGGCCTTCGCCTCTCCCAACTCCCGCCAACCGATCTCTCCGCGATGGCGAATCACGTAGGCCGCATAATGGAACGGTCCGAAACGGTCGGCGGCCCGGGTGGCCCGGGCATTGAATGGACGGTAGAGGGCGAACTCGATCAGGGCCGCGTCGGCCGGAATGGCCTCCTGGATGGCCTCCAGCGTGATCGGCAGGGATTGGGCGCGGAATTCGCCGCTTTTACGGTTGATCTCGCTCTCGAGCTGTTCGGCCTCGTTCTCGGCCGTCCGGATCTGCTCGCGGTACTGCTCGGCCGTCAGGCGGCCCGGTCCGTCGAGCACGAACTTGGCGAGTTGCGAACGGGCATCGGCCAATTGATCGAGCAGGGCCCGGCCTTCGGGATCCGAGCGGCCGCGTAGCGCATTGATGGTTTCGGAGGCCGCATCGAGCGAGCGCCCCTTGCGTTGCAGGATCATGGTGGCGGCCAGACGGCGCGCCGCCTGATCATCGGGGGCATATTCGGTGTGCAACGAGATGCTCTGATCATATTGTTCCGCCTGCACGTCCAGGTAGGCCTGCTTCTGCCGTTCGGATCTGGTGGTCAGAATGAGCGCGAGGTGGCGCTCGGCGACGGCGTTGGCGCGCGCCTGGAAGGCCAGGGCCCGAGCCGGATCGCCCTTGGCGGCGTTGACTGCGGCCAGATAGTTGAAAGCCTTGCCGACCTCCGGGTGTTGCGGCCCCAGCTTCGCCTCGAAGATGGCCAGCGCCTGCTGATGGAACTCCTCCGCCTTCGCATAATCGCCTTTCCGGATGTAGAGAGTTCCGAGGTTGATGAGCGCATAGGCGACGTTCGGATGGTCGGGCCCGAGGGTCGCCGCCCAGATGGCGCGAGCGCGTTCGTAGAACTCCTCTCCCTTCGCATAGTCGCCCCGATCGCTGTAGATGGCGGCGAGCGCGTTGAGCGAAGTCGCGTTGAGGGAATTCTGCGGCCCCAGCCGCTTCTCGCCGATGGCCAGCGCGCGTTGAAAGAGCTTCTCCGCCTGGTCGTCTTCGCCCCGTCCCTGAAAGAGCGAGGCCAGGTTGCCGAGAGTGCTGATCAGGCTGGGATGCTCCGGCCCCTGCATCCTCTCTTTGATCGCCAGAGCCTCCTCGAGCAGCCGCTCCGCCTTGGCAAAATCGCCCAGGCTGCTGTTGACCTGCGCCACGTTGTTCAGCGCGGCGGCGACCTCCGGATGATCGTGTCCCAGGACCCGCTCGCGGATGGCCAGGACCTGCTCGAAGAGCTGCTCCGCCCTCCCATCATCTCCTTTTCGGCTGTAGAGGATCGCCTGCGCGTTGAGCGCCGCCGCAAAGCTGGCATGGTTCTGTCCCAGGGCTCCCTCCAGGATCGCCAGGGCCCGCTCGAAGAGCGGCTCCGCCTTGGCATAGAGGCCTCGGTCGCTGTAGAGGATCGCGAGATTGGTGATCGGGAAGGCCAGATCCGGATGTTGCGGATCCAGAACCTTCTCGCCGATGGCCTGCGAGCGCTTCAAGAGCTGCTCAGCCCTCGCGAAGTCGCCCTGGAATTTGCAGAGCAGCCCGAGATTGTTGAGCGAGGTGGCGACGTCGGGATGATCGGGCCCCAGGGACCTTTCGCGGATGGCCAGCGCGCGCTCGTAGAACTCCTCCGCCTTCGCGTATTCGCCCTGGTCGCGGGCGAGCAAGCCCTGCGCATTGATCGCGGCGGCGGTCTCGCGGTCATCCGGTCCCAGGATTCTTTCGCGAATCTCCAGCGCCCGCTGGATCAGCGGAAAGGCCTCGCCGGGCTTGCCGGCCCGCCCCAACCTGAGGCCCTCCGTGTAGAGCCGGCGCGCCTCCCACAGATCGCGGTCGTTCCCGGTCGCGGCGCGGACCTCCGCGATTCGAATCTCGTACTCTCCGGCCGCGGCTCGCGGCAGTTTGGGCCGCACGGTCAACCGGTAATCGCCTCCGGTTTCGGCCACCAGCCAGATCTCTTCCCGTTCCCGAAGCCGGCTCTCGGAATCGAACTCCCAGCTCTGGACTCCCGGCTGGCCGTCGGGACCGGCGACCTGCGCCACCACGTCGAGGCTCCGCTGCTCGACGGTCACTTTCAGAAACTGGCCCGCGCCGAGCGCAATTCGATAGGCGTGCTCCTGTCCGCCCGACAGCTCGCGCCGGAGAGGCCCGCCCGGTTCGAGCACACGGAGCTCTTGATCGCCGACCGGCGTTTGGCCGACGCCGCGCGGCCCTTGAACCGATTGTCGAAGTAGTTTGATCGAATCCGGCGAGCGACTGAAAGACGACCCTACAGGTGCCGCCGTTGCCAGACTGAAGATGAGGAGAAGAACCATCATCTAAATTGCGGTCACGATTGTTTGCAGTCAGTCTCAGGTTGAAACTTACGATTGAGCCGCCACCTAACCACGCACCGCACACCTGTCACAGTATAGTAAATACGGAACGGAGCGGCAATGAGCGACGAGCCGGCCGGCGGCCGGCGGCATCCGTTCATCATGCCGGACCTCCCGGCGACCTGATTGACATTTAGATCTCGTCGCTACACACTTCCGATGAGATCGCAGGTCAAGGTCGAATTTTGGTGGAGAACCGCAAAGCATTGGAGAAAGGAGCCAGAAAGTGAGCGCCAAGAGAAAGACCGCCCCCCGCACTTTTGA
>DATEFT010000470.1:0-4598 GCA_035280505.1 Blastocatellia bacterium | reverse complement strand
GCCGTAATCGTCCACCTGCGAGTTGAATTCGCGAACTTCGGCCAGGTTCTCCTGGGTCTCGGCCGAGATCTCGAGCTTGATCGGCGTCGTCTTCCTGGTCACCAGATCCAGCTTCCAGACGCCGAAGTCGTGCTCGAAGACAATCACCTTTCCGTCGGCGCTCATGGCCGGCCAGCGCACGTCGCCGGTCTTGAACGAGGTCACGCGCTCGGCCTTGCCTCCGTTCTCGCCCGCCCGCCAGATATTGGTCAGGCCCCCGCCCTCACGGTCGCTGACGAAGTAGAGATGGCCGTCCTGGCTCCACATCGGCCATGAATCCATGCCGTCGAAGTCGGTCAGGTCCGTGAACTTCTTGGCGGCGATGTCCATGACGGTGATGTCGCTCTGATACGAGCCGCGGTAATATTTGCGCCAATAGACCTGCGACCGGCGGTTGATCGCGAGCTTGCGTCCATCCGGCGAGTAGGTGGCGTAGACGCCCATGTCCGGACCCGCATTGCGCTCCTTCGTATCGGCGATCCCGACGGTGTAGAGTTTGCTCATGAAGTCTTCGCCGCGCTGGCTGGCGAAGAGGACCGCGCGCGAATCGGGAGTCCAGCCCTGCACCGTATCGTCGGCCGAATGGAAGGTCAGTGGCCTGGCCGTCCCGCCCTCGGCCGGGACGATGTAGACATCCAGGTTGCCGTTGCGGTCGCTCGAAAAGGCGATCCACTTGCCGTCGGGCGAGAATCGCGGATAGACGTCGCGAGCCTTATGAACGGTCACTCGTTTGAGGTTCTGGCCGTTCTCGTCCGCGGTCCAGATGTCGCCGAGATAGGTGAAGACGATTCGACCCTGATAGTAGTGCGGATATCGCGCCAATTTCACCTCGCGACCGAGCGTCGTGAGGGGCAGACTGGATGCAAGGAACAACCCTAGCAGGAATAGGCGTTTCATGACTCTCTCCTTAAGTTCGATTCTTTCGCGCTGCCTGAATGAGGTTGGGACTCTGTCAACGGACCTGTGGGGCCTTTCTTTCTTCAACCGCGAAACACGCGAAATAGGCGAACTAGATGGTCTTTCGCGTCTTTCGCGTCTTTCGCGGTCTGGATCCCAATTTCGTCGGCAAAGCGGTCAGCGTGCAACCAATTAGCAATCAACTAGTATTGACGCGAGCGAGATCAGCGTGGTTACAATAACTTGCGCTGAGGTCTTTGAGTAACCGGGATCTGATTACGAACCAACTGACGGCCGGAGCCCGACATTCATCGGGGATCCGATAAAATTTGAATAATGAACATGACGAGCACCGAACAACTCACCGAACTGGCCGCTGAGTTCTGGCAATGGCGCGCCATCCATCAACCCGTCACCAGCGACGATCTCGCCCGCCTGGAACGTCCGGCCAATTGGCAGGCCGACTGGTCGGCCGCCTCCATCGAACGGCAGCGGGCGCAGCTCGAACTCTTCGAGGAGCGTTGGCGGCGCCTGGACCATTCCGGCGAACCGGTCGCGACGGAGATCGACCACCGGCTGATCGGTTCGGCGCTGGCGCGGGTGCGATGGGAGCTGGACGTCACTCGCGGTTGGCGGCGAAGCCCCAAATTCTATGTCGATCAGACGCTGGTCGCGCTCTTCGAGGCCCTGCTCCGACCGGCGCCGTTCGAGTCGGCCCGCGGTGAGGAGTTGATCAGGCTGCTGCGGAATATTCCGCGCACGCTGGAGGCCGGCCGGATCAATCTCGCGGCCGAGGCCGTCCAGCCCTTCGCCCAGGCCGCGCTGGCCCTGCTGGCCGGCGTCCGGTCTCGTCTCGACCGCGTGCGGTCTGAACTCAAACCGCTGCTGGCCGCCGGCTGCGCCGAACGATTCGATCAGGCGCTGACCGCCGCCATCGAATCGTTCGAGTCGTTCCAGGCCTGGATCGAAGAACGGCTGCCCTCGATGCCGGAAGATTCGGCGGTCGGGCGCGACGCCTATCTCTTCTTCCTGCGGGAGGTCGCGCTGATGCCCTACACGCCCGAACAACTGCTGGTGATGGGGCAGCAGGAATGGGAACGGGCGCTGGCCTTCGAGGCCATCGCGCAGGAACGCGCCCGCCGGATTCCGCCGCTGCCGCTCTTTCCCGATCAGGCCGCGCAGGTGGCGCGCGAAGCGGAGGACGAACTGAAGATTCGCCGTTTTCTGGAAGAGCAGAACCTGCTGACGGTTCCCGCCTGGGTCCGGCACTACCGCAATCTGCCGATGCCCTCCTACCTGCTTCCGTTGTCGGATCTGGGAGTGGCCGACGATCTGACCTCGCCGAACCGGCTGCACGAAGACGGCATCAGCTACATCTTTCCGCCCTCGCCGAACCTGTGGTACTTCGCGCTGGCCTCCGCCCGCGACCCGCGCCCGATCATCGTGCACGAGGGCGTGCCGGGGCACTATTTTCAGATGGTCCTGGCCTGGGCGCACGAAGACCCGATTCGCCGCCACTACTACGATTCCGGCCCGATGGAGGGCATCGGCTTCTATTCGGAAGAGCTCATGGTGCAGGCGGGCCTCTTCGACGACAGCCCGCGGACCCGGGAGATCATGTACAACTTCATGCGGCTCCGCGCCCTCCGGGTCGAGGTCGATGTCAAACTGGCCCTCGGCCTCTTCACGATCGATCAGGCCGCGGACTATCTGCAGACCCGGACCCCGATGGATGCCGAGACCGCACGCTTCGAAGCGGTCTTCTTCGCCTCCATCCCCGGCCAGGCCATCACCTACCAGATCGGCAAGCTCCAGATCCTCAAGTTCCTGGCCGAGGCCCGGCAAATCCTCGGCGCCGGGTTCAACCTGCGGGCCTTTCACGACTATCTGTGGAAGAACGGAAACGTCCCGATCTCGCTCCAGCGCCTCGAATACCTGGGGCTCCGCGACGAACAAGGTCTTTAATTCCAGGTCTTTCGCAATTTGGGTTTTGAAGACAAATTTAAAGAGACGGGCGGTGTGAACTGGAGGGCTCCGATTCCATTAAAGCCATTCTCTCCTCTGCCGATGAGTGGCATGGAACCTTCATCCGGATACGCAGATGACGATGTTGGCGCAATATCAAGAGGAGACCAGGGAACAACTTATCAGTGAAATTCTGGCGCTTCGGCAGCGAGTGGCCGAACTGGAGGCGGCGCAGCCCACCGGGTTTCGCGGCGAAGACCGCGAACCAGCCGAAGAGCGGGAGACCGCAAGTCAACTGCGGCTCATGGGCCATACGCTGGAGAACGCGGGCCAGGGCGTCTTCTGGGTGGATTCGAAGCTGAGATTCGTCAACGTCAATGAAGCAGCCTGCCGGATGCTCGGTTATTCGCGCGAGGAGATGCTCACGCTCAAGCTGCCCGACATCGACCCCTGGTTCTCGATTGACGATTTCCCCGCGTACTGGGAACATTTGAAGTCGAAGCGGACCGACACCTTCATCAGCCATCATCGCGCCAAGGACGGCCGCATCATTCCGGTCGAGATCTACGCCAATTACCTGGTCTTCGACGGCCAGGAGCTCAGTTGCGCCTTCGTCCGCGACATCACCGAGCGCAAACGGGCCGAGGAGCAGTTGCGGATGACGCAATTTGTGGTCGAGCATGCGGTGGAGTCGATCTTCTGGATGACGCCCGATCACCGGTTCTTCTATGTCAACGAAGCAGCCTGCCGGTTGCTCGGTTATTCGCGCGAGGAGTTTCTCACGCTCAAGCTGCCCGACATCGACCCCTGGTTCTCGCTCGACGATTTCCCCGCCTTCTGGGAACATTTGAAGTCGAAGCAGACCGACACCTTCACCGCCCAGCACCGGACCAAGGATGGCCGCATCATTCCGGTCGAGATCCACGCCAATTACCTGGTCTTCGACGGCCAGGAGCTCAGTTGCGCCTTCGTCCGCGACATCACCGAGCGCAAACAGGCCGAAGAACAACGGCGGATGACGCAATTTATGGTCGAGAGCGGAGTGGAGGCCATCTACTGGCTGACCATGGACCACCGGTTCGCCTATGTCAACGAAGCAGCCTGCCGGTTGCTCGGCTATACGCGTGAAGAGCTGCTCGGCGCGGGACTGGAAATGGTCGACCCGTGGTTTATGTCCGGAGATTCGAAAACGGACGTAGTGGAGCAATTGAAGATGGGGGAGGCCTATACCTTCTTCGCCCGGAACCGGGCCAAGGATGGCCGGGAGATTCCGGTCGAGGTCCATGCCAGTTACATGGCCTACGACGGGCAGGAGTTCAGTTGCGCCTTCGTCCGCGATATCACCGAGCGCAAGCAGGCCGAATTGGAGCTGCAACAGGCCAAAGAGACCGCCATCGCCGCCAACCGCGCCAAGAGCGAGTTTCTCGCCAATATGTCGCACGAGATCCGGACCCCCATGAACGGCATCATCGGGATGACCGAACTCGCCCTCGGCACTCAACTGACCCCCGAACAGCGCGAATATCTGGGCATCGTCAGCCTCTCCGCCGATGCGCTGCTCACCCTGATCAACGATATTCTGGACTTCTCCAAGATCGAGGCCGGCAAACTCGAATTGGATCCGGTCGACTTCCGCCTCCGCGACCATCTCGACGATACGCTCAAAGCGCTCGCCATTCGCGCTCATCAGAAGGACC
>DATEFT010000469.1:0-2622 GCA_035280505.1 Blastocatellia bacterium | reverse complement strand
TGACTCCGGGGTTGACCCCCGCGCCGTAGATGATCAGCGAAGCCCGCATCTCGGGGCGAGAGGGCAGATAACCGTGGGTCCCCTGGTAGTCTTTCCCGGAATCCAGCACCTCCGGTCCGGTCAGCTCCTCGCTGAACGAGTAGCCCGGCGCCGCGTCGAGCATGAGGGCGGCTTCGGGGATGGCCCCCAGCAGATTGAGTTCCTGTCGGGTGACGACCTGTTTGAGCGGGCTGCCCTCGCGTTCGGCCAATTTGGTGAAGAGCTCCCGGACCTTCTCCGCCGTCGCCTTGTCCTTGGGATCGCGCAGGACGATCGCGCAGGACCCGCCCGCCGGCCAGGCGGCGGCCTTCCAGGCGGTCGGCTTCCCGTTGGCATCGATCGTGATCAACCCCTCTTTGGCCAGCACCACGTTCGGCGCGAACTTCTTGTTGATGGCGGCGAAGCCATGATCGGAGACGATCAGGAACGTGGTCTGCTCGAAGATCCCGGCCTGGCGCGTCGCCTCCATGATGCGCCCGATGTAAGCGTCCTGAATCTCCGCCATCTTGCGCGCCGGCGGCGTGCGCGGGCCGGAGCGATGGTGCACCCCGTCCAGTTCGATCAGATGGATCAGCAGGAGGTTGGGCCGGTGGGATTTGATGAGGTACTCGCTGACCTTCACCCGGCGTTCGTCTTCGCCGGGACTCTTCTGCCAATCGCTCCCGAGCGCTTTTTCCAGGAGGCCCGGAGTCGAGTTTTGAGCGATTCGTTTCCAGGCATAGGTGCGATCGGCCGGATCATAGATCTCCGGGACGTTGAAATCGATCTCGGCTCCCGCCGTCGCCGGCCATCCGACCGCGGCGGTCGAGAGTCCGGCCTTCCTGGCCAGCGTCCAGAGGGTCTCCGCTTTGAGGGCGGAGGAGAACCAGTACCACTCCTTCGTCTGCGGCCCGGTCGGCGGTTCGAAGATGCGGTTCTGCACAATGCCGTGCCGCGCCGGCGGGAGGCCGGTCACGAGCGTGGTATGCGAGGGATAGGTGACCGTCGGGTAGACGCCTTCCACCCCGGCCGCGTATGAGCCGCCGAATCTCAGGGTGTTGAGATTCGGCACCTTCAGCTCATTCTGCACCGGATCGGTATAGTAGTCCGGCACCAGCCCATCGATCGAGATCATGATTACGTGTCCGGAACGTTTCTCGCTTCCCGCCTGAGGATTGCTTTGCCCACAGACGAGGCTCACCCCCAACCAGAGCAGCAGGACCACTGCCGCTCCTTGTGAACGACGCAGCTTATTCATTTTTCGTCTCCTTAAAATTGCGGTTGATTCTCAGCAGGCTCCGGCATGGTAGAGCATGCGGGTTGAGTAGTAAAGTTTCGAGTCAGTCGGCGGAAAGCTCCGACTCCGAAAAGTCGTCGTCCTCTTCCTCCTCCGCGATCCGGAATTGATCCCGGTAGAGGCGGGCATAGAGGGCGCTCCGCGCGAGCAGTTCACGATGGGTACCACGATCGTCGATCCGGCCGTCGTGGAGCAGGAAGATGACGTCCGCGCTCCGGATCGTCTTCAGGTGATGGGTGATGACGAGGGTGGTCTTGTGCTCGACGAGGCCGGTCAGGGCTTCGAGCGCCAGCTTCTCCGAGATGGCGTCGAGCCCGGTCGTCGGCTCGTCCAGCATCAGGATCGGCGCGTTGCGGACGATGGCGCGGGCGATCGCCAGGCGCTGCCGCTGGCCGCCCGAGAGGGTCAGGCCCCGTTCGCCGACCAGGGTCTCGTAACCATCCGGCGACCGTTGAATGAACTCGTGGGCGTTGGCCATTTGGGCGGCGCGTCGAATCTCGGCGCGCGAGGCTTCGGGGTTGCCGTAGGCGATGTTGACCCAGATCGGCGCGCGGAAGAGAAAGGTCTCCTGGAGGACCAGGCCGATCTGCCGGCGCAACGAGTTCAATCTGAAGTTCCGGATGTCCTGCCCGTCGATCAGAATCCGTCCCGCCGCCGGGTCGTAAAAACGCGGAATCAGGCTGAGCACCGACGATTTGCCGGCGCCGCTCGGACCGACGATCGCGGCGAACTGGCCGGGCTCCACCCGCAGGCTGACATCCTTTAAGACCGGCTCTCCCTCGCGATAGGCGAAGGTGACGTGATCGAACTCGATCGCGCCCTTGAATCGCGGCGCGATCCGCGCCCGAGGCCGATCGCGCACCTGGTCTTCGTTGCGGATCACCTCGCGGATGCGTTCGGCCCCGATCATGGCCTTCGAGACCGTATCGGTCATCTTGGAGAGATCGCGCATCGGTTTGTACATCTTGCCGAGGTAGAGCAGAAAGATGACCAGCTCCCCGGGGGTCAGCCGCCCCTGCAGCGCCAGCCGCGCGCCGTACCAGAGTACGATGCAGGTGCCGACGGCCACGATGACCTCGACGATCGGCGCGAGCCGGGCCTTGATGCTGCGCGCCTGCATGGTGATCTCGATGCTCTCCAGCGCCTCTTTGTCCAGGCGCCGCTCTTCGTACTCTTCACGGGCGAAAGCCTTCACCACGCGAATCGACGAGAGCGTCTCGGAGATGATCGAGACGATCTCGCTCTCCTTCTTCCTGACCGCGCGCGTCGCCTGTTTGATCCGGTGGGTCAGGCTGTAGACCTCCAGA
>DATEFT010000468.1:0-15554 GCA_035280505.1 Blastocatellia bacterium | reverse complement strand
TTGTCGTTGGTGACCTCCACGAGCGCTTCCTGGGCGTTGTTCTCGACGGTCGTCTCGCCGTCGAGCGGTTTGACCTCGAACGTGTAGCGGTGCGGGCCCACGGAGGCCGGCGTATATTCGATGTTGAGGGTCTGGGATTCGCCGCCCTTGACGTCGAACTGCTGGGTTTTGAGCGCGCGCCCGTCTTCGCTGATGGCCAGCGAGATCTTGGTGTTGTTGTAACCGCTCAAGCGCACCAGGACCTCGGCGCTGACGGCCGAACCGGTCAAGACCCGCCGGGGCGTGGTGACCCGAGCCAGTTCGGCATCCTTGAACCGGGCGGGATTTCCGACGCCGATGGTGAAGACCGGGATATTTTGCGAGCGCAATTCGCGCAACTCCGCGCTCAAATCTTCGGGGGTATTGGCGCCGCCGTCGCTCATCAGCACTATCGCCGAGAGCGCGGTTCCGGTAGAATCCTTGGCAGCTTCACGCAAAGCAGCAACGACGTCGGTCGCCGCGCCTTCAGCCTTTAATTCGCCGGAATCGCGAATCTTGGTGGCGGCGGTCGAGAAGCCATAAAGTTTAACCTTGAATTTGGACTCGAGTTCCCGGGCGAATTGATGGCCGGGCGCCAGCACCTCTTTGGCGGCGTCGATCCGCCGGCGCTGGTTTTCGTCGGCCAACTGCATGCTGCGGGAATCGTCGGCCAGAATGGCCACCCCGGTGCTCTTCGGGATCACCGACGGCACCACGACCACCGGTCGCATGAGCATGACCAGGAGCAGGGCCAGGAGCGAGACTCGCAACGCCACCAGCCCCCATTTACTGCCGGGATTGAGCCGGTAGCGGGCGCCCGGATAGAGAAAATAGACGAGCGCGCCCAATCCGAGCACCAGCAAGCTCAGGACCAGCCACGACGGGCGGTTGGCGAAGCCCAATTCGCCCTTGGCAAAAGTCAACCATTTATGTTTGAAGAAGAATTGAACGATTAAATCCATCTCCTACTACTCCACATGGCGCCTGCTCCAAATGCGCTTGAATTTGGGGTGCGCGGGTTATGTGATTGAAAGATTAACATTATAACCAACGGCTTCGGTGGGCGTAAAACTGTTTGCGTGGTGTGGGATAGAATTGCAGCAATTACCTGTGGTTAATCAATAAATTTTGACGGAGAACCATTTCATGGGCGTCAGAAGCAAGGTTGTATTACCACTTTGGCAGACCACGCGCTTTCGCCTGCTCGGTCTGCTTCCGCTGGCCTTCTTTATTGCCCGCGCCGTCGAGTATCGACGCGCCGGGACCCCGAGCAATATTCAATGGAGCTGCCACATCTCCAATCTGCTCCTGGCGCTCGGCATGTTCCTGGCCCAGCCGCTGCCGATCCGCGTCGCGGCCTTCTGGCTGATCCTGGGCGTCCCGCCCTGGATCGCGGACATGTTTTTTATCAAGATTATCACCGGGGTCTCGGTCTTCTCACATCTGGGGGGATTCGTCATGAGCCTGATCGCACTGCGTCAAATACGGGCTCAGCGGTGGAGTTGGATCCCGGCCTGGATCTATTTTCTCTCGCTGCAACAGCTTTCACGGTTGACGACCCCGCCCGACCTGAACGTCAACGTGGCCCATTATGCCTATGGACCCTGGAGGGATCTCTTCGGCAGTTATTGGCAATACTGGCTGGTCGATACCGCGTTGGTCGGCCTCATGCTGTGGGGCATGGAATGGGCTCTCTTAAAGATCTTCCCCCCAACGGAAAGTCTAGAAAAGTCTGGAGAAGTCTAGGAAAGTCAAAACCGATCCCGTTTCCCGTGCCTTCAGTTTGCGCCGCGAGCGAGACTAAAACCTGGGTGGAGCGCGTAGCGCGGAACCCAGGATCGATCTCCGACTTTTCTAGACTTCTTTTTATGAAGAGCGTCCGAAATCGTCTTCGAGCCGGGTGATGTCGTCCTCGCCGAGATAGCCGCCGCGTTGAATCTCGATGAAGATCATCTTGACCTGGCCCGGATTCTCGATCCGGTGGGCGGCGCCGACCGGGATATCGACGACCTCTCCGGTGTTGAGCCGAATCTCCCGGCCGTCGAGCGTGACCCGGGCCGTGCCCTGGACGATCATCCAGTGTTCGGCCCGTTGCGCGTGCTTCTGATAGCTCAATCGTTTGCCCGGCAGCACCTCGATCCGCTTGACCTTGTATCCGTCACCCTCGTCGAGCACGGTAAAATTGCCCCAGGGGCGTTCATCATAATTCATGGTTACCTTCGCTTCAGCGTTTCAGTGCTGATTTGAGATTGAGATTGCGGATCAGCCGATGAAGATTGTTCGGATGCAGGCCGAGCAGTTTGGCCGCCTCGAAGTGGTTGCCGTTGACGTGATCATAGGCCTTGATGATCAACTGTCTTTTGGCCTCCTTCATCGCCTCGTGATACTTCATTACGGATCCGATGATGACCGGAAGGGTCTTGATCTCCTGGTCGTTCAAAATGGGCGACGGGGTGGAGTTCGACGGGGTTTCGGCTTCGACCACTTCGTCGGGCAGGTCTTCCGGGAGGATGAATTCGGTCGCGCCCATGACCACTGCTCGTTCGATGGCGTTCTCCAACTCGCGGACATTGCCGGGCCATTCGTACTTCTTCAGGCAATCCCGCGCGGCGGCGGAGATGCCCTTGAAGTGGCGGCCGCATTTTTGACCGAACTTGCTGGCGAAGTAGCTGGCGAGCAACGGGATGTCTTCGCGGCGTTCCCGCAGGGGCGGCGTCATCAATTCGAAGACCTTGAGCCGGAAATAGAGGTCGGCGCGGAACTCTCCGGTCTTGATCGCCTGTTCGAGGTCTTTGTTGGTGGCGGCGATCAGGCGGATGTTCAGTTTGATGGTGTGGGTGCCGCCGACCCGCTCGATCTCCCGTTCCTGCAGGACGCGCAGCAGCTTGGCCTGCAGCGGCGGGGACATCTCCCCGATCTCGTCCAGAAAGACCGTCCCGCCTTCCGCCATCTCGAGCTTGCCCTTCTTCTGGGAGATCGCGCCGGTGAAGGCTCCTTTTTCGTGGCCGAAGAGTTCGCTCTCCAGCAGGGTCTCATTGAGGACCGCGCAGTTGATGGCGACGAACGGTTTGTTCGAGCGCGGACTGTTGAGGTGGATGGCGCGCGCGATCAGCTCTTTGCCGGTGCCGCTCTCGCCGCGGATCAGGACCGTCGAATGGGTCGGCGCCACCTTGGCGATGAATTGGCGCACGTCCTGCATCCGCAGGCTCTCGCCGATCATCTCCCGGTCGAAATTGAGTTCGGCCAGCAGCCGCCGGGTCTCGTTGTTCAACTGTTGCAGATGCAGGGCATTCTCCAGCGCGACCGCCGCCAGGTTGGCGATGGCCGTCACCAGTTGCAGATGCTCTTCATCGAAACTCTGGACCAGGTTGGTGGTGTCGAGGTAGATCACCCCGAACGTATGCTGGGAACGCGAGAGCGGGACCGCCAGCAGGGACTTGACGCCGGACAGGATCAGACTCTTCGAGAGCTGTAGAAACGCCTCTTCCGCCACGTCGTTGCGCAGGATCGCCACCCCTTCACGGAGCACCTGCTGAACGATGGTCCGGCTGGCGGTGACCGTCTGCGGTTGTTGTTCGAGATGGGGCCATCCGAAACAGGAGGTGATCTCTCCGCTCACCGATTCGGTCAGCAGAATCGCCCCGTGCTCGGCCGGCACGACGGAGAAGATCAGCTCCAACAACCGGGACTGGAGCGTCTGCAGGTCGCGAATGGTGTTGATCTCGAGGCCGATCCGCAGCAGCGCCTGAAAGTTCTGGGCCGTGCTCTCGTTGATCGGCAGCGCCTCCGGCGCATTCAGGTAGACCCCCTCTTCCTGCCGCAGGACGATGGTCGATTGCGTGGTCAACAGATCGTCGTTGAGCTGGACCGTCGTCGTCGAGGGATTGGATTCGTCCTCTTCGTAACAGATGAAGAGGAGCATCGAATCGCCGGCCTTGATCGTGTCGCGGTTGGATAACGACCGCACCTTGATGGGAACCCCGTTGACGAACGTGCCGTTGGCGCTGCGCAGATCGTGGAGGACGAACTGGTTGCCCTCCCTGTTGATGCGGCAATGCCGCCTCGACAACATCGGATCCGCGATCCGAATCGAGTTGGACGGTTCGCGACCGATCCGCGTCTCCGAACCGGTGAGCGAATAAGTTGTGCCTTCCACCGGACCCGCGATCGAGATCAGCTTGGGCACCGGCAGGATCTTTGGTTCGTTCATGGCGAGCGTCCCTCCAACTCTCATAGCCTATGCTGGGCGCCAAGCCCTCTATTTTGCCAAAGCACTAGCCAGAATCAAGTTGGACATAATCAAGTTTGATTGTCGGTAATCGAAATTGATAGTTGCATATCAATTTTGATTGTTAAAAGGGGGGATCGCCAGCCCCAACGGCCGGTCCGGTCGGCTCTCAGGAGTCCTCGCTTTTCAATGTTATCTCCATTCCAATCAATGTTTTAAACGATTGGCGGCCGAAACTGCGCCGATCCGCTTCGGCGCGGCACGCCAGTTGAAGTAGGTAAGAGTGCGAGATGAGACAGGTCGAAGGGAAAAAGGATTGGGCGGGCGAGAATTTTAAGCGTCCCAGGTGATTTGAGAACGAATGAGAAGCGATCGAAAGATCTGAACATGTTATCGACATTGAGTTTTCTCTTCACTAGTTAATTTACGGCCATTAGGGATTAGAACTATAGCTATTAGGGTGCTCCTCAGCCTTATAGTAATTGCAGCAGCTCTTTTTCGCCAGGAGATAGATCGCGGATTTGATGAACACCACGGTTAATCAGTGATCAATCGTATCCCCCCGTTCTTCAAATCCGTTATCTATCTCCTGGCGATGCGCCTCTTTCCTTACCGCGGCCCCTTCAAGTACAATCCCTCATTAGATTCAGAAGCTTCATCAAGTACAGACCAAGATCGCGGAAAGAGGGTTTCATCGTCTCATGAGCATCATTAATGAATCCATCTCGCCCTTCCTCGTATTGAATGAAAAAGACAACGTGGGGGTGGCGCGGACGCCGGTCCCGGATGGGACGGAGGTCCCGATTGCCGCCGACGTTCCCGATCACAAGCTGACGGCTCGAGCCACGATCGTCCCGGGACACAAGGTCGCGCTGCGGCCGATTCCGGCCGGGACTCTGGTCACCAAGTATGGGGAGACCATCGGCCGGGCCACCACCGACATCGGACCCGGAGAGTGGGTCCATACCCATAACGTGACGCCCGACTTCACGGGCAAGAACTACGAATACGCGACCCAGACCCCGGCCACGGAATATTTCACGCCGGAGGAGGCGGGCACGTTCATGGGCTATCTGCGGGAGAACGGGGATGTCGGGACCCGCAACTATGTCGCGGTCATCGCCACCTCGAACTGTTCCAGCCACGTGGCGACCGAGATCGCTTACGAACTGCGGCACGTCGGGCCGGAGACGCACGGCATCGATGGAGTCGTCGCCATCCCGCACCAGGAGGGGTGCGGCCATTCGGAAGGGGAGGATACCTGGCAGTTGGAGCGCACGATCGCCGGGATGATCTTCCATCCCAACGTCGGCGCCGTCCTGATGGTCAGTCTGGGTTGCGAGGTCAACCAGATCTCGAAATACCTCGGCACGGCCCAACTCGGGCAGCAGGCCTTTCGCAAAGGGAAGCTGATCGTCGGGTTGGAGATGCAGTCGAGCGGCGGCACCCGCCGGACCATCGCGGGCGGGGTCGCGCAGGTCGAGACTCTGATCAAGGCCTGCCAGGAGATGAAACGCACGCCCCAGCCGATGAGCAAGATCCTGTTGGGGACCAATTGCGGCGGCTCGGACGCATTCTCCGGCATCTCCGCCAATCCGGCGCTCGGTCGCGCCAGCGACCTGCTGGTGCGTTCCGGCGGGACTTCGGTGCTGGCCGAGATCCCCGAATGCATGGGCGCGGAGCACCTGCTGACGCGCCGCGCGGTCGATCCGGCGACGGGGCGCAAAGTGATCGACGTCATGGAATGGTATGAATCGTACCTGCGCCGTTTCGGCGGCGGATGGAACGATAATCCGTCACCGGGGAACAAGGCCGGAGGCCTCACGAACATCACCGAGAAATCGCTCGGCGCGGTCGCCAAGGGCGGGACCACGGCTCTAACCGGGGTCTTCGCTTATGCCGAACGGGTCAATCGCCCGGGATTCGTCCTGATGAATACCCCGGGGTACGACCCGGTCTCGCTGACCGGCATCGCCGCGGGCGGCGCGAACCTGATCTGCTTCACGACCGGGCGCGGCTCGGGCATCGGATTCCCGGTGGTCCCGGTGATCAAGATCTCGTCGAACTCGCGAATCGCCGGGATCATGGAAGACAACATCGATATCAATGCCGGAACCATCGTCGAGGGCAAAGAGACCATTTCGGAGGTCGGCGGCAAGATTTTTGAGACGCTGCGCCGCATCGCTTCGGGGGAGAGAACGAAGAGCGAACTGCTCGGTCACAAGGAGTTCGTCCCCTGGCGCGTGGGGCCGGTTTTGTAACGATCTTCATCGATTTAAACCGCAAAATACGCGAAATACGCGAAATCAATGACCTTTCGCGTATTTCGCGTATTTCGCGGTTGGTAACCCGATTTTATCGGCGGAGTATTCATGGCAAGGACATTGGCATGGGGATTGATCAGCCTCATCTGTCTCTGCGGCCTGCAGGCATGCCGTCAGGATCCTCAGGACAAAACGGCCGACAAGCCGGCGGCCAGAGCGCTGGCCGGTGGGGTGGCCGGTGGCCGCGATCTGGGCGACGGGTTGCAGCTCCTCACCCGGGAGCAACGGACCGAGCTCCAGAACTCTAAGGTTACGATCAGGACCGCTCGCCCGGAACTGGTCGGCGGCGACGAGGGCGTCACTCAGGCCTTCAACCAGGCGATGCGCGCTTTTGAGGCCGAGCAGTTGCGGGTCTTCAAGTCCGATTACGGCGCGAACCTGCGGGAAGGCTCGATGGAACTCGGCTATCGAATTCTCCACGCCGATCACCGGTTGATCAGCCTGCAGTTCAACACCTCGACCTACACCGGCGGCGCGCATCCGAACAACACCAGCCGGGCCTTCACCTTCGACCTGCAGCGCCGGGCGATGCTGAACCTGGCCGATCTCTTCGTCGCGAATACCGACTACCTGCAGACGATGGCCGACTACTGCGTACAGGCCATCAAGGATCGCGGGATCAGCGATGACGATCAGATCGCGGATGGGGCGGGGGCCCGGCCCGAAAACTATGAGCAGCATTGGAACGTGGGGCCGGAGGGATTGTTGATCACCTTCGACGCCTATCAGGTGGCGGCCTATGCTGTGGGACCGCAGGAAGTCAGGATTCCCTATGCGGCCTTGAAAGAGATCCTCAACCCGGATGGGCCGCTGTCGGCCTGGTCCAAATAAGAGATGGTCTATTTACAATCGATCGACCTCAAACCGGCCGCGCGGCGATCATCGGAGTTTCCTTTCAGTCTCCCGTTGATCAAAAACTTCAGCCCGATCGAGTTCGATTCGCCGGTCACCTTCTTCGTCGGCGAGAACGGCTCGGGCAAATCGACCCTGCTCGAAGCGATCGCGGCCGGCATCAATCTGCCGGCGGTCGGCGGCCAGGATCTGGCGCAAGATCCGACTCTGGTGCCGGCCCGGGCCCTGGGCAAGCAATTGAAATTCGCCTGGACCCAGAAACGGCACCGGGGCTTCTTTCTGCGGGCCGAAGATTTCTTCAACTTCACCCGCCGGTTGCAGACCATGACCCGCGAGTTGGATGAAGCCGCCGAAGGGTTTGAGCAGGAGTATCAGGGCCCGGCCCTGGGATTGGCGAAGGGCGCCGTTCTCGGTCAGCGCCAGGCGCTGGTCGAGAAGTACGGAGAGAATCTCGACGCCAATTCGCACGGAGAGAGTTTCCTGAAACTGTTCATGGCGCGGTTCGTACCCGGCGGGCTCTATCTGCTCGACGAACCCGAGGCGCCGCTCTCACCGAGCCGCCAACTGGCGCTGCTCTCGATGCTCAAGGAGATGGTCGAACAGGAGGCGCAGTTCATCATCGCCACCCACTCGCCGATCCTGATGGCCTTTCCGGAGGCGACGATCTTCAGCTTCGACCGCCATCCGGTCGGCCGGGTCGCCTACGACGAGGTCGAGCATGTCTCGCTGACGCGGGCCTTTCTCAAGAACCCGGAGTCATTTCTTCGCCGTCTTTAACTCTTTGCGGTATTTTTCGATCGCGGCTTTCTCGCGGCGGCCGATCTCATCGAGTTTGTTCAGCCAATCTTTCCGGTAGGGACGGAGCGCGCCGACGACCGCCTCGGCGACGGCCAGGTTGCGAAACCATTTCTTATCGGCGGGCACGATGTGCCAGGGAGCGTCAGGCGTGCTGCAGCGATTGATCGCGTCTTCGTAGGCGCGGGTGTAATCGTTCCAGTACTCGCGCTCGCGCCAATCGTTGGCCGCGAGTTTCCAGGCCTTCTTCGGTTCCTGTTCGCGTTCGAGCAGCCGCTGCTCCTGCTCTTTTTTGCTGATGTGCAGGTAGAATTTGAGGACGATCGTTTTCTGGTCGACCAGCAGTTTCTCGAAGTGGTTGATGTGGTCGAACCGGCCGCGCCAGACCTTGTCGGGCACGAGTTGATGCACGCGCACGACCAGGACATCCTCGTAGTGCGAGCGGTTGAAGGTGACGAGTTCGCCGAGCGCGGGCGTCTGTTGGTGAACTCTCCAGAGGAAATCGTGGGCCAGCTCATGGGCGGTCGGGGCTTTAAATGAGGCGACGCTGCAGCCGAGCGCGTTGAGCGGACCCATGACGGTTCTGATGGTCCCGTCCTTCCCGCTGGTATCGCGCCCCTGCAGGATCACGAGCACCGAATGGTCGCCCGCGGCATAGAGCAGCTCCTGCAGTTCGATCAGTTCGTCGATCAGTTTCTTGAGGGTCTGGTCGCCGGTTTCACGGTCGAGTCCGGCATCGTATCCCGGGTCGTAATCTTTGAGTTTGATCGGCTGAGTCCCGGTAATCTGGTATGCGTAAGCCATAATTCTTGGTTGAGGGGAGAACGCGAAACACGTGAATTCAGCGAGAGACACGGCGATTACCGGTCGATTCGCGTGTTTCGCGTTCCCCGCTTAAACGACTCCATTAGTTTTGAACCATTCGAGCATCCGCTTCCAGGCGTCCTGGGCCTGTTCCTTGCGGTAGCTCGGGCGATAGTCAGCGTTGAATCCGTGCGGCGTGTCGGGATAGACCATGATCTGCGACGGATTGTTGGCCTCTTTCAAGGCGTTCTGCATCTGGGCGACCGTGTCGGCCGGGATGCCCTGGTCGGCCCCGCCGTACAACCCGAGCACCGGCACTTTCAGATCCTTGACCACATCGACCGGATTCTTGGGACGCAGCTCATTGGCACTGCCCACGAGGTGGCCGTACCAGGCCGCGCCGGCCTTCAATTTGGGATTGGCCGCGGCATAGAGCCAGACGATCCGGCCGCCCCAGCAGAAGCCGGTGACGGCGAGCTTGTCGGGACTCCCGTTATTCTTCTTGGCCCAGGCCAGGGTGGCATCGAGGTCCGACAGCACCTGCCCGTCGGGCACCGTTGACACGACCTTTTGCAGGATATCGTTCATCTGCATCTTCGAGACGTCGCCTTGCCGGGAATAGAGTTCCGGCGCGACCGCCAGGTACCCGAGTTTGCCGAGGCGGCGGCAGATGTCTTTGATATGTTCGTGGACTCCGAAAATCTCCTGCACCACCAGCACCGTCGGGAAGAGCTTGCCCTTGACGGGCATCGCGCGGTAGGCCGGAATCTCTCCGCCCTTGACCGGGATCTTCACTTCGCCGACGACCAGGCCGTTGTTGTCGGTCGTGATCACGCTCTGGGCTTGAATCGGCTGCACCGCCAGCGCGAATCCGGCGCTCAGCGAGGTCACGACGAACTGTCGCCGCGTGACTGGCGGGACGGAGGGCATCAAGCTAAGTAATTCTTCATTCGGTTCCATACTCGCTCCTTTATTAATGACAATCTTTCTCTCTCATTAACGGGGCAGCATCCATGACGAAAGCCTGAGCCGTGAGAATGGGCGATGGGAAATTAGGGGATTTTCGGACTTATCTTTCGGGTCGATATTATACATCTTTTTGGGTCAATTGGTGGCCGTTTGTTTGGGCAGCGGCGCCGGGAGAGAGGCGATCGCATAGCCCAGCACCGACATGACCGCGGCGTTCTCGGCCAGTTCCCGCGGATTGATCTTGTCGAAAGTGTCGGCGACGGTGTGATGATAGATGAAATAGCTCCGTTCGTCCTGAGTCGGCGAGAAACCGGGCACTCCCGCGTTCTCGAGCGGCGAGATGTCCGCGCCGACCGAGTCGGTCACGGGTCGAATCATCCCGGCTCCGAAACTCTGCAGAATGCCGGCCAGGGGCTGCAGCATGGGCAGCGCCGACGGCGGAATGTGGGCGTCGAATCCGGCCGGGTGGCCCGATCCGAGGTCGCTCTCGATGGCGGCGATGTGATTGGCGATGTTGTTCGCCTGATTTTGGAAGTAGGTGCGGCCCCCGGCCAGACCGTTCTCCTCGTTCATCCAGGCGATGAAACGGATCGTCCGCCTGGGTTTCAACTGGAGCTGGCGGCAGAGGTTGGCGACCTGCATGGCGACGGCGACGCCGGCCGCGTCGTCCAGCGCCCCGGTGCCCAGGTCCCACGAATCGAGATGGCCGGAGACGATCACGATCTGGTCGGGAGACTCGCTGCCCTTGAGGTCGGCAATCACGTTGTAGCTGTCGGCGTCGGGCAGGGTCTGCGGGGTCAGCGTCAATTTCATGACCACTTCGCTCTGGTTCGAGAGCGTGGCGATCAGGTCGGCATCCTCGGACGAGACCGCCGCCGCCGGAATCTTCGCGACGCCCTCCTGATAGCGCAGGGCCCCGGTGTGGGCCAGGCGCCAGGCCCCGCTGCCGGCCGAACGATTGAGGGCGGCGATCGCCCCCAGCCGCGCCGCGTTCGAGGCGCCGAGGCCGCGGTAGATCACCGATTGGCTATAGGCCTGGCCGCCGAAGCCCTGGGCCTGCATCTGCTCGTCGAACTTGACGTTGAAGAGCACGATCTTGCCTTTGACCCGGCTCTCGCCGAGGGCCGTCAACTCGTTGAAGTCGTTGACGACGACGACCGGCGCGGTCAGCCCTTCGGGCGGCGTGGCGACGCTTCCGCCGAGGGCGGTCAGCACGATCTTCTGCCGGGTGCCCGGAGCCATGCCGGGAAATTGCGTCAGCTCGCCGGTCTCCACCCCGCGAACCCAGTGCGGGACCTTGAGCTTCTCGAGCTGAACCTCCAGCCCGAGCTTGCGCATCTCCTCGGCGACATATTCGACGGCGCGCTGCGCCTGCGGCGAACCGCTCAGCCGCGGGCCGATGTTGTTGGTCAGATAGGCCGTCTGTTTCAGCGCATAATCGCTGGTCAGGGCCGCCTGCCGCAATCGCTTCAACTCGTCGAGCAGTTGCGGCGGATATTCGTAGCCCGCAATCTGGACGCGGCGCTGCGAAGAGAATGACGAAGTGAAGGTCAGGCAGAATACGATCAGAATCGTCAGGGAGAAATCTCGAACTTTGATCATAATGGGGGGAATTTTATGCGAGGCGCGGGCAAACGACAACCGTTCGCGAGAAGATGTGGCGGGAACGCGAAGCCGGCCCATCGGTTTAGCGGGCTTCGCGTTCTCCGCGCGGGTCTATTTGAGCTTCCGGATCGAGACCACGACGATGACCGCCTCGTCCGAAGTGCTGATGTTGGCGGTGCCGACGACCGCCGTCTCGCCTTCGCGCAGGCTCAACGGGGTGTTGATGCCGATCTCCCGGTACTGGAGGTTGGATGCGGAACCGACTTTGATCGGGACGCTGACGCTGAACTTGAAGTTGGAGATCTGGACGATATCTTTTCCGCTCGCATCCGGTGTCAACCTGATGCTCGACAGCAAGCAATTATAGAAAGACGGGTTCTCGGGCGTATTGGTGACGCCGGCGGGAGTAGGGAAGAAGGAGCCGGTCACCCCGCTGAAATCCAGCTTGCCGCCGTCGCTGACCCGGTTCAAAGTGGCCCCGATGTAGCGGTAGTTCGAGAACTTGAGCGTGGATTGGAGCTGCGTGACGACGGGGTCCAGGTTCTTGGGGATCGGCGTCTTCTCCGAGGGGTTCATCGAGGCCGACAGCAGGTGAAGTTGAAATTCCAGGCTGACCGGAGGCGGTTCCGGCACATCGAGCCGTTTCAAGGCCTCTTCGATCGCCGCCACGTTCTCCGGATAGTCCTTGACCGAAATTGTTTTAAGGGTCGGATTGGGCACGATCTCACTGCCTCCGCCTCCCCGGAGAGCCATGAGCGCATTGCTCAGAACAACGGGGTCGCGGTATTTGACCTCGTAGAGTTTGACTAAGAGCCGGTTCTGTCTGGGAGCCGGTTTGGGTTCATCCGGTTTCTGCTCGTTGGCCGTTTGAGCGAGGGCCGTTCCGGCGAGCAGCAGTAGCGAGATCCACAGCGCGAGCGGTCGGAATTTCATAAAGACCTCCATCTTCTTCTTGATCAGGGGCCCGCGCTCTTCGGCGCGAGCCAGATGATGCGAATCTTCGGATCGGCGGTTTGAATCTCGATCCGGATCATTTCACGATTCTCTACCAGGTCGGTCTGGACAGGTGGCGCGGACTCTTTCACCACTTGCTCCGGACTGGGACTTTCGACCGGCGGGGCGGCCTTTGGCACGGGCCTCGGTCTCCGCCCCGCTCGAATCGCCCGGGGCCTCCGAGGCTCCGCCGTGGCCAGTTGCCCGGACGTTTCAGGTTCCGTCCGGGGCGGCGCGGCCTCTTTTACCAGTGGCACCAGTGGCACCAATGGCACCAATGGCATCACCGGCGGATCGACCGGCCGGTGCCGGGAGCCGTAGAGGGCGAGCCCCGCCAGCAGCAGCAACAGGATCGACGACGCCGCCACCGCCGGCCGGTTCCGGGACCAACGGAACAGCTCGATCCAGGAGGGCCGGAGCGGCGCCGGCGTGGTTTCTCGATGAACGGCGGCCCGCAACTCCTCGAAGACTTGCTCCTCGAACCGCGGGACGGCGAGCCCGCGGAGCCACTCGCGGCTCTCTTCGAACTCGGCGACCGACTGCCGGCAGCTCCCGCAGGTTTCGAGGTGCCCGCGCAACTCCTCCATCCGGTGCGGTTCCAAATCCCGGCCGACATAGAGCGGAATCAATTTTTGGGTGTCTGTGCAGTTCATATTTTTTAAGTCTAGAGAAGTCAAAACAGACGCTGTTTTCAACCGTCGATGCTTCGTTTCTCAATCGCCATGCCTTTGACTTTTCTAGACTTCTCTAGACTTTTCTAGACTTCTCCAGACTCTTCTTAAAGGCTCGGATCTTGACGCGGGCCGAGCTGATCTGGGATCTGACCGTGGTCGGTCGCGATCCGAGGATCCTGGCCACCTCTTCGGTCGGCAGCCCCTCGAGGTCCCGCAGCACGATGGCGGCCCGTTCTTTTTCGGTCAGCGTGGTCAGGGCGCGGGCGATGATCGCCTGCTCCTGCGAATGCATGGCGGCGGCCTCGGTGTTCTGCGGGCCGGCCGGTTCCTTGAGGTGGCCGGATTCGAATTCGGCCTCCAGCGAGATTTGCGAGCCGTGACGGCGCCGGCGGGCGAGGTCGCGGCAGACATTGACGACGATGCGGTAGAGCCAGCCGGAGAAGTCCTGTGCCGGGTCGAACTTGTTCAGATGTTTGAAGACGCGAAGAAAACTCTCCTGCGCCGCATCGCGAGCGTCATCCTGATTTCCCAGCAGCCGCCACGCGAGCGAGATCACTCGGTGCTGGTGCTGGATGAGGAGTTGATCGAAGGCCCGGTGGTCGCCGGATTGGGCGCGGACAATCAGCCGGGCCAGCGGCGCCGCCTCGGGCGATGTTTCGGCAACAGCTTCTGATTTGTCAGCCATCAGCATGAAGTCCATAATCTCGCCCGGCATTCAGATTCCTCCTTGCGCGCTCACCTCTCTCTACTCGCCCAGGAGCTTAAACGTTGAAAAGTTTTTTCGGTGGCATCTTTTTATTTATGAGGATTTTGTGAGGGCCCGTCTTAATGATCGGAAATCCTGTTTTTGCTGTTCCAGCGTCCGGACGGTGATGATGACCTGCGGGCTGGGATGATAGAGGGGGACCAGCAGCCGCCCCTGCCAACTGACGATCTGGGCGGCGTGGTCCCGCAGCCGGTAAGGGTGTTTTTCGATCAGCCGCAGGGCATCCAGCGCGACGGCGCCCAGGGTGGCGATGACGGGCGGGTCGATGATCTCCAATTGACGGCGCAGGAAATCGGAGCAGTTGCGAATCTCGGCCCGATTGGGTTTGTCATTGGCGCCGCTCGGTTTGCGCGGGCTGCACAGGACGCTGTTGGTGATGAAGATCTGATCGCGCGTCAGATCGATCGACCGGAGCAGGGCCTCGAAATTTTCGCCCGAGGTATCTCCGTGAAAGGGAATCCGGGTGCGGTCGGCCCCGTTGCGTCCGGGCGCCTCGGCGATGAACAGAACCCGCGGCGAGGTCGTACCGTTGAGCGAACTGAGCACCGCCCGGCGTTCGCGCATCCGTTCGCAGACCAGACATGCCGCAGCTTCGGCGGCCAACTGCAGGAACCTATCTTCTTTGTTCATGGCCCGGTGAGGCTACAACGTGACGCCGCGGGAGCGCAAGGTTGAGATGACGGCCGATCGCAAGTAGAATGGAGGTTTGCATCGGCATCCATCGACATCGAATTGAAATGAGGGGACCAGGAATGGATAAGGAGACCAAATTTCGTGGCGCCGGGGGCACGCCCGGCGGCCTGGGAGCGTTCCTAGTCGGATTAGCCATGATCCTGATCGGTGGTTATCTGTTCACCGACCGCGTGACCGTGACGAGCGGGTACTGGCAACTGTGGGGGCATCATACCTTCGGTTACTCGCTGATCCCGCTCTGCCTCGGCGTCGGTTGGCTCTTCTTTGACGGGCGCTCGATCGGCGGGTGGGTGGTGACGGTGGGATCGCTCTTGTTGATTGCGGTCGGGATCATCGCCAATCTTCAAGTCTACTTCAGTCCAACCAGCCTGACCGGGACCTTGATCATGCTCGGATTGATCGCCGGCGGGATGGGGTTGGTGGCGCGTTCATTGAAGTCTTATTAGAGTTTTTAGTCTTGAACGATCAAATCAAATTCGAGAGCGGCTCGGCCTGGTTGATCTTCTACTTCAAGAAGTATCGCCGAAAGTTGATCCTGGGCACCGTCTGTGTCCTGATCTCCGTGAGCTTCGGCGTCTTCATTCCGAATTTCGTCGGCCGGGCGATCGATAATCTGAAACTGGGCGGGCTCACTTACGACAAGCTGTTGCAGTCGGTCTTGATCATCATCGGGACCAGCGTCATCAGCGGCATCTTCCTCTTCCTGCAGCGTCGCATCCTGATCAACATGTCTCGCCGCATCGAGTACGACCTGCGCCAGGATTTCTACGGCCATCTGCAGAACCTGCCGTTGACGTTCTTCCAGAATCAGCGAACGGGCGATCTGATGTCGC
>DATEFT010000467.1:0-15947 GCA_035280505.1 Blastocatellia bacterium | reverse complement strand
GATCTCCCCGCTCGGCGTGGATAAAGACAACGTGGTCACCTTCGAGGTCAAGGTCTCGATCAACAACCCCGGCGGCGAACTGCGCGCCAATATGACGGCCAACGCCGAGATCGTGCTGGAAGAGCATCGGGGCGTGCTGCTGGTTCCCGAGAGCGCCGTGCTCTATGACGCCCAGCGGAAGGCCCGCGTCGAGATTCCCGCTCCGGATCTGCCCAAGGGCCGGGACCAGAAGCCGATCAAGGTCGGCATCAGCAACGGCAGCCGGGCGGAGGTGCTGGAAGGATTGAGCGAGGGGCAGAAGGTGATCCTGCAATAAACCATGAGAGAACTGTTGACGCAGACCTGGTCGAATCTGACGGCCCACAAATTGCGCAGCTTCCTGACCATGTTCGGGATCATCTGGGGCGTGATCTCGATCGTGCTGCTGTCGGCGGTCAGCGAGGGTTTCCAGCGCGGCAACCTCCACGTCCTGCGCGAACTGGGCAAAAATATCATCATCATCCGCAACGGACGGACCAGCAGTCAGGCCGGCGGCGAGCGCGCCGGAAAACTGATTCGCCTGGACCTCAACGATCTCTATGCCCTCAAAGAGCGGGCGAAGCTGCTCGAACACCTGAGCCCCGAACTCATGCGCGGCGGCATCAGCGCCAAGAGCGCCTTCAACGCCAGTTCGACCCAGATCAGCGGCGTCTGGCCCGTCTATCAATACATCCGCACCATCGAGGTCGATCGCGGGCGGCTGCTCAACGAGCAGGACGGCCAGGAGGAGCGCCGCGTGGCGGTGGTCGGGTTCGAGATGAGCAAGCAACTGTTCGCCGACCGCGACCCGATCGGCCAGCCCCTCATGCTCAACGGCCAGCCCTACACGGTCATCGGCCGGGTCCGCAAGAAAGAACAGGACTCGAACTATACCGGTCCCGACAACAATCGCCTCTTCATTCCCTACCAGACCATGCGGAAAGACTTTCCGATGCCCGGCGAGGTCAATACCGCCGATTCGCTCTCGACCATCATCGCCGCGCCCTACCAGCAGGTCGCGGACGATTTGAATCGAATCGTCGAACGCGAAGGCAAGATCAATTTCGAGAAGATCGGGCCGGTGGAGCAGGAGGTCTTGTCGATTCTGGCTCCCCGCCACCACTTCGATCCCAAAGACCGGGAGGCGCTCTCGATGTGGAATACCGCGCTGGAGACGGTCTTCTTCAACAAGATGATCTCGAGCATGCGGGAGTTCTTCATCATCGTCAGCCTGATCACACTCGCGCTCGGCGGGATCGGCGTCATGAATATCATGCTGATCTCGGTCAAGGAACGGACCCGGGAGATCGGCGTCCGCAAGGCTCTCGGCGCCACTTCACGGCACGTCCTGCGGCAGTTCTTCAGCGAGGGGTTGTTCCTGACCCTGCTGAGCGGGCTGATCGGGCTGGGGATCGGAATCGGCCTCTGTCAAATCATCAACCTGCTGCCGCTCCCCGCGCGTTTCGCGGGGATGATCATCACCTGGCAGACGGCCGTCTTTGCGGTCGGGGCCCTGGCGCTGATCGGCGTCGTCGCCGCCACCTACCCGGCCCGACGCGCCGCCGATCTGCCGCCGATCGAAGCCTTGCGTTATGAGATGTGATCGGCGATCAACTTAAAGCAGGTCTCGGTGTTTCGCGGTTTGAAAACCAATGTTGCGAGCAAAGTACTGATGATCCTCAAGGAAGTCTTCTTTCAAGCCATCCAGTCCCTGATCGGGCACCGCTTCCGGGCCGTCATGACCATGACCGGCATCGCCTGGGGGATCGTCGCCGTCGTGCTGCTGATGGCCTACGGCAACGGATTTCACAACGCGATCATGGTCGGTTTTCGCCGCGCGTTCAGCAGCGGAACGGTCGTCGTCTGGAACGGCCAGACCAGCATGCAGGCGGGCGGCGAGCGCGCCGGCAGGCGCATCCGCTTGAAAGAGGACGATGTCGAGGCGGTTCGCCAACTGGGCACCATCAAATACGCCAGTTCGGAGTATGTCGAGTATCTGCCGCTGGTCTATCGCACGAAGCAGACCAGCGCGGCCATCCGGGGGGTCGCCCCGGAGTATGCGATCATGCGCAGCGAGGTCGCGGAGTTCGGCCGATTCATCAACTCCGAGGATACCGAAAAAGAGCGCCGCGTGATCTTCCTCGGCTCCGAGATCGCCCGCAAACTCTTCGGCAACAGTTCGGCGGTCGGAGAGCTGGTCCGCGTCAACGGCCTCTCGTTCGAGGTCATCGGCGTCCTGACCAAGAAGGTCAGCTTCTCCAACTACTACTCGCCGGACAAGTATTCGGTCTTCATTCCCTACACCACTTTCAAACAGGTCAATCACCGGGAATTTCTGAGCAACCTCGTCTTCCAGACCTTCAGCACGGCCACCCACACGCAGGCGCTCAAACAGGTGCGCGAAGTTCTGGGCGCGCGGCACGGTTTCAATCCGAAAGACGAACGCGCCGTGATCTTCAACGACTCGGTGGAGAACGCTCGCGTCATCGGCGGGATTACCGGAGGGCTCAAGATCATCCTCAGCATCATCGGCGCCCTGACCCTCATGATCGGCGGGATCGGCGTCATGAACATCATGCTCGTCAGCGTCACGGAACGAACCCGGGAGATCGGCGTCCGCAAGGCCCTGGGCGCCAAACGCCGCCACATCCTGATTCAGTTTCTGCTGGAGGCCCTGGTCATCACCTTCCTCGGCGGGCTGCTCGGAATCGCCCTCTCCTACCTGCTGGTGACCTTCGCCGGACATCGCCCGTTTCTGGCCGAACTGCTCGAAGACCCGACCCGCCAGACCGATATCTTTCTGATCCTCTCGGCCGAGGTGGCCCTGACCGCCACTTCGATCCTGATGGTGGTCGGTCTCCTGAGCGGACTGTGGCCGGCCTGGCGCGCCTCAAAGACCGATCCCATCGAATCGCTGAGGTACGAATAGGTCCCTCGTCAAAACTGAAATCCCCGCCCCTTCGCCGAATCTCGACGAGAGGACGGGGAAGTATGGCGAGGACCCGCTAACACAAATTTTAGCGTTGAGTTAAACGCCCTAGATTAGTTGTATTGTACAACAATTCCTCGCCGATGAATACCGCTAGCCGATTTATGCTTAATTTCAGCCTGCGCATTAAATTATTATTTAGTTTGCTAACACAACAATTATTAACGAGAACGTGCCGCAGAGGAGATCCGAGGTCAATCGGGGAGGGGTTGATCACTCGAGGTAAGGTTCCAGGACTTCGACCGCCCGGGCCGTCAGATTGTTTCGCATGATGACCCGCGCGCAGGCATTCCAGCGCAGGAGCGCATCGTCATTGCCGAGCGGGCGGAGAGCCTCGGCCCGCTCGTACCAGCACATGGCATCCCGCAGCCACTCGTAAGCGTCGAAGCGGGCGCCCGGGCCGCCGCGATTGAGCAGGGTCTTGGCCTGACGCTCGCAGATGATCCCGGCATAGTAGGCGCGTTGATACTCGTCGTGCAGGCGCGGCAGCACTTCCCTGGCCTGCGCGCCGCCGACGGCGTAGCCCTTGGCCAGACGATCGGTCAAGGCCAGCAGCAGAGTGACGAGCGCCTGCTGATTCTCCGGATCGACTTCGAGGACGTCGAGGCAGATGCTCTCGGCCGCCGACGGTTCATTGAGCAGGCGATAGTGCTGCGCCTTTTCGATCGCCAGGGAGATCGCTTCCGGTGAAATGGGCTTGAGGTCGAACATCGAGGCCTCCTTCCAGGTTCGAGAGGGAGCGGTCACAGGTTCCACAACAGGTATGCGGCCAGGCCCGTGCCGATCACCGCCCCGCCGTAACAGAAGACCGCGATCAATTCGTTGAGATGTTTGATCTGCAATCCGTCATAGAGCGTAAAACGGAACCGATGCGCCCAGTGGAACAACGGCAATGAGCAGATGACGAACAGGACCCCGCGCGCCAGCGGATGTGTAACGAGTCCGAGCGCGGATCGATAGCTCGGCGCTTCGATCCAGCCGAGCGGAAAGGCCAGCCCGAAGAGAAAGAGCAAGATCGGAATCATGAAGGCCGCGACGACTCCACCGGCGCTGAAGAGCGACCAGAGCAGAGGTTCATTGGATCTCTTAGCCATTAGCTCCCTCCGGTGATCAGCCAGGCCACCACCGCCGAGATCGCGATCCAGGCCACGTAGTTGGGCAGGGCCACCATCCAATCGGGAAGACGCCGGCCGCCCACCCGCACCGGCATCGCGCGCGGCGTCAGGTTGAACCAGGTGATCGCGTGGAAGAGCACGAAGATCAGACTGATCGAGTTGAGCGTCAGGGCGGCCGGCGACTTCAACCGCTCCTGGAATGCGGCATAGCTCTCGGGCCCCTGACCGATCGCCCGCAACAACAGCAGGATCAGGATGACGGCATAGGCCACGAAGAGGCTGCTCAGCTCGCGCAGGATGAATTGGAGATGGCTCCACTGACCGATCCACCAGTAGGTCGAGACTCGCTTCCGGTACCATTTCGGATGATAGAGCGTATATCCCGGTGCTCTTTTCATAGAGTGCTCCGAACGAGATTTGAGATCTGGGATTTGAGATTTGCCGGACGGGGGTCAGGTCGAGATCCGACCAGGGGGTGGCGCCTGCGGCGCTCGAACCCTTCGACAAAGCCCGATCTGATCAGCAAATCTCAAATCTCAAATCTCAAATCTTTATCTGCCCCAAGGTCTCAGCATCGACTTGAACCACTCAGCCACCGCCTCCACCTTGTACTGTTGAATGGCCCCGGCCGGATCGACGCCCTTGGGACAAGCCTTCGAGCATTCGCCCATGAAGGTGCAGCCCCAGATCCCTTCGTGTTGCGAGAGCAGATCCAGGCGTTGATCCGCTCCCTGATCACGGGAATCCTGGTTGTAACGCTGGGCGAGCGCGATCGCCGCCGGGCCGATGAAATGCGGATCCAAACCATAGACCGGGCAGGCGGCATAACAGATCGTGCAGTTGATACAGAGGCTGAACTGTTTGTAGCGATCCAACTGCTCCGGCGTCTGCAGATGCTCCCCCTCGGACAGCGGCTTCTCCTCCTTCCGCAGGATCCATGGTTTGACGCTCTTCAGTTTGTTCATGAAATCGGTCATCTCGGTCGTGAGATCGCGCACCACCGGAAAATAGCGCAACGGCTCGATCCGCACCGGTCCCGGAGAGCAGGACGAAAGAAAAGTGGCGCAGCTCAACTTCGGCTCACCGTTGATCATCATCCCGCAGCTTCCGCAGACTCCCATCCGGCAACTCCATCGAAACGAGAGCGAGCCGTCCAGCCGGTCCTTGACATGATTCAAAGCATCGAGCACCACCCAGTCCGGATTGAATGGAATCTCGAACCGCTCGAAGGTCGGTTCGACCTCTTGTTCCGGGCGATAGCGCGCGATCTCCAGGATGATCGTTTCGGCCATGTTCCCCTCACTTTCCGTAAACCCGCTCCGCGGGCGGCCAACGAGTGATCTTGACCGGCAGATATTCCAGTCGGGCCGTGCCGTCCGGTTGGCGATAGATGAGCGAGTGCGCCAGGTACTTCTGATCGTCACGTTCCGGAAAATCGGTCCGCTGATGGGCCCCCCGCGACTCCTGCCGATGCAGGGCGCATTGCACAATCGCCTGGGCGACCTCGAGCATGAAGGACAGTTCGAGCGCGGCGATCAACTCCGTGTTGAAGGTGCGGCTATGATCGGTAATCGCCACGTCCCCGAACCGTTCCTGAAGCCGTCCCAGATTCTCGGCCGCCTCCGCCAGCGAATCGCCGTTCCGATAGATTCCCGCTCCCCGCTCCATGGCCGCCTGCATCTCCTCGCGGATCTCGGCGAGGCGCTCGCGTCCATCGGTCTTGTGTAGAAATTGCCGCTCCAACCTTCGCTGCTCGTCCAGGGCCTGCGCCAGGATGTGGCTACTCGGTTCCGGCGCTTCCGCGGCAAAGGCCGCGGCGGACCGCCCCGCCCGGACGCCGAAGACCAGCAGTTCGGTCAGGGAGTTCGAGCCCAGCCGGTTGGCGCCGTTGATGCTGACGCAGGCCACCTCTCCCGCCGCAAACAACCCGGCGAGGGGCGTGGCGGCCTGCAGGTCGGTGTGAACGCCGCCCATCATATAGTGGATGACCGGGCGCACCGGGATCATCTCTCTGACCGGATCGAGCCCCTGATATTTGAGGCACAGTTCGCGGACGAAGGGGAGCTTGGTGCTGATCACCCGCTCTCCCAGATGCCGGAGATCCAGGTTGACGACCTGACCGTAGCGGGTCTCGATGGTGCGCCCCTGCTCCATCTCCTTGACGAAGGCCTGAGACAGCCGGTCGCGCGGCCCCAGCTCCATCGAACGCAGCACGGGTTTGGGCTGCGGCGTTCCCAGGTTGTAATCCTGCAGGTACCGGTAACCGTCCTTGTTGAGCAGCCATCCGCCCTCGGCGCGGGCGGCCTCGGTGATCAGAATGCCCGTGAACGGCAGCCCGGTCGGATGATACTGGACGAACTCCATGTCCTTGAGCGGCACCCCGGCCCGATAAGCCAGGGCCATCCCGTCTCCGTTCTTGATGTTGGCGTTGGTGGTGAAAGGAAAGACGCGCCCGCAACCGCCGGTGCACAGGACCACGGCTTTGGCCAGGATCGCATGCACCTGCCCCGACATGATCTCGATCGCCACGACTCCCTGCACGCGGCCGTCATCGACCAGCAGTTTCGTCACGAAGTATTCGTCGTATCGCGTGACCGCCTCGTACTTCAGCGAGGTCTGAAAGAGCGCATGGAGCATGTGGAACCCGGTCTTATCGGCCGCGAACCAGGTGCGCTCCTTCTTCATCCCGCCGAAAGGCCGGACGGCGACATGACCATCCGCCTCCCGGCTCCAGGGACAGCCCCAATGCTCCAGCCGCAACAGCTCCTCCGGAGCCTCTCGCACGAAGAGCTCCACTGCATCCTGATCGCACATCCAATCGCCGCCCGAGATGGTGTCGTAGGCATGCTCATCCAGACTGTCGCCGGGTTTAATGACCGCCGCCGCACCACCTTCAGCCGAGACCGTATGGCTGCGCATCGGATAGACCTTCGAGACGACTGCCACCTTCAGTTGAGGATTGACTTCGGAGACCGCAATGGCCGCTCGCAGGCCCGCGCCCCCTCCACCAATCAACAGGACATCGTGCGAAGAGATCTCCATAATCGCCACCTGAACAGAGCGGATCGGGATGGTGAGACATCGCCAAGAGAAAAATCCGGTCAGCTTCCCCAAGACCAGGCCAACGATTGATTACTTTTTATAATTGAATGAATGAAAAATTCTGATTGCGTAAGCGAAGGCAGCCTACCACTGAGATGAGAAAATTTCAAACAAAAAATCGGCCGAGGATGAACTTATTTTTATTTATTACGTTGAAAAGCAAGTCTCCGGAAGTTTCAAACCGCATCCCCGGTCAGAAAGCCTGGCGAAAAAATTCACAGTTGAAGTGTTCGAAGGCCAGCTCCCGAGTCAGGAGCGAAAAGACGTGGTCGGCATCGAGTTGCGTCCGATGGCAGCGGAGCGCCTCCAGCTTGCGGTCGAGAAACGGAGAGACATCGACCCTGACCGTGATCTCGGCGCCGGGAATGCCGAACTGTTCGGGCGGGATCCCCCAGAGTTGAGCTTCGTGACCGGATCTGGCCAGAGCGACCACCAGTTCGGAGTAGAACCCTCGTGGGACGGTCGCATAGAAGAGTCGGGAGACCGCATGCGCCGGCAGCCCTTCAGTCAGATGTTGCGGAAAGACCGCCGGGTCGCCGGACAGGCTGCAGGCGCTGGTCGCCAGGCGACCGATGGCGAGATGATCTTCATGGCCGTAGAGGCCATCAGGGCCGAAGGTGATGACGGTTTGGGGCCGTCGGTCGCGGATCGCCCGCACGATCTTCTCCAGCACCCGCTCTTCTTGATCCGCGCCGAAGACCGCCGACACACCGCCGTCTTCCAGATCCAGAAACCGCAGCTCATCGACCCCCAGCACCCGGCAGGCCGCGTTCAATTCACGCTCGCGCACGGATCCCAGGTCTTCGTACGTGGCCAGAGTCTCGTCGCTGATGGGTCCCCACTCACCGCGCGTGGCACAGACCAGCGAGGTCTTCCAGCCGGCCGCGGCATATCGCGCGAGCGTGCCTCCGGCGACGATCGATTCATCGTCAGGGTGAGCAAAGACTGCCATCACCGACGATCTCCGGTCTGAATCCGGACTGTCCGGCGAACCCGTCGATTCCGGATTGAGCCCCTCCAACCAATCGCTCATAGAGTTCGATATATCCATCGGTCATGACTTCCGCGCTGAAGCGCTCCTCGGTGAAGCGCCGCACCCCCGCTCGTGACAACCCATAGACTTGCGGAAGCTTGGCGATCAGTTCGTCCAGGTCCTCCGCCGTGTAACCGCTCACGCCATCGACCACCACCTCCGGAACCGCGCCTTTATTGAGCGCCGCGACCGGAGTCCCGCAGGCCATGGCTTCGGTGAGCACCAATCCGAACGGTTCCCCGATCTGGATCGGATAGAGCAAGGCCTTGGCCTTGCCGAGAAACTCGACTTTGCCTCGCTGATCCAATTCGCCCACGTACTCGATCTGTCGGCCGTCCACATGAGGCGCCACGAACTCGTGATAGTAGTCGTCCATCGGAGCGGCGATCAGCAACCGCTCGCCGGCGCGCTTCGCGATCTCCACCGCCTGGAGCACCCCCTTGCCCGCGGTGAACCGTCCGAGAAAAGCCAGATAATCTTCCGGCTCGGAACTGAAGGTAAAATCCTCCAGCGCCAGCCCATGATAGATGGTCGCCGCGCAATTGAGCCCCACCAGCGCCTGCCGCTGATAGTTCGAGATGGCCACGAAGTTGGTCTCGGCATAGCGATTCCACAACTTGACCTGCTCGGGGTAGGGTTGATGGTGCAACGTGTGAACCATGGGCGTCTTGACCAGCCGCGAAAAGGCCAGGCTCATCGGATAGAACGCCGCCTGATAGTGAATCACATCGAAGTCGTCCGCCTGTTCACAAGCCGCCGCCAGATTGGTCAATTCGTAATGTTCCCAGGGCCACATGTCGATATTCTCCCAATAGCCGTGCGGAAAGATCGCATGCAGCCGGGCGGTCGTCTGCGTATTGCCCGTCGCAAATAACGTGACATCGTGCCCGCGTTTAACCAGCTCTTCGGTCAGCAGCGCCGTCACCTGTTCGACCGAACCATGTTTCGGCGCCGGAATCGTCGTCGCCACCGGAGCAATCTGTGCAATTCTAAGTCTTCGTTTCCCGTTCATATTTCCTAAGTCTAGAGAAGTCTAGAAAAGTCTAAAAGTGATTCCTGAGCTCTATCGTTACTATCCATAGAAGTCTGGTGAAGTCTCGCGAAGTCTCGTGAAATCTGGGAAAGCGGGATTTGTCTTCCGACTTTTCCAGACTTTTCCAGACTTTTCTAGACTTCTCCAGACCTCTGAAAAATCTGATGCCCCCATAACCACTCATCGCGCCAGACCTCGGTGAACCCGAGTTCGCGCAAGCGATCGAAGGCCGGCGCGAAATCGAGGACGATATGCTGCGGATGATCCGGATCGACCTCGGCATGAAATCTCCCGAAGAGATATCCGCCTGGCTTCAAGGCCCGATGCAGATCCGTGACCGCCTGAACGGGATCGACCAGATGCTCGAAGACGTCCATGGCCGTGATCATGTCGAAGGACTGATCCGGTAAAGCTTCATGTTTGAGATCGATGAACCGCGCCGGCATTCGGCGCCGATCCAATCGCCGGCGGCAGAACCCAAGCAGCACCGAACTGATATCCGCCAGCGCCACGTCGAAACCATGCCGGCCGAAGAGGACGGCCCCCGCTCCGACCCCCGAGCCGAAATCAAGGTAGCTGCGGCATCCGTTCCGCCGGGCGAAATCGAGCGCCGTGACATATCCCAGGGGAGAGTCGTCATCGGTCAGGGTGTGCCACCAAGTGAGGTCGTAGATATAGCCCTCGCTCTGGTCGTAGTAGTTCTCGACCGAGTGACGATCCCCGGCATCGACCTCCCGATTCCACTCATCGGCGATCTGCGTCACGGCCCGCCGGCATCGCTGCTCCACCACCGCCGGCTCCTGGCCGGTCAGCAAGGCGATTTCCGTTATCAGACTCTCGGTCAACTCTTGCGCCTGGCCGGACAGGAGGGCCTCCCGCCAAATTCCGCCATATTCGCGCAGCCACTGGATCCGGCGTTGCTCGAACTCTTCGGCGGTGATCAGCTTCGCCTCCACGTCCCCCCAGGCCGCTTTCAACCGATCCGGCAGCAACGATGCCGGCGCTCTCGTTTGCCAAGCTCCACTCATAACCCTGCGCGCTCCATCAAGTGGCCGACGACTTTTTCCGCCGCGAAATATTCCTCCGCGATCTCGCGAGCCGCGCGGCAATGGCCCTCATAATCGCTCTCGACGGCGTCAACCGCCCCGAGCACCTGGTCCATCGTCTCGAAACCGAAGAGCCCCCGGCCCGACGGCAAGAACCGGCTGAACCCGGTCTCCTGCGTGATCACCGGCCGGCCGGCCGCCAGATAACAGGCGCTGCGGTCGCTGAACCAGCCGGTGCGCGGACGCCAGTACTGATCGCGCGCGACCGTGAACTCTCCCCGCGACTGTTGAATGTAAGCGCGATAGCGATCCACCTCCGCCGAGACCTCGACTGAAGAGACCAGGCGCCACCGATTCCCTTCCAACAACCGGCGCGTCTCGTCATCGACGCCGACCGCCATCTCGAACGGGGCCGGGCGCCGCACCGGCAGGTCGATGAACTTCAGAAACTCACGGTCTTTCGTCCAATAGTAGGTCTCGCCGCGATATTCGATATTTCGCCCCTTGTTACGCCAGGTCGTGATCGTGTTATAGGCCTCGCCCGGCAAGGCCTGCGGGTTGTTCCAGAGATCCAACACGACCGGCTGCCGGGTCGGCAGCCAGGAGAACCTCTCGATCGGCGTGCCGCAATCCGCCGCGCCCAGGTTCTCGCCGAAGCTGAAATGCAGGTCGTGCCCTCCGAGCTGCTCGATGGCATCGGCCTCGCCCTGCGCGACCTTCACCTGCATCCGGAAGGGATCCGACTCGACATAGATGCGGCGCGGAATGCGAAGATGCTCTTCGCGCAGTTCCTGGGCGCCGGTCACGTTCAGGAAAGCATCGGCCTCACGGTAGAGTTCGAGCAGTTGCCCCTCGGTCATTCCGTAGCATTGGCCGTCGGGATAGTAGCCGCGAAAACACCAGCGGTCGCCGAAACCGTGCGCCTCCAGTTCGGGCAGCACCATCGAGATATTGCCGCCGGCATCGCCGGTCATATCATTGAGTTTCGGGTCGTAGACCCAGCGGCCCGAATCCTCGACGTAGTATGGATCGTATCCGAGGCGCCGCAGACCGATCAGATAGTGCAGAAACTGATAGGTCACGCCGGCCAGCGGATAGTAGAACAGAATCCCGAAGACGATGATCTTTCCTTTGCCTGATTTCACTGATCCAGAGCCTCCAAACGGCGAATCAACCGCGCCGGATTGCCCGCCACCACGGTGTAGGGTTCCACATCCCGGGTAACCACTGAACGCGCCCCGACGATCGAGCCGTCACCGATCGTCACCCCCGGCAGAATGCATGAGTCGAAACCGATCCAGACATTCCGGCCGATCCGGATCGGACGGGCCGGCGGCCCCTGCGCATCGACCAGGACCGGGATCCTGGGCTCCCGCATCGCCACGGCCTCCAGCGCCGGCCGGCGCTCGCCGGAGTTGAACGACATGCGATAGGCATCCATCAGGACCACGTTCCATGACAGCAACGAATAGTCGCCGATCTCGATCTCGCTATCGCAGACGATCCGCACGCCGACCAGCGACACGTAATCGCCGACCGTGACCTTCCCTTCCCGGCCGACGTCGAACATCGTGCCGATGTATGAGGAAGAGCCCCGCCCCAACACCACCCCGACCGGCCGCCGGCTGCGGTAACAGAAGAAACTGAAACTGGTCTCCAGATAGGACGATTCATCGAGCACGACGTTCTCGGGAACCCGGCCCTCGTACCAGTCCCATGGCAAGCGGCGATCGGCATCGAGCATCGTTCAGACCTCCCCGATAATCTGCGCCGGGTTGCCGAGGATCCGCGCTCGCGGCGGCACATCTTTGGTCACCAGCGATCCGGCCTCGATGAAGGCGCCCGCGCCGATCCGCACGCCCTTGAGGATCGTCGCATTCGGACCGATCCAGACGCCGTCTTCAATCACCACCCCGGCCTTCTTGATCGGCGGTCGCGCTTGCCCCCGACCGAGCGGCGAGACGGCGATCGCGTCCGCGATCCGTTCGGCCGGCGCGATCGGGTGAAAGTCCGTGTCGGCGATGGTCGCATTCCAACCGATCACCACGTAATCTCCGATGGTCAGGTCCAACTCGCAGAGCAGGACCGCGTTCGTGAAGTAACAGTAGTCGCCGATCCGGGCGCGCGCCTCCTTGCCCAGGGCGAAATGCACGCCGTCCAGGGTGCAGTGCCGGCCGATGACGAGCGCCGGCGCCTGCGTGCTGAAGAACCGGCGAAAAGCGTAGTCGCCGGTGATCACCGTATTCAGGCCGGCGCAGACGTTCTGCGGCAAGTCGCCATCGGTCCAATATCCGTTCTTCGATTCCTCGGCATTCATAAGTATCCCCGTGGCAGATCGAGCAGGACTCGCTCCTCGATCAACCGTTTCCGCTCTCCGGTCAAGGGAGCGGTCGAGAGACCGTCAAAGAGACCGGCGCCGATCTCGACCGTCTCCTCCAAATATCGTTTGCAGGCCCCGAACTCCTGCTCATAGTCCGGCGAGGGAAACCGCAGCCGCAGCCGGCCGGGCGCCTCCTGCGGCTCAACCCGATAGAGCGGGTTCACCCCCAACACCCCGGAGATCGTGGAGACCACGGCCGGCGGGTAGATTCGGAAGAGCCCCTCCAACCTGGTGGCGATCAGGAAGAGCGCGGCCTCTTCACGCAGCTCTTCATCGGAATAATCGGGCGAAAGGTCGACCGGCCGTCGAGCCACCGCGCTCTCGAAGACATCGCTCTCCCGGTAGACCCGCGGATTCAACTCGGCGAACAGGTTTCGCCACCACCTGGGCGCCAGCGGCATGCCCGCCGAAAAGTTGTCGACCAGCGAGTTGTGAACGTGCGAGAGCAGAATCACGCCCGCCTCGCCGACCATCCGCATAATCTCGCTGGCCAGCAGCCGCTTCGACCAGATGTAATGAAAAGCATCCGAGCAGACCGCCAGAGAGAACGATCCCCGCTTGAACGGCAGGGGGTTGTTCGCATCACAGCAGACCGGCCGGCACGCCGGCGCCGTGTAGCGCCGGGCCAACCACAGCTTCCAAAAATAGACATCCGCCAGCACAACCTCCGCGCCGTTCGCGATCTGACACAGGACCCGCGTCAAGTGGCCGGAACCGCCGCACAGATCGATCATCCGCCCGGCCCGGCAGCGCGGATCGCTCCCGATCGCGCGAAGCAACGTTTGACCGACCATAAAAGTCGGATCGGAGAAACGATAGACGAAGTAGGTGCCCTCCGCATCCGGACACAGAATCCCGATCGCCTCACGGTAACTCGCGGCCTCGCCCTGCTCGAGAAAACGACGAAAGAGCAGTTGCTGATCCTCCGTGTCGAGTCCGAGCATGGTGAAGAGCGCCTGTTCCCGCTCGCCCCGGGCCAACTGCTCGCGCGCGTTGTCGGCCAGGTAGTCGGAGGTCAAGACCGGAATCCCCGCCACCACCGGATAGGCCGCACATTCGCAGAAGAGGATTCCGTTCAGAATCTCATCTCCGTGTTGCTCCAGGCTCCAGCCGGACTCCAGGGAGAACCGACTGCCGCAAAAGGGACAGCTCAAAATATCGAGTAAGCTTAAAAGCATGGTAAAAGCCCCGATAGATAGGCCGGGAATCTCGCAGGCCGCGTGATTCCCGACGATTATCTTCCGCGCCTCCGGCGCTTATTTGCCATTGCACTTCAAGACTTCTGATCGAATTTCAATAGTATGCCGCTACAGTCTGCCCTTCCTCTTCCTCAGCCGGCGGCAGATTGCCCATCGCCAGCTTCTCGCACAGTTCGCGGTAGAGGGGAACGGTCCGCAGCAACTGATCGTGTTTCCCTTCACCGATGATCCGCCCGTCATCGAGCACCAGGATCTTATCGGCATCGCGGACGGTCGAGAGACGATGCGCAATGACGATCGTCGTGCAGTCCGCCATCAATTCCCGCAGGGAGGTGAAGATACTCGATTCCGCACGGGCGTCGAGGGAGGAGGTGGGTTCGTCGAGAATCAGAATCGGCGCCTTCTTCAAAAAGGCGCGGGCGATCGAGATGCGCTGCCGTTCCCCTCCCGAAAGTTGAATGCCGTCGTCCGAACCGAGCCGGGTCTGGTAGCCCTCGGGCTTCTCTCGAATAAAATCGTCGGCATACGCGGCGCGCGCGGCGTCGATCACCTCCGCCTCGGTCGCCTCCAGCCGCCCATACCGAATGTTGTCGGCGATCGTGCCGGAGAAGAGCAACGGATCCTGGAGCACGATCCCGATCCGGGAGCGAAGCGAGCGCAGTTCATAGTCGCGCACGTGACGTCCATCCACCAGGACCTCGCCCGAAACGGCCTCATAAAAACGAGGGATCAGGCTGACCAGACTGGTCTTGCCCGCGCCGGTCAATCCGACCAGCGCGATCATCTGACCGGGTTCCGCCACCAGCGAGACGCCCTTGAGCACGGAAGTCCCGTCGTCATAATGAAAATGGACGTCGCGCAGTTCGATCCGCCCGCGCAAATGACCGGCCTCGGCCGCTTCCGGACGGTTCTCGATCTCCGGCTCGGTCAGCAAAGTGCGCAGCACGCGCCGCGCGCTGGCGACCGAAGCCTGCACGCTGCCGAAAGTATGGCTCATGGTGACCAGCGGCCCGAAGACCGAAGCCAGGTAGTTAAGCGCCACCAGCAGGCCGCCGACGCTCATTCGGCCCTTGAGCACGTTATAACCGCCCACCAGCAGAATGATCGCGGTCCCGCCCGTGGTCACGACGTTGATCATGGCGGCGAAGAGCGACTCCTGCAGCGTCAACCCCATCTTCTCATCCAGCGTGGTCGTGCCCTTCTCTTTGAACCGCCGCTCTTCGTGCCCCTCGCGCACGAAAGCCTTGACCACGCGAATCGAGCTGAACACTTCATGAACGAAGTTGATGACGCCCGACTCCAGCGCCTTGACCCGCTCGGAACGATCGACGATGCGATCAGAATAGTGCCGATTGACCCAGAGCAGGAACGGCACCACGATCAGCGACATGATCGCGACCTGCCAGTTGAGCTGCAGCAGGACCACGAACATCGCGCCCAGCGTCAGGGCGGCGCTGGCCAGCGGCAAGATCCCGCTGAGAGTCAGGCTCTCGACACAGTAGGAGTCGTTCTCGATATGATAGATGGTCTCGCCCGGCCCGCGTTTGAGATGGTGGCGCAACGAGAGGCTTTGGAGATGGGCAAACAGTTGTTGCCGCAGATCGAAGACCAGTCGCTGCCCGATACTCTGCTGCATCTGGGTATGGGCCACCGAGACGAACTCGCTGGTATAGTGCAGCACCAGATAGGCCACGCCTCCCAGAATCAGCATCGCCACTCGGCTGCCGCCCATCAGGTCGATCACTCCGGCCAGCCAGCCCGGCGCCGGTTCCTGGCCCAGCACCTGATCGACGATGTATTTCAAGGGCCATGGCAGCAGCAACCCGGAGATGATCTCCACTCCGCTGACCAACAAGAGGAGAGACGACTGTTTCCGATACGGGCGCAGATAGCCGAGCGCCCAACGGTAGATGCCTGCTGTCTTTTCTTGCTTCATCAAACTCTTCTACTCTTCAAATAACGGCTGGCTTTCATCCCCCTTGGCCGGCCGCGTCCTGGCCAGGGAGTAGAGTTTCATCTCCTGAGCGACGGC
>DATEFT010000466.1:0-14764 GCA_035280505.1 Blastocatellia bacterium | reverse complement strand
GTAGGGAGCTTGCGCTTCTGCCCTTTCGCTTTTGCAGTGGTTTTCGTTTCAGATCTATTTGCCGATCGATTATTTGTCGGCAGTACGAAGTCCAATTCATCATCGAGCAAAACATCAGTTGAGACATTGATGGAGCGGGCATACAGCAACAACGCAATGAGGGGCGGTTCCCTATGGCCTCTCTCCCACATCGAAATGAAAGCGTGATGGTATTCGGTATAACCGAAATGGTCGAGCATCTGTCTCTGTGAGAACTGATGCCAATTGCGGATTTTCAGCAACTTTTCTCCCAGCAGTTGCGGCCGGTCACGCATAGAGCGTTTTTGTGAGGTGCTACCCATTGTTGATCCCTCCCAAATAAAAGCCTTGCGCCTTGACTATGAACGATTGTTAACTATAATTATCTAGCGGGGGTGGAAAGGTCAACCCCCAGGAAGAAGAAACTTGGCACAAGGCATCGATTAAGAAATAATAAACTCCATCACTCGGCTAAACATCCACACACCCGGTCGCCTTGTCCGTTCAGAATGGAATACTCTGTGAACGGCAACCGTAAATACTCTCTGGTCAGCCACAGCCAGGGTGCCCTTAATATCTCTCGAATCAATGTTTCGAAGCGGCACCTTCAGGGGATGTGTGTGAATCTCTCTGACGGCAAGAAATTGATCTACCGCAGCCAAGCCATGCAGGAGCTGATAGATCACCTGGAAGTACACGTACCGCTGGTGGGAGATATTCTGATTCTGGCCGAGTCTGGGGCCGGGAAGGAACTGGTCGCACGGTTGATCTATGACATCCTCAAGCCCTCAGGGAAATTTGTTGATGTTGATTGCCCGACATTGGGGGAAAACCTCTTTGAAAGCGAGCTCTTCGGTCATGAGCGAGGCGCTTTTACCGGGGCCACAACATCGAAGAAGGGATTGATGGAGCAGGCTCAAGGCGGGGTGCTCTTTCTGGATGAATTTGGGGATCTGCCGTTACCGCTACAGCAAAAATTCCTGCGTACCCAACAGGAACGGAAGATCAGGCGGGTCGGTGGCAGCAGCAACACCAGAGTCGACTTTCGAATCGTTACGGCGACCAATCGTAATCTCGGCGCCCTGATCAAGGCCGGCAAATTCCGCCCTGATTTAGCCTATCGGTTCGGGTTTGAGGTCAGGATTCCGCCATTGAGAGAGCGGACTGAAGATATTCTGTTCCTGGCTTACTACTTCCTGGATAAAATGATGCGTGACAGCAGGTTGCCCGAATGCATCCTCGATGAATCCGCAGAGGACGTGTTGTTGCGCTATGACTATCCGGGCAATATCCGGGAACTGGATGAGATCGTGATGAAATCGGTAGGGCGAGCCCTGAAATCGGCACGCGCCGAAACGCGCGTGGAAATAGCCGTCCCGCAGCTAATCATCAGCGGCAGGGTGATTGAAGAAATTATCTCCTCGATTCAGTGGAAGAGGCCCGCGCCGGAAGAAATACAGCCGGCAGCAGAAAAGCAGCCGACAGCAGAAAAGCAGCCGACAGCAATACTGCCAAAAAAAGAGACCGCGGCTCAGATGAGAGAGCGACAGCATCAGGAATTAGTATTACGGTTGGGAGAGGCATTCCAAAACTGTGACGGGAATTTTACTGCAGCGGCGGCCGAACTCGGCATGAGCCCGAAAACGCTTTGGAATCATCTGACGAGGAATCATATTGTCTGGAAGCCATCCAATCAATGGGCCAGGTCGGATACCTGGCATCTATCCAATCAATGTAAGAGGTCTACACCACCGGAAATACGGCCGGTCAGTGTCTCGTCGAGGAAAGAAACTATGGCTCAGATGAAAGCGCGGTGGCTTCAGGAGCGGAGAGCGCGGTTAAGAGAAGTTTTACAGACTCACAACGAGGACATCGGTGCGGCGGCGGCGGAACTCGGATTGAGACCGAACGCGCTTTGGAATCAGCTAAAGAAACATCATATTATCTAAAGCCGCCAAGCCTTTATTCTGGGGAAGTCGTGAATTCTAATTGCTTCAGGTACAGCTGATAGAATGAAAGGAAATCGCGAACATGATCAGTCCAGATCGACAAATCAGAATATTACTACTCGCGTTGGTCGTCGGCGTCTGGGGCTTGCTGTTGCGAGGCCTTTTTTCGCCAATATCCGGGGCCGCGGGGTCGATGTCGGCAGAGAAGCTCATCTATGTCGTATCGAGGGATAAAGATAAACAGATATTCAACTTCGACAACACTCCCGGAAATATCGGCCTCACCGCGGCCGGTTTGAATGAAGCGTTGAGAGAAGCAGTGAATAAAGGCATCAGGGTTCATTCCGTCATTCCGGGGCCAAATGGAGGCTACGTAGTTTTTGTAGAGAAATAGGCCGCGATCCATTCGTAACCTGCGGCTCGAATTCCGGAACGGATCACCGGCAAAGGCGCATCTCGAAGCCAATCTCACAGGAGGGCTCGGGAATCTGGCGCTAATGATCTATCGGATCAAGCACTTTGCTCATCCGGACATCGGCTGGGATTCTCACGGCCGCTCCACTTGAATCGCCACAGACCTGACAGAGGCGCCTAAGCGGAAACCGACGAAGCCGAGGGATGCTGAGTTCCGGCATTTGACTGGCCTTCCCGTGCAGATCAATTGGGATGTCATTCTATTCTTCGGCAAGTGTATGTTTGAACTTCATGAGGCAGGCCTCGTGATCGGTTGTGTACTCGTATCCCAGGCGGATTCCGCTTTCAGCCAACGGCGCTATAAACGCATGCACTTCCTGGTTAATTTTTGTGAGTTCGCTGATTCGATACATCAAAGCGGCAAAGGCATATGCGGCTCGTGGGTCGTTGCGTAATGCCGGTCCTATGTCCGAGAAATAGTCATAATCGCGTAGGCGAGGTGGTTCATCCGATCTCTGACGGCTGTCACCCCGCTCATCTGGGGCACTTGGTTGTTCCATATACGTCAAATCATCCTATGCGGACTACCTCTAAACAATCATTTTTATCCATATTCCATTAAGGGTAATTGAGTCTACGGTCACACTTCAGTGCGCGGATTCATGCAGCATGATCTGGGTGGCTATAAAATAAGGGGATGAGATGATCCATCGCCTGCAGCCCGTACGTATTGCTGCCATGAGAGAGCAAAAAAGAAAAATGACCTATAAATCGCCTCTATAAAAGCGCTGGGATGAACTTTGTGAGTATCTCTACGCTCACTGCGGGCGGGCAATCCTCACCTGCCGCCCACTTATTTTGCGAGTCGTCAAATGTTGTTGATAAGGAGATGCCATCTCGATCAGGCAAGACAGCATTGATCCACTTCCAACGAATTGCTGCACGATTGCTTTCGAGAATAATCCTGCACACTGGTTCAGGCCTTACAGGCTGGGCTGATGATGATCCAACTTAGCCTACCCGGAATCTTGAATCGGTTTTCCGCACTTCATCCGTAGTAGTTGTCGTAGGCCAGGCAGGGAGCGGGTGTCAGCTACTATTTATATCATCACATCAGGCGCTCATTTGAGAGCGGTTTGCGGAGGTCCGATGAAAAGCTTCATGGAAGCCATTCAACGGGAGTTTCGTCGATTTGTCGAAAGCCGGGCAGAAAATCTGATGATCGTCTCGTGTGAGCCGGAAGACTCCGCACTCGTCATCAAGAGCCTTGAAGCTCTGGATGACGATCCGGATTCGTCGGACCTCTTCCTGGTCTTTGCGCACCCGTTCACCGATTCCGCTGAGTACGTTCGAGAAATCCCCGCCACAATCCGCCGTCAGGTCGCCCAGGTCAATCAGGAACTGACCGGCCGCGGGGACACGGCACTGCCGCTCCTGGAGGAATTGCCGATGAATGATTCGCAAACACCCTCTGCCCGGCTGATAAATCTCATGCAGTATGTTGAAAGTTTGGTGACGGATGAGCGCCGCGTGATCTGGATCTTCTATCCCCTGGAGATCGATCGACCGGGAGCTTATTCGCACCTCGTCGATGAGATTAATCGTGAGCTGGGGACCGGCTCGCTGCCCAGGACCAAGTTGATCGTCCGCGACGATGTGGGTTTACCCATTCTGTCCCCAAGGATTAGTGAATTGCCGAACGTCAAAGTCTACCGGCCGGAACTCGACCCGGAATCGTTAGAGAGAAAGCTGAATGAGAAAGCGAACGATCCGCGCGTGCCGGTTGAGGAGCAGGCGCAGATGCATATGATGCTGGCCGGCTTTGATGTGGCCAATCAGCGTTATGACCTGGCATTGGCCCGTAACCTGGAAATCCTCGACTACTTCAGATACACGGGGCAAGGCCATCAACAATCGGTGGTTCTCAACAACATCGGCGATCTGCACTATATGCAGGGCAAATTCCGAGATGCCCAGCTCTGGTACGAGCGGGCCATCAAGCTCTCGATCGAATTGAAATCGCAGCCGCTGGTCATCTGCCAGAGCTTCAATCTCGGCAACGTCCTGATGATGCAGGACCAATTAGATGAGGCCCTGATCTACTATCAATCGATGGAACAGTTGGCGGGGGCCTCAGATCTACCGTTGCAACAGGTCCAGGCACTGGAGCAGATCGGGGTGATTCATCGCCGAATGGGAGACGAACGCGAGGCCGCCGAGAACTGGGAGAAGGCGGTCGCGATCAGCCGCGAGCTGCGGCACGAGGAAGGACAGAAGAGCAATCTGGAGCATCTGCGAGACCTCTATCGAGAGCTCGGCAATTCACGGCGTCGCGCAGCCTGCGACACCGAATTATCTCAACTGGCCTCCTGAACGATGGACTAGCTGCCATGTCTGACGCCCCGAGAATCACCCACCTTCCAACCACTTTACGGACCGAATCGGCATCAGAGACTCAAGATTTGGCGAATCCGGCACGAACGCTGCAGAGCTTCGTCGGCCAAACGATGGCGCTGGTCATGAAGCCGGTGGATCTGTTGAACCAGGGTGTAGCCGGTTTGACGCAGGGTGTGTCTCAAGCTCTCCCCAGTTTTCCTGCCGCACGACTCTTCCGCGATCTGGTGCTGGGATGGCCTCACAGCCATCCGCATCCGCCGAGCATGGGCTTCCCCTTGCCGAGCATTGGGCCGGTGATCTGCGCCGGGGCGACCAATGTTTTGATCAATGGGTGGCCGGCGGCGCGGAGCGGGGATGTCGGTTTTGGGGCCTGGTGCGGCGGTTACTATCCATTGTTCGAAGTCCTGACCGGGTCCTCGCACGTCTTCATCGGAGGATCGAGGGCTGCCAGGCAATTCATCGATTTTACCCGGCACTGTGTTCCGGCTCTTCCGGGCATAAAGGGGCTCAAGGCCGCCCGCCAAGGATTGACGAAGTTTGATAAAGCGATGATTGGCTTCACCGGCGCCATGGGCGCGCTGGGAATGGGCGCGGCGCTGGCCGATCAGAACCATGCTGAAGCAGCAGCGGAGAACGCCGAATCTGAGTCGGAAGCCGAGGCCGCGGCTGCTGAGGCGGAGGCGGCGGGGCTCGAAGCCAAGATGTCGGCGATGCAGGCGGCAGCAGATATGGCCGCCATGGCGCTGTCAATAGGGATGGGAAAAGATCCGGGAGCAACGCCGCTCAACTGTTTCGGCAACTTCATCACCGGGAGTCCGAATGTGATCGTTGGCGGATTCCCGATGCCGGGATGGATGACGATCGCGAGAGGGATGGGCAAACTCCTCAAGCGGTCGGCGCGAAGGCTTCAACTACTCCTGCCTGAAGGTAGCAGATTACGAAATGACCTCTGTGTCATAACCGGGCATCCGGTGGATGTGGCCTCTGGGCGTGTCTTTACCGCCCAAACGGATTTCGACCTGCCCGGACGGGTGCCAATCGACTTTACCCGTGCTTATGACACTTCGGCCATCGATTATGCAGGGCCATTGGGACGCGGATGGATCCATTCCTACGATATTCATCTCTGGGAAGACGACCGCCAAGGAATGGTCATCCTGCGGAATGATGAGGCGCGGCTGGTCGCCTTTGAGCGGATTGAGGTCGGTGAGAGCGCGTTCAATCCACTGGAGAAGCAATGGCTGGAACGGTTGGGCGACCGAATCTATCTGGTGCGAGGCCGGAATGGAACACGATACAAATTCGAGCCGGCCGGAACACTGGATTCGGTGAACGGGATTGGGTCTGATCCGCCAGGGAAAGCGGAGAACGCGGCGCTCAGGCTGACGGAGATCGAGGATCGGAACAGCAACCGGATCGCGCTGGCTTATGAGAAGGGACGTCTCAGTCGGTTGGAGGATCAAGCCGGAACCCGGCTGAAGTTCACATACATTACTTTGGCTGACGGTGCAGAGCGGCTGGCAGGAGTACACCTGGCACTGAACGAAGATTCCACCCGAACCGCCAGGCTGGTGAGTTTCACCTACGATGCCGCCGGCCGCCTAGTCAACGCCACCGATCGCGGGTTGGTCCCCTGGCGTTATGCCTATGACGATCATCTCCTGATTCGGGAGACCAACCGTAACGGATTGAGTTTCCATTTTGCCTATCGTGGTGAGGGGCAGGCGGCACGATGTATTCATACCTGGGGAGATGACGGCATCTATGAACGGTGGCTTGACTATGATCCGGAAGCCCGGATGACGGAGGTTGAAGACTCACTTGGAAGGAGAACGACCTACTACTTCAACGAACTGGATCTGCCAATCAGCATCGTCGACGCTCTAGGCGGTGTCAGGCAGTATGGTTATGACGCAAACGGCGACCTGCTTTCCGAGACTGACGAGATCGGGCGCAGCGTAAAATACAGCTACAACCTGACTGGTGACTGCACGGCGATTACAAATTCCGATGGAACGACCCGCCGGATTGATTACACCAGGGAATCGTGGCCGGAGAAGCTGATTGACGAGACCGGAGCGGAATTCAAGCGCGAATACGATGAGCGTGGGAATATCACCGCAACTGTCGATGCTCTGGGGAATCGCCGCGAGTATAGGTATAACCAGTTCGGCGACATGGAGGAAGCCGTCGACCCCCTCGGTGGGGTGATGAGATTCAAATGGAATGAGCGGGGTCGAATACTCGAATTCAGCACGCCGCTTGGGTCCACCACCAGATACGGTTTTGACGAACGCAATCGTTTGGCCACAATCAGAAATCCGTCAGGCTATATCACGCGTTATGCCTATGATGCGCAAGATCGCCTAATGCAAAGCGAGCGACCAGACGGCACGAGACATCACTACCGGTATGATCCCGAAGGTAATCTCACCCATTTTCTCGACGCAAACGGCGCTGAGACGCGGTTTCGCTATGTCGATTACAACAAGCTCGGGGAGCGAATCGATGCTCTGGGCTACACGCAGCGCTTTGCCTATGACACCGAAGCCAATCTGATCGAGATTCATAACGAACGCGGAGATGTCAATCAGTTCCTTTATGACGAGTTGGATAGAGTCCAACGCGAAATCGGATTTGACGGCCTGATCTGGGATTACGATTATGATCCTGCCAGCCAGTTGATTGCGCGGACTGATCCGGCAGGCCGTTTGACTCGATTCATTCGCGACAGGCAAGGACGGTTGATCGAAAGGCACCGACCGGACGGGACCACGATTACATTCGCTTACGATTCGATCGGCCGGTTGGTCAGGGCTGTGGCGCCTGATAGCGAATTGATCTTCAGACGCGATCCTCTTGGTCGAGTCACCTGGGAAGCTCAAAATGGAAAGGTTATTGAGCACGAGTACGACGCGCTTGGACATCGCATCAAACGGAGGTCTCCATCAGGTCAGACGGTGGAATTCTCCTACACTGCCGATAGTCAGTTAGACCGACTGCAGACGCCATGTGGGTCGATAGCGTTCGAATATGATCGATCAGGGCGACTCACCAAACAGCGTTTCCCTGGAGAATTGGAAGAGAGTTTCTATTATGACCGCTGCGGGAGACTCAGTGAGCAATCGTTATATAAGTCGAGCCATACCCTTTTCATTCGCGGCTACAAATATGACGTCGAAGACAATCTGGTCGAACTGAACGACAGCAACAAAGGGGTCATTCACTTCGACTACGACCCGGTGGAGAGGTTGAGCGAGGTGGTGCAGCCAGAGAAGAGGGGCGAGCAATTAGTCTATGATTCGACCGGAAATTTGCTTCAGAGGGGAGATCGATATTTCCGTTACGATATACAGAATCGACTGGTCCAAACAGCCGATACAGTGATGATTTACGACGAGGTCGGCAATCTGATTGAAAATCGTCGCGCTGGCTCATCGATTCATTACAGTTATGATCCTGATAATCGGCTGATTGCGATTGAGTCGGGGGAGTGGGGGCTGATCGAGTTTAGCTATGACGCGTTCGGACGGCGAATCGCGAAAAACACGAAGGACGGAGAAACGGGTTTTCTGTGGGACGGTGATGTCTTGTTGATGGAACAGCAGGGCAAAAGGTCAAATGAGTATGCCTTTGACCCAGAAAGTCATGAACCATTGTGCCGGTTTGATGGAGATCGTTTCGACGCTTATCACAACGATCATCTTGGAACCCCGCGCGAGTTGACGGATGAAAGGGGGAATATTGTTTGGTCAGCTAGTTATGATGTTTATGGCCGCCAAATTTCGCTATATAAGGACAAGTCTGAGAATCAGATTCGATTTCAAGGCCAGTATGAAGATGTCGAAACCGGGCTCTTTTACAATTTTCATCGGTACTATGATGCCGAGACTGGAAGATATATAAGTAGAGACCCAATCGGTTCATTGGGAGGGTTGAATCACTATACATACACACAGAACCCTGTTAATTGGATCGATCCATTCGGACTCGCGGCTACCTGGAACTGTAAGCGAGTTCGCTGGAAAGACTCGAAAGGGCGCTTCGCAAAAGCCCCAGCGAATCCCGACTTATTTAACTATAGAACAATCACTCCAGCCGAGCTTGCCGAAGTCCAGGCAATAGCGAATAAGTACAATACGACAATTGATATTGTCGGAAGTCGGGCAAAAGGTGAGGGGCGGGAGATACATTTTCCGGAAAAACCCGTTGGAAAAGATCTGAATAGGAAGGGCGAGACACGGAGTGATATCGACTTCCGCGTTGACACAAAGCACCCCCAGGCCAATGATATAATCGAGGAATTGAAGAAGGTCAGTAATGGAGCGGGGACGGCCGGTGTGAAATGGAGCACGAGTGATCGTTCCACATATCCACCATATATAAAGGTTTCCCCAGATTAATGCCTCTGATTGATTGTGTTGTAAAGATATATTGTGACAAAGATAGATTATGGAACAAGATCGAGAGACCGAGATTAAAAGAGCCGCAGAGTTGTGGAACGCTGAGCAACCGTTTGAAGCCGGACGCATAATCTTCGAGGGACTGCCCAAAGAAGTTCAGCCCATATGGGCAGCTAGAATATTGCGATTGGTCCTTGAGCGAAGCGGCGTAAAACTAAAACAGATTGATCGCCTGCTCGAAATTGCCGATCAACCGACAAAATGGCGTAAGGCTCATCAGGCCTTTTCGTCGATTCGCGGCCAGACACTGAAGTTGGATGACCAGCGCCGACATGGATCAACGGATAAACAAGAAATTCTCGGCGCAGTGCTGGTGCTGGCCGAATTAGTTGCCAAAGTGACTTATAACGCCACTAGCCCTGATGATGAATTCGACGAAGATTCAGGATGGGGAATCGCAACCATCCTTCGAGGGTTTGTTGATAGGTGGAATGATGATGATTTCCCTCGGGCCGCCTGGACAGAGCTCTCAAATGAATCGCCAGCTGCTTGAACGAACAATCTGACGTTTGGGAGCCGATATTTGGCGACAAAACGTGACATCCACTTTTGCGTCAGAACGACATCGGAGTTCTACACTATCGATCTCCAATAATTTTGTTTGGTCTATGACAGAGATTGGCTGAGACCACGGTAATCTATGAAACAAGATCGAGAAACTGAGATTAAGAGAGCCGCAGCGTTGTGGAATGCTGGAGAGCCACTCGAAGCTGGGAGGATCATCTTTGAGGGGCTGCCTAAAGAGGCTCAGCCCGCATGGGCAGCTAGGATATTGCGGTTAGTCCTAGGGCGAAGCTGCACGCAGGAAAAGCAACTCGATCGTCTACTCAGCATTGTTGATCAGCCAAAAGAATGGGGGAAAGCACATGATGCGTTTGACTCGCTTCGCGATCTGACGCTGAAGTTAGATCGTCAACGACGGCGAAAGCCGGGAGATGAGCAGGAGGTCGTTAATCTCCATGAGGGAGTTGTTGCATTAGCTGAGTTGGTCGCCAAGGTAACCTACAACGCTACTGACCCAGATGATGAATTCGATGAAGACTCCGGATGGTGGATTGCTTCCAGCCTCAGAGCTTTTGTTGATTGGTGGAAGGACGAGGATTTCTCTGAGGCCGCATGGTCAGCACTCTCAAGTGAACCACCCGCGGTTTAAAGACAACATGTGAAGATTAATCACTGATTACTTCTCTGAAGCCTGGCCCTGGAATACTGAAAAGTATCGAAGTGCTCGAGGATCGTTTCTCGCCGACAAATATTGCTTCTTAAACCGGAGTGATAGGGTTGACCATGACTCGCTTTCAATGACTTGTAGATATTCCTGTCTCAACAGTTTGACCGGCTTAATTCTCGGAAGTGTTAAATCACAGGAATCTTCTTGATTGTTTTGCTATAATGAAGTCAGTGGAGCCGAGGCGGTCATATTCGCTTCATGCCCTATACATTCAATGCAATTTTGAAACAGACAGCTTATTTGCGCGCTTGAAAACAGCCAATGGGAGAAGCAAGCGGTAAATATATTTGCGTGCTGGTTATGGTCAGAATGGCGATATCAAACTGATCGGGGAAAAACAGCCGAACGTAGTCTTTAGAAACAATATCTGCAAATTAGTCTATATCGTAATTTACCAGTCAACCCGGTGTTGGATGCTACAACATAAAACATTGAGGCGATAAGAATGGCGATTGGACCACGCTATAGTATTGGTAAGAATAAGAGGCGCCTTTTTGCAAGCAAGGAATTTACGGATCGTGAGATTCCGAGAGAGATATTTCAGCGGGCAGTCGAAGAACTCGAACGAACGGCGCGCAAAGATAGAGAGTATAAAGTGCTCGTCTATTACGGTGTGGGCGGTGTCGGCAAAAGCAGTTTGCAGAAACAATTGCAAATGGACTTGGTCAAACTTGCCCCATCAGCTCTATATTCATTCGTTGATTTCGTTGACCCACTACACAGAAATCCATCGAGAGCCCTGCTCGAACTTAAAAGGAATGCTGTTTGTCATAAAAAGCAGCGCTTTATTCATTTTGAACTTGCCTATTCGATCTATTTCAAAAAGAAAAATCCCGACTACGTCTTTAATAAGAAAAAGCTTCCATATGAGGAAGAAGCGTCGATTTTAGGCGAGATTCTCGGCGCGCTCGATGGTCTGGGAATAGTAGGAGCCGTGACAGGAATTGTAAGCAAGGCATATGACCTATATTCAAAATACGAACTGAACGACGATGTCAAAGAGGATCTTCAGCAGTTGGAATCACTATCCGCTTTTGAGATAGAGGAGCAGCTTCCGGCTTTTCTGGCCTTTGATATCAAGAGGATCTTCGATAAGAAAGAGGCGTCCATCGCGGTCATATTTCTTGACACCTATGAAGCCCTATGGGCTGATAATAAGAGTGAGGCGAGCCGATTTACCAAAGATTCATGGGTGAGAGAGCTCATTGCCCAGATACCAGGAATATTATTCGTCATATTTGGAAGAGAGCGGGTCCGATGGGAAGAGCAGAATGCGGAATGGGGACGATATCTCAATCAGTGTCTGCTGGATAATTTTGACCAGGCGGATGCCGATGATTTTCTGATTGCCTGTGGCGTTCGGGATGCCGCCGTTAGAAGCAAGATGATCCTTGCCAGCGCCGGCCATCCATATCACCTTGATCTCTCGGTAGACACCTACTTCGAGCTTTTAAATCAGGGAGTTCAAATCACGCCCGAACACTTTGGCTCGGACAGAAGGGAGATCTTCGATAGATTCCTCCGGTATCTGGCTCCCGTTGAAATAGAGACATTAAAGTTGCTGGCAATACCCAGGCTCTACAACTATGACGTTTTTAAATACCTGGTAAGACGCGAGCATACCGGCTACCCTTTGACCCAGTTTGAAGAATTCAATCGCTTCTCCTTCATTTCATCTGATGATCGGTTTTATCATTTACACAATTTGATGCGGAATGGCCTTAACCATTTTCAGGAGAAGTCTCAAAGGCGCAGAATCCACAAGTTGATGGCCGACTATTACGACAAGAAGCTGAAAAAGGCCGTGGTGGGCACAGTAAGCCAGGACCGCATCATTCATTTGCTAAGTGAGGCCCAGTATCATCGATCACATCATCTGAAGCGGGATCAATTTATAGACTGGCTCTCGATCGACAAGCTCTCAATTCTTAGGTATCTCCAGTTCATGGGAGCGGCATCTTTTCTTGAGACCGCCCTGTCCGATATTGCAGAGCGTATTGGAATCGATGCCCTGGGGATAACACTATTCACAATCTACGTGGATATGATCCATCTGAGAGGGCAATTTCCTCAATCGGCCGATTTGATTGAGGGCTATCTTGCCCGGTACGACAAACAGGTCATTATAGACTCTGATGAATTGCTGCATCTGTATATCAGGAAGATTCAGTGCCAGATGTTCTATCGGCCGGTGCCCCCGTTGATTGAGGAGCTGATTAACATTGAACAATTAATCGATAAGGGCAAATTTCCCGCCAGATATAATGAAGTGCTCTTTATGATCGGAGGGAACTTGGGGGTATTAAGCGGCGGATACCGGTTCTCCAGAAAATGGCTGGTTAAGTCAATCAGGTATGCGCTGGAATATAATCATACTGACTATCTTTGCAGATCATTGCGCAAGTACTCTGACGTGTTGAGATTCTATGGCCATCTGAAAATAGCCAATAAAATTTGCGATTGGGCTTTAAGCATTGCCAGGGAGCAGGGATACCGCCGATACGAAATATATTTGCTATGCTCGAAAGCTGAGATTGCCAGAGAACAAAAAGCGCATGCGACTACATTGTTCTATCTGAAAGATATCGAAGTCATGGTAACGCAACAAGGAATGAAACCATGGTTGGCTCATACGCACATTGCCTTCGGCGAGCATTATATTGGCTGTGAAGATTATTCCATAGCAAGAAGTCATTTGTTAAAGGCCGAGCAACTCTACAACGATATGGAGCATGCCTGGGGCCAATTGCAAGTTCAGATAGGCATAGCACGATGCGATCTCGGAGATGGAATGTCAGGGTGGAAAAAGCGTGCTATCTCTGCCCTTAAGAAAGCGCTGGAAATGGGATACACTAAGGAGGAATCGATGCTGACCCTGATGCTCGAACAAAACGCTATCGTGAACAATAAGTTGATGTTTTTATAGAGGAGAAGACATGGCGGGCGGCTTCATTAAATTAGACTGTGGCAAGATCGAAAGCGCATTGGAACAGACAACGAGGCAATATTTGGTTGGGCGCCTGCAGCGACCGCAGATCCTCACTCACATAGACGACGATAAAGTAGAGATCGGAATCACTTCTTACAAGATGAATTCCTCGGAAGCCCCGCATACTCATAGTCAGGCTTACGAATATCAATATATGCTCTCCGGCTATACGGCGTATCTTGACCTGGACTCCGGGGAAGAGATCAGTTTCAGAAAAGGCGACTTTTATGTCGTTACACCTGGAACAAAATATGCCCAGAAGTCAAAGCCTGGAACGACGATTCTATTTATAAAAGTGCCGCCCGGCAATGACAAAATAAACATAGAGCCGGATGCGCGAATAACCGAATGGCTCCAGGCAAAAATCGTAAGCAGGAGGATCGATTATCACAACGATCCGAACGCACCGGCTCCGAATTCTATTAAGCCTGCAGTTGCTGTCGCGCTGTTCAATGAAGAAAATAAGCTTCTGATCATCAAGAGAAAGGATAGCGGCAATTGGGCCGTGCCCAGCGGCACTCTCGAATTCGGAGAGGATCTAATCAGGTGTGGGATCAGAGAAGTTAAGGAAGAGACCGGGTTCGACGTAGAATTAATCGATATGATCGGGACATATACCAATCCTAAGACGGTCGTGGCCTATACAGATGGAGAAGTGCGGCAGGAATTTACGATGCTCTATGAAGGCAGAATCATTGGTGGAGAGATGTGCATAGACGATGAATCGACCGAGATTCGTTGGGAAAGTATCGATGAACTCCTCAAACTTTCACTGGCCGCCTCTCAACGTCAGAGAATTGAAGATATTGTTGCGTACAAGATGTCCGGGAAAAGGGCTTTCAAATGATTGGGGACATCTCGCCTTCACTGGGCGGTTCAGGTCTACGGTTGCGTATTGAGCCGCACTCCGGTAACGCCTACCCCCTGCAGAACCATACGTAGACTCACGCAAACGGCACAAAGAGAGACCAACGGGGTCAAAATCGTCCAGGGAGCGACGGTGAAAAATCTGAGGCCGTCACTGATGAGCCCGCCAAGTGTGGGGAAAGGTGGCGACGGACCGAAACCGAATAGAGTGAGCGCGAAGTCCAAAACGAAAATCTCGACGAGGATTGCTCCCTTTGCGGATATGACCTGGCGAATACACAAGGGCAATAGAACGTGGCGTGAAAGCTCAGCCGTGGAAAACCCCATTGCATATGCCGCGCGCGTGTAGGGGGCTCCAAGCGCGTCGCGCGCAAGAGCTCTGGCATATCGTGCCGCAGGCGCCCAACCTAACACCACCACCACCAGGAAGATCGTG
>DATEFT010000465.1:0-19919 GCA_035280505.1 Blastocatellia bacterium | reverse complement strand
GCCCAGCTCGAAGAAGTTGTCGTAGACTCCCACCTGTTTCAGCCCCAGGATCTCGGCCCAGATGCGGGCCAGCAGCTCTTCGGCGGCATTGCGGGGCGGGACATAGTTTTCGGTCGCCGCCGCCGGGGCCTCGGACGGCAGCGGTAAGGCGCGTTTATCGATCTTGCCGTTGGGCGTGAGCGGGAAGGACTCGACCGGCATGAAGACGGCCGGAATCATATGGTCCGGGAGTTTATGCGCCAGGTAGACGCGCAACTCCGTCCGCTGTTTGGCCTCCTGGGAGCCGTCCGCGACCGGCGCGCTCGGAATGAAGTAGGCCACCAGTTGGGACGCGCCGGCCGGTTCGCCCATGGCCTGCTGCACCACGAGCGCGTCCTTGACGTCGGGATGCGTGCGCATCGCCGAGGCGATCTCTCCCAGCTCCACGCGGAAGCCGCGAATCTTGACCTGTTCGTCGATGCGTCCCTGGTACTCGGCCTCTCCATTGGCCAGCCACCGGCCGAGGTCTCCGGTCTTGTAGATTCGCTCGCCGGGCCGGAAGGGGTCCGGCACGAATCGTTCGCGGTTCAACTCTTCGCGGTTCAGGTAGCCGCGAGCCACGCCGGCGCCGCCGACATAGAGCTCTCCGGTCACTCCGACCGGCACCAGTTGCATCTCCGGGTCCAGAATGTAGAGCCGCAGATCGGGGATGGGCGTGCCGATTCGGCTGCTGCTCCATTCCGTATCTCTCGCCGTCAACGGCCGGTAGGTGACGTGGACCGTGGTCTCGGTGATGCCATACATATTGACCAACTGCGGGCGAGTCTCCGGGTGCCGGTCGAACCAGGGCTTCAGGCTGGCCAGTTCCAGCGCCTCGCCGCCGAAGATGATCAACCGCAGATTGAGCCTGGGGTCGACCCCGGCCGCCCGTTCGGCCTGCATCAACTGGCGGAAGGCCGAGGGCGTCTGGTTGAGGACGGTGACCTGCTCGTCGATCAGCAGCCGGTAGAAAGCCTCCGGGTTGCGCGCCACCCAGTACGGGACCGTCACCAGGCGGCCGCCGTAGAGCAGCGCCCCGAAGATCTCCCAGACTGAAAAATCGAAGGCGTAGGAATGGAAGAGCGTCCAGACGTCGCGTTCGCCGAAATGGAAGCACTGCTCCGTGGAGGTGAAGAGCCGCGACACCTGGCGGTGTTCGATCAGGACCCCTTTGGGTCTCCCGGTCGAGCCCGAAGTATAGATGACGTAGGCCAGGTCCGAGGGCTTGATCTCCACCTCCGGATTCTCGGTGGACTCCTGCGCGAGAGTCTTCTGATCCGCATCGAGCAGAATCAGGGTCTCGCCGGTCTGCGCCGGCAACTGTCCGAGAAACCTCTTCCGGGTCACCAGGGCCAGGGCTCCGGAATCTTCCAGCAGGAGGGCCAGCCGCTCCTTCGGATAGGCCGGGTCGAGCGGCACGTAGGCGCCGCCGGCCTTCAGAATGCCGAAGATGGCGATCATCATCTCCGGCGAGGGCTCCAGGCAGATGCCCACCAGCGCGCCGGGGCCGACTCGGCGCGACTTCAGGTGATGCGCCAATTGATTGGCGCCGGCGTTCAATTCGCCGTAGGTGAGATGTCCGTTCTCACCGGAGATGGCGGGCGCCTGCGGATTTCGTCTCACCTGCGCCTCGAACATCCGGTGCAGGCATTGATTGGGGCGAGCCTGTTCGTGAGCGGCCGGCTCCGGCGACAGGATGCGGGCGCGCTCCTTGTCGGTCAGCAGGGGGAGCCGCGTCAGGCGTTCCCGCGGATTGGCGATGACGCCCTCCAACAGCGTTCGATACTGGCCGAGCAGGTTCTCGATCGTCCCGTGCAGGAAGAGGTCGGCGCTGTAATCGCAATCGACCACCAGCTCGTCGTTGATGTCGATGACGTTGAGCATCAGGTCGAAATCGGCGAAGTGGGTCGGGTGCGGGAACAACTCCAGCTCCAGGCCATGGGCATTGGGGATCGGCGTCGGCCGATCCAGGTTGAAGGTCGCCGAGATCAGCGGCGAACGCCCGGCTTCGCGCTTGAGCCCCAGGTTGTTCAGCAACCAGGCGAAGGGATAGTCTTGATGCTCGTAGGCCGCCAGCAGGCTCTGGCGGGTTCGGGCCAGGTGGTCGAGGAAAGGGGCGGCGCCCTCGATCCGATTTCTGACGGGGAGCAGGTGCGTGCAGTAACCGGTCACGCTCTCGCTCCCTTCGAGCGACCGCCCGGAGGCCGAGAGGCCGATCAACAGCTCCGGCTGGCCGGTCAGCCGATGGGCCAGGGCCGTGTAGGCCGCATAGAGCAACATGAAGAGAGTGCAATTATGTTCCGAGCAGAGGGCCCGGAGTTGGCGGGTCGATCCGGACTCGATCTTCAACGTGCAGCGGCCGCTCCGGTAGCTCTTGACCAGCGGGTGCGGATAGTCGGAGGGCCAATCCAGGACCGGGATCGAGTCCCGGAACTGATTCAGCCAGTAGGCGGCATGCTCCGCCAGTTCGTCGCTCGTCCGGTATTCCTCCTGCCATTGAACGTATTGGCGGAACTGCATGGGGGGCTCCGCTTTCAGGACGACTCCCCGGCAGGCCGCGGAATAGAAGGCCATCAACTCCACCACCAGATTGGTCATCGACCAGCCGTCGGTGATGATGTGATGGGCCGTCATGACCAGCACATGCACCTCTTCGGCCAGGCGTAAGACCTGAATGCGGAAGAGCGGGCCGCGGTCGAGCGGCATCGCCGCGCGCGACTTCTGCTCGAACCATTCTTCGATCGGGGCCGCCTGACCGGCCTGGGGCACTCCCGAATAATCGACCAGTTCCAATTCGATCTCGCTCGACGACTCGACTCGCTGGCTGTCGCCCTGAGGGCTGATCACCGTGCGCAAGGCTTCGTGCCGCGCCACCATCTGCCGCGCGGCCCGGCTTAAATGGTCCAGCCGGAGCGGTCCCTTCAGTCTCAAACTGAGGCCCGTCTGGTAGGCGCGCGAGCCGTTCTCGTCGATCTGCGACATCAGCCAGAGCTGCTTCTGCGCCTCGGTCAAAGGGATCGGCCCCGGGATCACCGGCTCGGGCTCGACGGCGGTCTTCGGCGCGGCCTCCTCCGCGATCTCGGACGGCACGGCGCGCCGGCGCGCGGGGAGGAACTCTCCGCTTCTCAACTCCTCGACGCTCTCTTTGACGCAGCGGACGACCTGTTCCAGGTCCTGTTCGGTGTGGGCCGCCGAGAGGAAGCAGCCGCGCCACTCCCAGAGGTAGATGCCCCGCTCCAGCATGTGAAAGAAGAGCAGGTCCACGTTGCCGCTGACGGTGAACCGGAAGGCGGAGCCGAAATGGACCACGCGGATCGGGACCTCTTCGTCTTCGAAGTAGCGGTTCAGCGTCTGGGCCAGTTCGGTGGTGCGCCGATTCAATCGCTCCTGTAGTTCCGGCCCCTGCCGCCGCAGCTCTTTCAGCGTCGCGAGGGTGGCGACCATGGTGAGCGGGTGCTGGCAGAAGGTGCCTCCGAAGAAGGTCCGTTCGGCGGCCGGGAACGAGCCGTCGCCGTATTGCCAGTAGCCTCCGTCGATCCCGTCCATGAACTCCGCGCGGCCCGCGACCACGCCGATGGGCATGCCGCCGCCGATCACCTTGCCGTAGGTGACGAGGTCCGCTTCGACCCCGAAGTAGGCCTGCGCGCCGCCCGGATGGATCCGGAAGCCGGTGATCATCTCATCGAAGATGTAAGCGCAGCCCGCCGCCCGCGTGATCTCCCGCAGTTCGCGTAGAAATTCGACCGGCTGCAGGTCCAGCCGCAGATTCTGCACCGGCTCGACGATGACGGCCGCCAGTTCGCCGGCGTGCCTGCGGATATATTCCAGCGACTCCGGCGTTCCGTACTCCAGCACGATGGTGTTGGCGACGGCTTCGGGCGGAATCCCGGGAGCCATCGGCTCCGAACTCCGTTCATCGCCGGAGTCGTCGTCGCCGAGGCTCGACTGGACCAGGGTCTGATCCGAGTGGCCGTGATAGGCGCCCTCGAACATGACGATCCTGGAGCGCCCGGTCTTCGTGCGAGCCAACCGCAGGGCGGCCATGACCGCCTCGGTGCCTGAGTTGCAGAACGTGACCCGGTCGAGTCCGGTCAGTTCGGAGATCAGTTGCGCGGCCTCTCCGACCAGCGGCGAGCGCGGTCCCAGCAGCATCTCCTGGCCCGCGCACTCTTTGAGAGCCTCGGTCAGAAACGGCGGGTGATGTCCGAACAGCGTCACGCCGAATCCGTTGGTGAGGTCCACGTATTCGTTGCCGTCCAGATCCAGGAAATGTGAGCCCGCGCCTCGCGCGCCGACGATCGGGTAGAGCATCTCCTTGACGGCCGGGCGAAATCCCACGGCGGCGCGGCTGTCGGCCAGGACCGCGCGGTGTTGTTGTGCATACTCCTTGGATCGTCGCGTGCGCTGCGTGTAACGAGCGATCAGGGCCTCCAGATGCTCTCTCTGGCGCGGCGTGAAGCCGGGCATCGACGTCTGGCCCTGGCTGGAGAAGTGGAGCGGTTTACGAGCCGGCGAGCCGGAGGGCTCGGACCCGGCGGGGACGCGCTCTCTAATCCGGCTCCGGACCGGTTGGGCTGCGGGCGCCGGCTGGGCGAGGCTGGGCGGAGCTGGGCCGCCCCTCAGGACTTCCAACTGCATCCGCATGATCTCAAGTTGCTGCGCGATCAACTGCTCTCGGGCGTGGTCCGCGGCGGAGCCCGGTTCGGACGTCGCGGCGGGTCCGGCCCGCTCAGGCGCGGCAGCCCTGGGCGCGGCGGTCTTGGGGGCGATGGGGGCGATGGGGGGCGCCGGTGCGGGCGCGGCCGGCGCCTCTTCGGCGCCCCAGTTGGTCTGTGCTTCGACCTCGGCGGCGAGCGCGCTCAGCGTCGAGCAGCCGTCCATCAGTTGTTGGATGGAGAGCTTCAGGCCGAACTGGTTCTTGAGCGAGCGGCTGACCTGGACCAGCGTCAGAGAGTCCAGGCCGAGTTCAAAGAAGGTCCGTGATTCGACGATCTCTTCGGGCCGGAGGCCGGAGATCTTGGCCAGGATCTCCTTGAGCTTGTCGACGATCAGGGTGTGGCGTGAGTTGTTCTGTTCGGACATATAGATTTCTTCAGCGGGTAGTGAACAGGGGGCAGCGGATGGGCGGGGTTCGATCCAATAACGCTGGCGCTCGAAGGGGTAGGTGGTCAGAGGTACTCTGCGCCGGTCTTCGTGTTGGTAGAAGGCCTCCCAGTTGACGCTGACTCCGGAGGTCCAGAGCTTGCCCAGCGTGGTGAGCAGGAAGGCGGCATCGGATTGCGGTTCCTGTGAATGGGGCAGCGAACTGACGGCCAGTTGACCGATCGGTTTGCGCGGATGCTGGTAGAGGAGATTGGTCAGGGTTTGTCCCGGTCCCACCTCCAACAGGATCTGCTCGGGCTCTTCGAAGAGGCGCTGCACTCCGTCGGCGAAACGTACGGTCTGTCGCAGGTGCTGGCACCAGTAGTTGGGATCGGTGGCCTGGGCCTCGGTGATCCAGGCTCCGGTCAGGTTGGAGACCCAGCGGATGGCGGGCGGATGAAATTGCAGCCGCTCCAGGAAGCGGTGGAACTGGTCGAGGACCGGTTCCACCAGCAGCGAATGGGCCGCCGCCGAGAGGCGCAGCCGGCGGGTCTGGACCTTTCCGGCGGTTAGCGCGGCCTCCAGTTTGGCCGCCGCCTCGACCGGTCCGGAGATCACGCAGGAGACCGGATTGTTGACGGCGGCGATCGAGAGGCTTCCGTTGAGCAGCGGGCGCAGTTGATCCTCGGAGAGATTGACGCTCAGCATGGCGCCCGGCGCCAGTTGCTCAAAGAGCTTTCCGCGATAGGCCACCAGGGCCAGCGCGTCTTCCAGCGAGAAGACCCCGGCCAGGCAGGCGGCGGCGTACTCTCCCAGGCTGTGTCCGATCAGGGCCTGCGGGCGAATCGACCACGAGATCCAGAGCTGGGCGAGGGCATACTCGACGACAAACAACGCCGGCATGGCCAGCGCCGGGCGCTCCAGTCTGAGCGCCGCTTCCTGATCGCGGCCGGGGGCGGGATAGAGCAACTCGCGCAGGTCGAGCGACAGGTGCGGTTTCAGTAACTCCGCGCAGTGATCGATCCGGTCGCGAAAGACCGGCTCCGAATAATAGAGTTCCTGCCCCATGCGCGGATGTTGGGCGCCGCCGCCGGGGAAGAGGAAGACGACGGGGCGGTCACCGGAATTCGGCGCCACTCCCTGTGAGACCGCGGTCAGCGGAGGGTGGCCGGGTTCGCTCTCCATTCTCCGGATGGTCTGCTCCTGCCAGTCGCCGGAGGGGCCGATCAGGACCTGGCGATGCGCGAACTCCCGGCGTCCGGTGCTGAGCGTGAACGCCACGTCGGCCGGAGAGAGGTCCGCGTGTTGTTGCAGATGCTCGTCGAGCCGAATCGCGGCCTGCGCCAGCGCCGTCGAGGTTTTGGCCGAGAGCGGCAGCAGTTGATAGGGCCTGAGCGTGGGGGCCGCCGGTTGAGCCGCGCCGCCGCGCCGGGGCGCCTCTTCCAGGATCACGTGGGCGTTGGTGCCTCCCAGTCCGAAAGAGCTGACCCCGGCCCGGCGAGGATGCCCGTTGCGCGGCCATTCGGTCAGGCCGGTCGCGACATAGAACGGGCTGTCGGCGAAATCGATCTCCGGATTCGGGCTCGCGAAGTTGAGGCTCGGCGGGATCTGCCGATGATGGAGGGCCAGCGCCGCTTTGATCAATCCGGCCGCTCCGGCCGCGGCATCCAGGTGGCCGATGTTGGTCTTGAGTGAACCGATGGCGCAGTAGCCGTTCCGGCGTGCGCCGCCCGCGCGATAGGCTTTGGTCAGGGCCGAGATCTCGATCGGATCGCCGAGGGCCGTCCCCGTTCCGTGCGTCTCCACGTATCCGATGGTCTCCGGATTCACGCCGGCCACGGTCAGGGCCTCCGCGATCACCTCCGTCTGGCCCTGAACGCTGGGCGCGGTGTATCCGGTCTTGAGGGATCCGTCATTATTGACGGCCGAGCCGCGGATCACGGCATAGACGGTCTCGCCGCCGGCCAGGGCGTCGGCCAGCCGCCTGAGCACGACCACGGCCACTCCGCTCCCCACGGCCGTCCCGCGCGCCTCCGCGTCGAAGGCTCGGCAACGCCCGTCCGGCGAGAGAATCCCGCTCTCCTGGTAGAGATAGCCGGTTCGATGCGGCACCGGGATGCTGACGCCGCCGGCCAGCGCGAGGTCGCATTCTCCGCTGAGCAGGCTCTGGCCGGCCAGATGAACGGCGACCAGCGAGGTCGAACAGGCGGTGGAGACGTTGATGCTGGGGCCTTTGAGATCCAGCTTGTAGGAGACCCGGGTCGCCAGAAAGTCCTTGTCGTTTCCGATCAGCAGCTTGTGATAATCGGTCTCGCGGATCAGTTCGCGGTCGGCCGAGAGATTGTGCAGCAGGTAGGTATTCATCGCGCAGCCGGCGAAGACGCCGGTGCGCAGGTCGGTCGCCGGTGAGAGATAGCCGCACATCTCCAGCGCTTCCCAGGCGCATTCCAGGAACAGCCGATGCTGCGGGTCCATCAACTCGGCCTCTCGCGGCGTGTAGCCGAAGAAGGAGGCGTCGAACAGTTCGATCCCGTCCAGAACGGCCCGGGCCCGCACGTAGTCCGGATCCGTGAGCAGCGCCGGTTCCACCCCGGAGCGCCGCAACTCTTCATCTTGAAAACGGGTGATCGATTCCACCCCGGTGGAGAGATTGCGCCAGAACTCCCGGTGGTTGTTGGCTCCGGGCGTCCGACAATGGAGGCCGACAATGGCCAGGCACGAATCGGTGAGCTGCTCTTGGGCGGTAGGGTCGGTCATGGGAAATCTCAAATCTCTTGCTGCACCGGATTTGTGGGCAAACCCGAGCGCCGAAGGCGCGCCAATAAAATAGCCAGGGGTGAAACCCCTGGTCCGGGGTCATTCACGACGCGCCCTGTAGGGGCGCGATCGGATTGGGTTTTAATGGCGTCCTGACAGGACGCTGGTCCTTTTGGTATCCGACCAGGGGTTCACCCCTGGCTATTATCTTTCGCGCCTCCGGCGCTCCGGAGCCGACAAATCTCAAATTTCAAATCTCAAATTTCAGATCCGGTCTTAGCTTCGTCGGGTGCTGATCGGGCCTGCATTCGAATCTCGCGCTGCGAGGCTTGAGCCGTGCTGCGGGCGCTGCGCGCGGCGGCGCGACCCGGGACCTGGGACGCGGCGGCGGCATCGGCCGACGGGTGGGCGAGCAACTGCGAGAGGCTCTGGATCGTGGGGCACTGGAACATCTCGGCTATCGAGAGGGGCTGATCGAAGACCTCCTCCAGCTTTCCGCGAATCCGAACCATGAGCAGTGAATGGCCGCCCAGCTCGAAGAAGTTGTCATAGATTCCGACCTGCTCCAGGCCGAGCGCCTCTCTCCAGATCTCCGCCACCTTCTTCTCCACCTGCTGCTGCGGTTCGACGAACTCCTGGGCCAGCGGCGGGCGATCGGTCGTCGGCGAGGGCAGCGCGCGCGCATCGATCTTGCCGTTGGCGGTGAGCGGGAGGTTCTCGATCGTGATGAAGGCCGCGGGGATCATGTAGTCGGGCAGCGTCAGTTGCAGGAAGAGTCGCAACTCCGTGACCGACGGCTCGGTTCCGGGTTCGGGAATCAGGTAGGCCAGGATCTGCCGGCCCGGGCTTTCGGCGGTTTGCGAGTCGGCCCTGGCGATCACCACACAGTCCCGGACCGCCGGATGGGTCTGCAACGCGGCTTTGATCTCTCCCAGTTCGACCCGGAATCCGCGAATCTTGACCTGGTCGTCGCTGCGGCCCAGGTATTCGAGCTCGCCGTCGGGCAGCCATCGTCCGAGGTCTCCGGTCTTGTATAGCGTCGAGTCCGGCCGGAAGGGATCGGGCAGAAACCGTTGCGCGGTCAACTCCGGACGGTTCAGGTATCCGTGGGCCACGCCGCGGCCTCCGACGTAGATTTCGCCCGGGACCCCGAGGGGGAGCGGACGCATTCTCGAATCGAGGATGTAGACCCGGAGATCCGAGAGCGGCGACCCGATCACGCTTCTCGGCTGTTGCAGATCGGCCTTCGACAGGGGCCGGGAGGTGACGTGCACGGTCGTCTCGGTGATCCCGTACATATTGACCAGTTGCGGGGCCTGATCTCCGTGCCGGTCGAACCAGGGCTTCAGGTCCGGCGGGTTCAACGCTTCGCCGCCGAAGATGATCCAGCGCAGCGAGAGCGGCAGCGGCAGCGGGCGCACCTCTTCCGCCTTGTTCAGTTGGCTGAAGGCGGAGGGCGTCTGGTTGAGAACGGTGACCTGTTGATCGTGCAGCAGATTGTAGAAGAGGTCCGGCGAGCGGCTGATCCAGTAGGGCACGACCACCAGGCGGCCGCCGTGCAGCAGCGCTCCGAAGATCTCCCAGACCGAAAAGTCGAAGGCCACGGAATGGAAGAAGGTCCAGACGTCCTGCGGTCCGAACCGGTATTGCGGCCGGCTCGCATCGAAGAGCCGCGCCACATTGTCATGGCTGACCACGGTCCCCTTGGGCTGGCCGGTCGATCCGGAGGTGTAGATCACGTAAGCCGGGGTCTCGGTGGAGACTTCGATCTCCGGATTATCGATGGGGTATCCGGAGAGCGTCTCCGCATCTTGGTCCAGGCAGATGGGATGGATCTCCTGCAGTTCCGGCAGGACGGCCTTCAACCGGCTCTGGGTGACGATCAGTTCGACTCCGGAATCCTTGACCATGAAGGCCAGGCGCTCGGTGGGATAGTACGGATCCAGCGGCAGATAGGCGCCGCCGGCCTTGAGGATCCCCAGGAGCCCGATCACCAGCTCGACCGAACGTTCCATGCAGAGACCGATCAGGGTTCCGGGTCGCAGGCCATGACAGGAGAGGTACCAGGCCAACTGGTTCGCGCGGCCGTTCAGTTCCCGGTAGGTCAGGTCGGTCTCTCCGCAGACCAGCGCCAGGGCCTCGGGCGTCTGCCGCACCTGCTCTTCGAAGAGTTGAAAGAGGGGCCTGGTGGGAGCGTCGGCGCGGCCTTCGGGCTGATGGCCGAAGAGCGCCTGCTGCCGTTCCCGCTCGGGCATGATCTCCAGGTCGCCGATGGCGGCCTCAGGGCTCTGCAGGATCTGCTCCAGGATGAACACGAAGCGGGCCTTGAAGAGTTCGATCTCGGGCTCGCTGAAAGCGGTCAGGCTGTAATCGATATTGACCCGGACATCCAGTTGATCGTTGTATTCGCTGACCTCCAGGGCCAGCGGCGTCTGTTCGGCGCCGTGCCGCAAGCTCACCTGCTCCACCGGGCAGCCGCCGAACTCCACGTCGTAACTCTGTTTCTGGTAGGTCAGGACCAGGTCGAAGACCTGGACCCGGCCCTCTTTGTGAAGGCCGATCCGGCGGTTGATCTCGCTCAGGGAGACTCGCTGGTGCCGATAGTCCTTCCGCAACTCCCGCCCGATCTCCTTCATCAGCTCGATCGAACTGAGCTCGGAGCCCAGCTTGAACCAGGCCGGGTTGATTCCGGTGAAGAGACCCACCGTCCGTTTGAACTGCGCGGTGTGGCGGTTGAGGATGGGCAGGCCGATCACGAAATCGTCGCGCCCGGTAATGCGAGTGAAGTAGATGTAGAGCCCGGTCAGGAGCAGATGAAAGGTCGAGGCGCCATGATCCGTGGTGAACGAGGCCAGGCGATTATAGAATTCGCGCGGCAACATGAGGGCCGACCGGTGATGCCGGATCTCGTCCTTGAAGCCCTTGCGTTCGATCAACGGGGCCGGCAGCTCCGCGTACTTCTCCTGCCAGTATTGCGCGTCGCGCGCGAACCTCTCCGATTCCAGATATTGCAGGTCTTCAACCAGGTACTGGCGATACGAGTAAGCGGGCTCCTCCGACGCGGCCGACGCGGGCTCGCCGTGCAACAGGGCGTTATAGATCTTCGCCAACTGCCGGACCAGCAGGGAATGCGCATAGGCGTCGATGATCAGGTGATGATATTTATGAAACCAGTAGCAGCACGATTCCGAGATTTTGATCAGGGAGAACTGGAACAGCGGGTGGTCGTAGAGCGCGAACGGATGGTTGATCTGCTGCTTCATCCATTCTTTCAATCCTTCGACCGGGTTCAGCCGGTTGGAGAAGTCCAGGTACTCCAGCGGGGCGGTCAGTTCGCCGAGGAACTCCTGCTGGGGCAGGTCCGGGCCTTTTCGGAGCACGATCCGCAGGGCATCGTTCTGTTGGATGAGGATCCGGATCGCGGCCTCGAAGACCTGGTGGTTGACCGGGCCGTCGATCCGCATATACCCGCCCATATTGTAGAGCGGATGGTCGGGGTGAATCATCTGGTCGAACCAGATGCCGCGCTGTCCTGAGGTCAACGGAAAGAGGGATTGATCGGAGCTATAAATCATCACTATTCCTTGAAAGAAGTCTAGAACAGTCTAGAACAGTCTAGAGCAGTCCAGAGCAGTCGAAAGAGGTTTAGACTGACCGTGTTTTTATTGCTGACCGCGCTTTCATTCATTCGATTTAATGGCCTTTAGACTTCATTAGATCTCTGCCGACGGTTCTAGACTGTGCTAGACCTTTTTTGCCTTGCTTCGCAGGGGTAATATTTTTGAGGTGATCAGAGCGGCGACTCGGGCCCAATGATCGAAGAGGAAGAAGTGTCCGCCCGTCAGCCGGGAGACGGTGATCGGGTGGGTGGTCTCCTGTTGCCAGTGGTCGGCCTCTTCCGGCGTCACCTCGTCGCGGTCGCCGATCAGCACCGTGATCGGCGTCTCGAAGGGCGCGGCCGGTCCCGCCACATGCGATTCGACCGCCTCGAAATCGGCGCGCAGAATCGGTTCGAAGAACTCCATCAGTTCGTCATCTTCCAACAGTTCGGGGGGGCATCCGCCCAGGCGGCGCAGCATGTTCAGAAACTCCGACCGGGGCAGATCCCAGCGGCGATGTTTGGGCGGAACGATCGGCGCTTGACGGCCGGAGACGAAGAGGTGAACCGGCGGCGCGATCCCGCCGGCTCGCCGATCGGTGAGGCGCCGGGTCAATTCGTGAGCGAGGCTGGCGCCCATGCTGTGGCCGAAGAGGGCATAGGGTTCGGGCCCGCGATCGGAGACCTGGGGCAGCAGGTCGTCCACCAACTCCATCAGGTTCTTGCGCAGCCGTTCATCGGCGCGCCGTCCGCGGCCGGGCAGTTCGACCGGCACCATCCGGATGGACTCGGGGAGGTGCGCCGCGAGTTCCTGGTAAGAGTGGGCGTTGCCGCCGGCAAAAGGAAAACAGAACAAGTTCACGGTCATGAATCTCTAGTAGCTGAATTTGACGCCGATCAGCGCCGCATTGTCGATCTTCCGCGCGCTGGTCAGCCTGACGATCTGATTGTCTTCGTAACGGAAATTGTTCCCGAAACTCAAGGCGAGGTGTTTAGTGAGCTGAACGTTGAGGCTCAGGGAACAATCGGAGCTTCTCCCCTGTCCGCTCCCTTGATCGAGAGTGGACCGCTCCTGGTACTGTAGATAGTCGGCAAAGGCGTTGATGCTCATGCGCTCGGTCACCGTCCAGACCCAGGAGATCTCCAGATAGGGCGCCAGGCCGGTCTGCTTGAGCCGGAGGCCGTCGAGTTCATAGATCGATTTGTGATGCCCGAACGCCCCGAGCAGGCCGACGAGATGCGCGGGTTTCGGGGAGTAGATCGTCCCGACGCCGCCGTAATAGATCTGCCGGTCGGCGATGTTGAACGAGTCGTCCCGGGTCTTGACCGCGCCGCCGGCCAGATAGACCCGCCGGTTGAGATCGTAGCGCAGGATGCCCACCAGGTTTCGTTTCTCCAGGTCGACGACGCCGGTCCCCCCGCCGTACCTGACGTCCTGCAACTGGTGTTTGTAGGTCAAATAGGTTGAGAGTTTCTCTTTTCGGACGATCAACCGGCTATTTCCGTTGAGGACCTTGCCGGAACTGTTGCCGCTCAGTTGCTGGTAGCTGAGAGTCCCTTCCACGTGGAAGAGCCAACGGGTGGGAATCGGGTCATAGGTCGAGGCGTTGCGCTCCCACCAGTTTCCGAGGGCCGCTTTTTTGGCGGCCTCCGCCTTCTTCTCGGCCTCTACTGGTGAGGGCGGTGAGGGCGGCGTGGCCGGCGTGGCCGCGGGCTCCTGCGCCGCGACGCGGCAGCATCCGCCGCCGGTCATGAGCGCCAGGCCCAGGACGAGTGTTTTGAAAAATGCAGACACCATTCCTTACTCTGCCGAATTCAGGGCATGCTCTGTTCTTCTTCAACCGCGAACGAAATACGCGAAAGATTTCGGCAGAGTACCGAATCGCTTTCCATTGGCCATTCATCCGCGCGGGAAAATGACCAATGGAAAATGGTTCGAGGGTCACCCTGAATTCTTGGCCTCCTCCAACTTGATTTTCATTTCATCCAGCCTCATCGACAGTTGATGGAGCTGGGTCGTCATGTTCTCCAACTTGATCTCCATGACCGGCACCTGGCCCAACTGGGCGGAGAGGTGTTTCAATTCGGTCTCGATCACTTCACGCTGCCGGAGTTTGGCGGAGGTCGTCTCCAACTCCGTCTCGATCTCGGCCCGTTTCCGCTGGTCGTCGGAGGCGACCACCAGGAGGGTCCCGATCAAGGGCGTCAAGAGCAGCGAACAGAAGAAATGCCCCCAGAATCCGAACTTCTTATGCTTACCGAAATATCCGGTCAGCAGGCAGAGAATAATGTAGAGCAGATAGATGAGCATGATCTTGACCTCCGGATTCACCGGTCCGGGTGATTATTGGAGTCTTCGTTCTTGAAGACTTTGAGATAGATTCTCTTCCCCCTGATGTCGCCGTCGGGAGTGAAGCAGATCGGTTCGGTGAGCCCCTGAAAGGGGCCCTGCGATCGCAGCGTGTCGGCGACGTCGATGGGAGCGATGGACTCCGATCGCTCGAAGGCCTGCGCCATCACCATCATAGCTTCATAGCCTTGAGCGGCGATGAAATCGGGGAGTCGACGATGTTCCTCTCGAAACTTCCCCACGAACTTTTTGACCCCGCTCGCCGAACCGGCGGCGTCGAAGACGCTGGAGATCAGCGTCAGGTTCTGCAACTGGGCCGCGTCCCGGGTCGGCGGGGCGCCCGACGCCGAAGCGGGCGGCCGGTTCTCATCGGCCGGGTCGGCGGGCGGGCAGCTCAGCGGAGTCGCCGGTCGATCGGTCGCCGCGCCCGGACAGGGGCTGCCCAGCGTGTTGTAGATCTGCTTGACCACCGAATCCTTGAAGAACTTTTCGTCGTCGAGCGTGGCCCCGGCCAGCACCGGCTGGGAGACGCCGCGGCTCCGGAGCAGGCTCAGAATCTCCCCGGCCCTCGTCGATTGATCGTCGACCAGCAGAATCACGTCGAATCCGGGCCCGAGCCCGCGGCCGGGATATTTGTTCTTGACCTCGTCGATCATCTCGCGGAGATTCTGGCGTTTGAGCTCCGCGGAGTCGCGGCGGCCCGAACCGCCGAAGAGGCCCGCCAGGCTCGATAAGAAGCCCGGATCGACGACATTGAGGGGCGGCGCGAGATGGATGTCGTACGACTTCTCGAAGACGTAGTCCAGATTCCGATCGATCTCCCCCAGGCTGGCGGTGATGGTCTCGACGGCGTTCATGGCATAGGCCGATCGCGCATAGAAGATCCCCATCCGGCCTCGTCTCTCTTCGCCGATTCCGTTGCAGTGATTGAACTCCGCGACCATCTTGACGACCGCCTTGGCGGCCTCGTAATCGTTGGGAATCATGCGGAAGACGTAACCGAATTTGTGGTTGGTCAGCGAGGGATCGGTCACATTCACGGAGAAGAAGAGCAGGTCGGTCTGCTGATAGGAGACCGCGGCGAACTTGGCGGTATCGTTGCTGCTGTGACCGAGGACCGCCACGAATCGCGGATCTCTGGCGATCCGCCGGGCGCTGTCCAGCTCCGCGGCCTGATCGCGCGGCGCAATGTTCTGCAGATCGATCTTCAGGCAACGGATCTCCCAGACCTGATTTCCGTCGACCACTCCGGTCTGAACGCGAATGGGAATGCCCCGGCAGACGGGTCTTCCTTCCTCCAGGTCATAGGCGCCGACCGGATGCTTGTGATAGTACGGTCTTCCGCGCCCCGCCTGGAACGGGTTGCCGTTCTCGTCCTGCAACGGATAGCTCCGGCTGTTGATCTCGTCCTGCGCCTGGCGGGCTCCATTCCATAGACTGTTGTCTTCGTCGGCGCCCTCTTGCGGCCAGACCACGGCGATGCTGATCGAGTCGGCCGTCTTGGCCCGCTCGTAGCGTTTTCCGGCGATCTCGCTGTAAGAGGCCATCTCGGTATAGGTGTATCGGAACTGGCGCCACGCGAGAACGGAGCAGGCGATGAGACCGACCACGCCGAGACAGATCCACAATCGTTTCATCCCATGCCTCCTCTACCTGTCTCCTCCGAGGATCAGCGGCAGACCGCTCGATCCGCTGCCGATGACGATGACTTTGCTGTTGGGCGAATTCGCCAGATTCTTGGTGGCTTCGATCCCTTTCCATTTAAGCAGATTGGGATTGTTGAGCGATTTGCCGAGCAGTTCGTTCTGCTCGGCCTCGATCTTTTTGATCTCCTTCTCTCTGAGGGCCTGCTGGATCCGGTAACCCTGGGCGCGGGCCAACTCCTTCTGCGCCAGCTTGTCCTGGATCGCCTTCTGCACGAACTCGGGGATGATGCTCTTCATGATGATGATGTCGTCGATCTGGACGTAGGTCTTGGAGACCTGGTCGATGGCGCTCTTGATGATCTCCTGAATGCTCCGGCCGGCGACGACCTCATCGCTCTCCTCAATCACCGGAGGCATCGCCGGAGAGGTGGCCGGAGAGGCAGCCGAAGGCGCGGCCGGAATGGCCGGGGCCGAAGAGCGGGCGGACTTTCGCTTCAACTCCGGCGGCGGCGCGACCTGTTCCTCGGTGGCGGGCAACTGCTCGGCCTTGACCTCCTCGCCCGAGATATCCTCCTGAGTCGTGTAGAGCTGGACCGCGTACAATTTTCCCACCTTGTTGCGGACGACCGAGGCCACTTCGGGCACCACGATCTTCTCGACATAGTCCGGGCCGACCCGCTGATGGAGGACGCCGACCATGTTCTCCTCCGGATGGAAGCGGATGGAGAGTTCCAGTTGAACGACCAGCCCGTCCCGGGTGATGACCTCCAGGGGCTGTCTGATCTCCTGAACCCGCGTGCTGTAGACGTACATGCGGTTCCAGGGCGAGACCACGTAGAGCCCCTCTCCGTAGATCCGGTCGACGACGGTGCCGCCCCAGAAGAGCCGATAGATGACTCCCACCTCGCCGGGGCCGACGACGATCAGCATTTTGGGAGCGTAGAAGACTCCCAGGAAGAGCAGGCACAGGAGGGCGATCGTCAGATGCGTCCTGTACCGGCGAATTCTCGCGCTTAGACTGCTCATAACCTCTATGCGGTCGCTCCGGAACCGGAACCGGTGGTTTCGGCGACAATCCGGCCGTACTCCAGTTTGATCATTCGATCGGCCACGCTCCAGTACCGGTCGTCGTGGGTGATGGCGATCACCGTCTTCTGTTGCGCCTTGAGCCGTTGGAGCAGGTCGAGGTAGAACTTCTCGCGGAACTCCACGTCCTGGTCGGCGGCCCATTCATCGAAGACATAGATCTCGCGGTCTTCGAGCAGGGCGGTGATGAACGCCAGCCGCTTCTTCTGCCCGGTCGAGAGGTTGAGATTGGAGAACCGTCCGGCCTCGAACCTGGTCTTGTCCTGCAACTGCATCTCGCGGATCAGGGCCTCGACCCGGGCCTGATCGACCTCCTCCAGCCCGTAGAAGCGGTCGAAGAGATGGAAATCGGTGAAGATCGCGGAGAAGAGCTCCCGGTAGGCCTGCAGATGACGGGGCTCGAGCGCTTCGTGATCGAGCCGCAGCACGCCGGATTTGAGCCCATAGAGCCCGGTCAGCAATTTCAGGAGCGTGGACTTTCCGGAACCGTTGCCGCCGACGATGAAGAGGATCTCTCCCCGCCGGATCTTCAGATCCACCGGCCCCACGGTGAAGGTGTCGCGCTCGTCGGAGTAGCTGAAGACCGCGCTCTCGAGGGAGATGGTCTGGAACCGCCGGTAGGCCTCCAGCTTGGCCGGCGCCACCTCCGCCGCGCTCTCGAGCTGTTCGTCCAGGCGCCGCTCCAGCGCGTACATGTTGTCGAGCGCCACGTTGGCCCGCGCGAACATCGGCATGGCGTTCACGATCATCTCGAGCGGCGCGATGATGAAGAGCACCGCGGCGGTCATCTTGAGGACCACTTCGCTGAAGGTCGGCGCCATCCGCGGCAACAGAAAGACGATGACCGCGATCAACACGTAGAAGAAGACGTGGGAGAACATGATGTCCGTCACGAACTTGACCCCCAGGTTGACCTTGAGCTCTTCGGTGGCGTCGGCCACCCGGGTGAATGAGGCGAAGAGCGAATCGTTCTTCTTCCGGTTCAGCTTGGCCTCTTTAAAGCCGTCGATGAGATGGCCCAGCGAATCGAGAAACTCCGCGTCCCGGTTCGCCAGCAGCCCCAGGTCCTGATGGAGCGATCTCCGGTGATGGCTGTAAAAGAAGAGGGCCAGGCCGATCGAGGCCAGGATGATCGCGAGGGCCAGCGGCGAGAGCCAGGCCACATACATCAGGGCGAAGACCAGCATGACCGCCTCCTGCGAGGCGTTGGTGATGATGAACGCGGATTGGGAGATCAGGTTCGCGTTCTGTGAGACGGTGGTGTAGAGGGCCCCCTTGCCCAGGGTTTCGATGAACGGCAGTTCCGACCGGCGGATCTTGTCGCAGATCCGCACGCGCAACCGTTTGACCATGCCCTCGACGATGATCATGCTGCGGCTCAACGCATACTTCTTCGCCAGGATGAAGATGGCGATGGCGATCATGAACATCAGCAGCAATCGGGAGCTCAGCGTCTCCGAGGCCGCGGCGGACGCTCCCGCATTGACCAGGGCCAGCAACGCGCCGTTCGCGATTCCGGACACCAGAGTCATGGCGATGATGGAGCGCCATGACTCCGGGGTCTCTCTCTGCAGAAATTCGAATAACCGTACTCTCAATTCGACTGACCGGTGATCGGGTTATTGGCCAGGGTCTGTTCGACCACCTGTTTCCCGGCCTCGAACTGCTGTTTGAAATACTCCTTCAGGGCGCGCGCGTCGAAAGTGAAGAGCGTGCCGCCGGTCTCGAAGTGTTGAATGAAGACGCGGCCGAGCGCGTAGGTGGTGGCGCCGAAGACGACCGGCTGAGCCAGGATTCCCACCGTCAGGCCCAGCACCGGGATCCCTTTGGCCAGGCTGACCAGCGTCGCCGTTCCGACGTTCGAGCAGAGCCCTCCCGCCAGCGAGCCGATCGCGCTCTTGCCCAGGTTCTTGGTGAACTTGACCTCGTACAGATCGCACAGCTCCTTGAGCATCTTGAGTTGAATCGCGGTGGCGCTGACCAGATCGACGAAGGGGACCGGGACCAGCCCGGCTCCGCTCGCCCATTTCCAGTTGCGACTGACGATCGCCTCGGCTTGCGACAGCCGATCGATCGGCCGATCGCCGGTGACCGGCGGAGCCGCCTGATTGCAGTTTTGCGTTTGCGATTGGTTGGATTCCATAAAATCTCTCCTGTTGTTTGGGGGTCGTTTGCTTCTGCGGTGCAGAAGACCCTGATGACGCGCCGGACGCCACGTCGCTCACGAGGTGATTGGGGAGATCAGAAAATCTCAACTCTGAAATTTTCTAAGGAGTGAAAAAGGATAACTTTCGGTCTGCTCAGCCAGGCTGTCTCATCTCTGATCGGCTGGGGACGGGATCTCGTTTCCTCCGCCTGTGTGGCAGGCGAAAACTAGCATATAGAAAAATCTAATGCAATAGGCTCGCCTGTTAAATGCGAGGCGCGCGGCCCCGGGCCTCGATCGGCTCATCGAAGATCAGGGGAGGATCATTGAATGAGATCAGGGGCTAAGATTTAGATCTGTGGCTTATCGATTGCGTTAACTGAATTACAGAAAAGATCAGGCCGATCGATCCCCTGAATTGTTTGGTGTAAGGACGAGGTGTGTGTGTTGAATGGCTGCACTCTGTATCGGCGCCGTTCATCACCTGCGGCTGAAGAAATACAGATCAGATCAGAAGTTTCCCACGTACATAGAAATTGCGGATCATCTGTACCTTATTGATAACTGATAAAGCGACTTCGGCGTCTATTTGGCCGCGTCACACGCACCCTTAGGATTGAGAGGCCCGCAGCGAGCCTACACGACACCTCACCGAGCCGAGGCTTCCAGCGATAGTTCAAATCGTCATCGTCACGGAGGGCAAAGGGAATCTGTAATGACCGATTCAATCGATTCAACTGGAGGAGATCCCGCGCAGGTCGCGGAGAGGTGGTTGACCGGCGGCGGCCAGATGGAGGAGCGCATTCGTGCCTTCGACTGGTCCAGCCATCCGCTCGGCCCGATCAAGGATTGGCCGCAGAGCTTGAAGATCGTGATCCGGATCATGCTGACGTCGCGTTATGCGATGTGGATGGGGTGGGGGCCGGAGTTCCACTTCTTCTGCAACGATGCCTATCTGCCCACCTGCGGGATCAAGGAGAGCTGGGTGCTGGGCGCTCCCGCGCGCAAGGTCTGGGAGGAGATCTGGCCCGACATCGGGCCGCGGGCCGAATCGGTGGTGGCGACGGGTCGGGCGACGTGGGACGAATCGTTGATGCTCTTTCTCGAACGCAGCGGCTACACCGAAGAGACCTATCACACCTTCTCTTACAGTCCGATCTCGAACGACGACGGTTCGATCGGCGGCATGTTGTGCGTGGTCACGGAAGAGACCGAGCGCGTGATCGGCGATCGGCG
>DATEFT010000464.1:0-2758 GCA_035280505.1 Blastocatellia bacterium | reverse complement strand
CGGGTCTGGGAGGCCGCCACCGGCCGCCCGCTCGCCACGCTCCGCGGCCATGTCGACGCCGTCAGCAACGCGGCGTTCAGTCCCGACGGCCGGTGGATCGTCACCACCAGCTACGATCAGACGGCCATCATCTATCCCTATGAAGCCTTCGCGCCTCCCGAACAGATCCTCGAACGGGCTCAGCAGCGCGTCCTGCGCCGGTTGACGCCGACGGAGCAGATCAAATTCGGGCTGCCCGATGAATCCGAAAGATGATCCGCTCGGTTGTTCTTGAACCGCGGAAGACGCGAAATTAATTGATTCCGCGTCTTCCGCGTCTGTCGCGGCTGAAAAAAGACTCGCGAGCGGGCCCTTCCCTGCCCTTCACCCGGCCTCCTGGTCACCGGCTTAATAAAGGCTTAGCATGAGATCGCAATAATTAGAAAGCCGGGCTAGATAAGGAGCGGCGGCTATGGTTATAATGCGTCGCTCTTTTATCACCTAGTCCAATCTCGGTCCTCGAGGGACGAGGCTATATTCTTAGATTCGCCACCCGTGAGTTAGCGCAGATCTGCTGCCAGCCGTGGCGTGGCTCGAACGAAGTCATCAGGAGAGTTTATGCAAAAGGAAATCTGTGACATTGGGCTGATTGGCCTGGCGGTCATGGGTCAGAATCTGGTCCTGAACATGAACGATCACGGGTATCGTGTCGCCGTGTTCAACCGAACCGTCTCCAAGGTGGACGATTTTATCAACCAGGAGGCCGCCGGCACTCAGGTGGTGGGGACCCATTCGATCGCGGAACTGGTTCAGTCGCTCAAGAAGCCCCGCCGGGTGATGCTGATGGTCAAGGCCGGCGACACGATCGACCAGACCATCGAGAGCTTGCTGCCGCACCTCGAAGCCGGCGATATCGTGATCGACGGTGGCAATTCGCTCTATTCGGACACCAACCGCCGAACCAAGACGCTGAATGAGCGCGGGATTCTCTTCATCGGGACCGGCGTTTCGGGCGGCGAAGAGGGCGCACGATTTGGTCCGTCCATCATGCCGGGCGGCAATCCGGAAGCGTGGCCCCACGTGAAAGAGATCTTTCAATCGATCGCGGCCAAAGTCGAAGATGGAACCCCCTGTTGCGATTGGGTCGGCGAGAACGGCGCGGGCCATTACGTGAAGATGGTCCACAACGGCATCGAGTACGGCGATATGCAGTTGATCTGCGAGGCCTACCACCTGTTGAAAGAGGGGCTCGGTCTCAACGCCGATCAATTGCACGAGGTCTTCGCCGAATGGAACAAGGGTGAACTCGACAGCTTCCTGATCGAGATCACGAGCGAGATCTTCGCCAAGCGCGATGAGGACGGGGCGCCGATGATCGATAAGATCCTGGATGCCGCCGGCCAGAAAGGCACCGGCAAGTGGACCGGGATCAGCTCTCTGGAGCTGGGCGTGCCGGTGACGCTGATCGGCGAAGCCGTCTATGCCCGCTGCCTCTCCGCCATGAAGGATGAGCGGGTGGCCGCCTCCAAGATCCTGACCGGGCCGCAAACTCCCGTCTCGCAAGACCAGCAGCAGTTCATCGAGGATGTGCGGCGCGCGTTGTACTGCTCCAAGGTGATCTCCTACGCCCAGGGCTACATGCTGCTGCGCGAAGTGGCGAAGGAACAGGGCTGGAACCTCAATCTGGGCGGGATCGCGCTCATGTGGCGCGGAGGCTGCATCATCCGCAGCCGCTTCCTCGGCAAGATCAAAGAGGCCTTCGACAAGAACCCGCAGCTCACCAATCTGCTGGTGGACGATTTCTTCAGCCAGTTGCTGAACGGATACCAGGCCTCCTGGCGGCGCGCGGTCATCAAGGCGATCGAGTACGGCGTGCCGACTCCGGCCTTCTCGACGGCGCTCTCGTTCTATGACGGATTCCGCACGTCCCGGCTGCCCGCCAATCTGTTGCAGGCCCAGCGGGACTTCTTCGGCGCCCACACGTACGAGCGAGTCGACAAGCCGCGCGGCGAATTCTTCCACACCAATTGGACCGGACGCGGCGGAAGAGTCGCATCAGGAACCTACAACGTTTAGGAAGAGGTGGCGCGACACAAGGAGCACAGAATGAAGAGTGGTTTGAATATTCCGAAGAGCGGCGCGTTGGACTTCGTCTCTCTCGGCGCCCTGGTCCACCGTCTGGATCCGGGGATCATTCCCTTTCGCAAAGCGACCGAGTGCCAGATCCATGTCAGCGGCGGCGAGTTCAACGTCGCCGCCAACCTGGCCGACTGTTTCGGCTTGCAGACCGGCATTGCGACCGCCATGGTCAACTATCCGATCGGCGACCTGATCGCGGAACGGGTCCGGGCCATGGGCGTCAAGCCCTTCTACAAGCGGTATGAGCATGACGGAGTGACCGGCCCGAACATGGCGACCGTCTACAGCGATCGCGGCCATGGCGTGCGCGCCCCGGTGGTCTTCTACAACCGCAGCAACGAGGCGGCGGCCCGCCTGAAGCCTGGCGACTTCGACTGGAGCCAGATCTTCGCCGGAGGGGTCCGCTGGTTCCACAGCGGAGGGATCTTCGCGGCGCTCTCTGAAACGACCGCCGAAGTGATCATCGAAGGCATGAAGGCCGCCAAGGCCGCGGGCGCGATGACCTCTTTCGACCTCAACTTTCGGGAGAAGCTCTGGAAGATCTCGGGCGGACAGAATCGCGCGGTGGAGTTGATCGGGCGGATCGTGCAGAACGTCGACCTGATCGTCGGAAACGAGGAGGACCTGCAGAAGGGGCTCG
>DATEFT010000463.1:0-9340 GCA_035280505.1 Blastocatellia bacterium | reverse complement strand
TTGATTGTTGCCGTCCGCACATCCTGCTTTGCCTCGCGCAGAAAGCGCGCGAGCGGGTCGGCCGGCGGATCCGGCGTCCAGGGCTGGCGCAATGGCGCCAACAGTTCGGCGGCCTGCGCCTCCGTCACTTCGGCATAGGGCCGGCCGAATCGTTGGTGGGACTCAGCGTTCAACGCGTCGAGCCCCGCCGTATAGATTTGCTTGCGATCGGCCGGTGAGGCTCCGATCAAGAAATCGAGAAATTCCGGAGTCCCGGCGGCGAGCGCTCCGGGCAAGCCTCCAAGGGGGGGCAGCAGGATTTCACTCAGCCTGCGCAACGCGGCGAACTGTGGCGGATTGAGAAACCGCGGCGGTGTCTCTGCCGCCATTTCAGGCGTGGTGAGCTCCAGTCTGGTTGCCTCTTCCTGCGGTCGCGTGGCAGCTCCGGGGTCAGTGGATTGTTGGGTTGGCGCTCCGGGCGCAGCCGGGATGGCGAGCGCGGGCGCAGCGGCAATTGTTTGGATAAATCGTCGTCGTTTCATTCGTGATTAATATCGTTTGGGTTTAGGTCCGCAATCGGATTACGGGTGGAGTTTATTGGAAGAGGGAGTAAGAGGTCCTTTAGATTGTCTAAATGCGGGCTAAAGATCGTTATAAAATTGCGCTAAAGCGGGCAATAATCTCGGCTATAGAGTCTCTAAACGAACCGTAAACGAACCATAAAGAGTTCATCAGCAGGCAGACTGCCCGTATTTAAAACGTCCGGCCCTGTGGTACGAAAATTGGCTAATGAATGGCTTGCTCCCTCTGCGCCAGGCCCTTCTGGCCGAACCTGGTCAGAGAGAGTTAAGATTGCAGGTGCGTTAGTTCAACCGTCAGATATGTCAACCCGGCATTATGGTCGCAGGACCTCCGAACGGAAGAGCGATCGGCGAACGCCATGGGCTTCATCCGGATCACTCCGTCACCACTCTAGAATCGACTTGAGATAGGCTGATAGTTCGTCGGCCATCAGAAAGTGATCATCCTGATCGGGATGTCCTCCACAACCGGCGTGGAATTGTCTGGAGAAGAAGAAGGTGCTGACTTTTTGATCTCCCTGGTCCCGCAGGCGAGCCACCACGCGAGTCAGATTGCTCTTCAAAAAGGAGGTCAACGTCTCGTCGCCCATGGGGCTCGTCAGGCAGACGATCCGGGCCTGCGGGTAATAACCTCTGAGCCGTTGAATAAACTTGATGTAGGCGTTGGTGAAGGCCGCCGGATCCTGAAGGCCGTCGTTCTGGCCGAGACAGATCGTGACGGCATCCGGTTGGTATCGGGCGAAATCCCAGTTCCCGGTATCGGTCCGCAGGTTCATCTTGTCGAAGACCTGCGGCATGGTGATGCTCATGTCACAACAACTGTGGATCAGCCCGATGCCGGAGACCGCGCTCAGACTCCATTGGGCGTTGAGCTGTCGCGCGACGATCGGGCCATAGCTCAGGTACGCGTTGTGCTGATCGTACCATTGTCCCTGATCACAGGGAGTGCGGGAGAGATCGCTGCCGGTCCCGCAAGTGATGGAGTCTCCGATGAACTCCAGTTTCCTGGCCGGTTGAGCGGGTAGTGGCAGGAGCCTTTCGCACTTGAAGCCGATGAACTCGAGATAGCCGATGCCCGATTCGGTGTTCTTGCAGATGGTGATAGTATGAGCACCCTCCGGTAAGCCCTCGGCAACCTTGATCGTGTTGACAGCCTCCGTCAACTTGATCCTGACCGGTTTCCGGTTATCGATCGCCACTTCAAGGTAGTTATGAGAGTTTCCATAGAGGACTTCATCATTGACCACGATTTCGCAATCGGATCCCTTAAAGCTCGCCTTGAGATAGACTCCGGGAGACCAGAATCGAGGGCGCTTGGGATTGGTGAAATCGATGCGGCCCGTATATTGGATATTCTGATTGTCAGCCTCGATCAAGCTCAGGCCTTGCTTCTCGCCCTGTCCGTTGGTCGGACGCAGCCCGAAAACCAGGCCGGAGATCAGCATCAACAGAAAGCAGGTTAAACCGGTGATTAGTTTCATTACGCTCCTCATTCAATAGCCGCTGGTTGATGGTGGTGCCGCATTAAACGACACCTTTTAGTGGGCAGTAGTCGATCGCACCGCTGGTCCAACACGGCATCACCGGGAAACGCCAAGTTCTGTCGACGCGGTAGTCATGGTTTCCTCCGGGGTTACTGTAAAAGACGGTCACTGAGTCAGCGTTCGACGTCCCCGGAGAGTGCGGGCGCTCGAACGACGTCATCGGGGAAGCACATGAAGGACTTCCTCCAGATAGCGATTGGCGGCGGTTGCTGCCTCCTCTGGTCTGCCGCCGTTCTGTCGCGCGCTCAGGTAGGACGCATACCAGTCCCACCAATTATGTTCGGCGTACGTCTTCTCGTAATGGCCGTGGTGCTCCGCCGTCTCACGAAGAAGCTCCGCCAGGGCCGCGACGTCTGTGGTTCGGGCCGCCGTCAACTCCCACTCGCGGCCGGGAAGCCGCGTCTGAATCTCCTGGAGCAGCCAGCCGTTCCCGTCCGGATCCTCGAACGAGGCAAACGAGAAGTATGAACGACCTTGCGGGTCGCGCCCGGCAACGCGCGGGGGCTTCACCGCGTTGTTGAAAGGGCCACCGGCGTAGTGGAAGACCTCGCTGACGTCGACGCCGCGGGCGATCAAGTAGTCACGAGCGGCATCGATGTCGTTCACCGCAAGAGTCAGGCTGTCAACCGAGCCGGGCCTGGTCGACGTGACTCCCTTGCCGAAGATAATCGAGGTTCCCGAGTTGTGGGGCGTCAGTTGTATGACGCGGAAGTCGTCGCCTGACGTAAAATCGGCGTCGAGCCGCCAGCCGAGATTCTCGTAGAATGCCTTCGCGCGGTCGACGTCGGAGACGCCGATCACCACGACTTCGAGCTTCAGGTCGACCGGGGCGGTTTTTATCGTTGCCATAGATCCTCCTTGGAATTTCCAGCCATTGTTGATAAGTGCTGCTTGCTATTTTAGCTTCTTCTTTATTTACCAGCTTTATTTACCGGCCTTCACCTAAAATTTCTGCCCTCATTATCAAGGCGCGTAGTGGGTGAAGACCAGGTCGTTAGCTTTGCTCGCCGCGTGACAGGCGAAGCAAGTGTTGTGCGCCGCTTCGGTGGCGGGTTTGCCGTCGTTAAATTGAGCGAACCCCCAGCCGCCGGTCGAGGCATATTTTTTCGAATCCTTGATCATAAACTGGACCCCGTTCTTGGGGGCTCCGGCCACGAAAGATTGGCGACGGCCAAAGGCTTGGTTGTTCTCTTCCGATGGCACGTAATTCCAGGCCAGCCGGGCAATGATTGTGCCGTCCGGGAACGGAAGCGCTCCTTCCCGATAGGCCTTGATCGCGACATCGTTGCCCAGAATGGCGCGCAGATCGTTGAGGTTGCCTTCTTCGTGGGCCACGGAGATTAACCTCCAGTCGCGATATCCGGCAGGGATTTTGATTCCGAAGATCGGGGTGGCCTCTCCATCGGTCTGTCCGGACGCGGGGGCCACATGGGCCGTGACGCCGGCCAGCGCGACAACTAGAACCATCACGAACACAATCCGTCTCATCCTTTGCCTCCTTTTCTTGCTTCTCGTACGAGCCCGGAACGCGGACTCCTTTACCTTCACAACCATCTCCAGTCACCTCGACCAGGCTTATTGCAAAAGGGGGGCATCGGTCAACTCGTCGACTCTGCAGTGTTTGCGATCCTCAGCCGTGACTTGGGTGTCAGAAAATGCCGATTTATCAGAAAAGAATGCCGAAAATGCCGATCAATCAGGAGAGAATGCTGAGCCTGGCCAGGTCTTGAACCGGGATTTATCGATTCCGAGCGCGGCAATCTCGGAATCTAAGGTCTGTCTCGGAATCCTCAGCCATTTGGTTAAGTGTTTGCAGGTACGACGATCGCCCTCACTGCTTCTTCAGCTTCGCTTGATAATGAATACCGTTTTATCGTCAATCTGATCCTCTTCGCCAATCTGTCTCAAGTGATCGTCATTTCTAACGGCATTTTCCAACAATGCATTGCAGATGTCTCTTGCTGATTGTCGATAGTGGTCACGCATCACCGATTCGAGGCACCGGCGTTCTTTATCATCGCTGCCGTCATAAACACCATCGGTATACAGGAAGAGAATGTCGCCCGGGCTCATCAGCGTGATTTCGGCGACGTTCGATGAGTCAGCCTCACTAGGCCGGAGTTTCATTGAAAAATATCTTTTGCGATCCGGATGATCAGCCGAGATCTGCAGACCCAACGCCAGGAATTGCACCATCCGGTCTTTATCCAACTCCACAAACTTACGATATTCAGCCGAGAACACGAGCGGCGGCGGGTGCCCGAAATTTACAAAGCGGAAGTAGCCGTGAGGGCGTACTTCGCCGTAAATCATGGTCGCGATTTCACGCGCATTATCTTTCTCGTTTATCCCCAGCGCGTTGCGAGCGGTGAGCGACTGCGCCAAACGCAGGTTGATGTTTCCAAATAGCTCCGGCGTCGTTTTTCCGTGCTGATCAAGTTCCGAAAGCATCAAGGCCTGGAACGTGTCGTGTACAGTGGAGGCGATTTTCGCTGAAATGAGTCCGTGCCCTTGGGCATCGGCCAGCAGGACGCCCGCCGTGCTGTACAACTCGTGCAGGTCTTCGGCGACTCGTACCTGCTCGGAGCTGCGGGCGGCCCGATACTGAGTTTCCAATTCGGGACGATAATCCGGCCTCAACTTCAACCATTCAACATGATCGTCTACCGAATTACGGGGTGGCGCGTCAGCCGGGAGTGGGGCGAGAAATTCTTGGGATAGAGTTATCGCTCGCCGAATCCGAGCGTCAAGGTCATAGCGCTGTTCGAAATTGATGTACTCGAAGAGGTCGCCGCCGACGGTCCCGGCGGGAATTGAATTCCCATACATCTCGATTCCCGGGATCTGCGGAATTGCGCCCTCAACAGGCATGAGACGCTTACGCAGATAATCATCGATCGTTGAGTTCGTGTCTGGTCTTGCCATAGGGGAGTTGTGCTTTGCAATGTCGGCGCAAGCCGCGCCGGAATTAGTCGTCTTCGGTTCGCCCCGCGCCGTTCGCCGGTCGGTCTTACCGATCCGCCCGGTTCAACTCGGTCATCATCATTCTCCATCTCAACAATTGGGGCTGTCAATCGGCGCGATTTTTCCATCGCCTATTATCAGGGTACGTAATGGGGGAAGACAAACAGGCAAAACTATTACAAACACAATCCGTCTCACCCTTTGCCGCCTTCAAATTTGCAGTAATTAACCCTGATTCGTAATCCGGCTGTCGGCCCGGCAATACGCCCCATTTCCACTGGGCGAAATCTGGAGACTACATCGCCCGAGTGACGGCGATTGGGCTGCTCGGTGTCGAGCAGACCAATTCGAAAGTCGGTCCGCGGAATGAGAATTGCGAGAGCGAACAAGCTGCGAGGGCGTAAAATTCGTCCCCTTGGGTCAGAGGACCCCAGGCGGCAACAACAGGTCAATTATAACGAACAAAACAATCACGAACGGGGAATTATGAAAAACATTAAACTACAGTTGGTTTTGCTATGTCTCATGACCGGCGCGGCGATGGCCCAGGAGCCTAAGGTTACGCCGCTCACGTCCAAAGATCTGACGGACATTCCCGGCAAAGAAGTTTTGATGATCACAGTGGAGTATGCTCCGGGCGGGTCGGATCCGATCCACCGACACAATGCACAGGCGTTTGTCTACGTGTTGGAGGGCTCTATTGTGATGGAGTTGAAAGGAGGGAAACAAGTAACGCTGAAGCCAGGGCAGACCTTTTATGAAGGCCCCGACGACATTCATACCGTTGGCCGGAACGCCAGCAGTACCGAGCCGGCAAAATTTCTGGTGTTTTTGGTCAAGGACAAGGGCGCTCCGGTATTAATACCAGTAAAGTGATTGCCTGAATTACCCAGATGGAAACCGGGTGAGAAGTGCGGTTCAACGCGATTCCGAGTACCTTTCGGAGATCACCCGCCCGGATTACGGGTGACGAACGAAAGGTCAGATCAGGAGATTAATTGTGCAAAACGAAAAGTCAATGATGAAGATCGTGGTTATTGGCGGCAGTGGGCTCATCGGGTCAAAGCTCATCACGAAGCTCGGTCAGTACGGCCACCAGGCTGTGGCGGCGTCACCCAATACGGGCGTAAACACCGTCACCGGCGAGGGACTTGAGGCGGTCCTTGATGGCGCCTCGGTGGTCGTTGACGTCTCGAACTCTCCCTCGTGGGAAGACGCGGCTGTGATGAAGTTCTTTGAAACATCAACCCGGAACCTGCTCAACTATGAAGCGGCCGAAGGTGTGCGACATCACGTTGCGTTGTCAGTGGTCGGAACTGAGCGTTTGCTCGAAAGCGGCTACTTCCGCGCAAAAATGGCTCAGGAGAATTTGATCAAGGCTTCCCCCATCCCCTATTCAATTGTCCGCGCCACGCAGTTCTTCGAATTCGTCAAGGGCATCACCGATTTTTCCACCAATGGCAACGACGTCCTCCTGCCACCTGCGCTCATCCAGCCCATGGCGGCCGACGATGTCGCCAGTGCGGTAGCCCGGATCGCGATGGGCTCACCAGTGAATGGCATCGTTGAAATAGGGGGGCCCGAAAAGTTTCGTCTCTATGAACTCGTCCAGCAATATCTGGCCGCACGACATGATCTGCGCAAGGTTGTCGCCGACCCGCACGCGCGCTACTACGGCGTGGAGCTGAGCGAACGCACACTCGTTCCCGACAATGACGCGCAACTCGGCGAGACGCGTTTCGAAGACTGGCTTAGCCGGTCCGCGAGTTAGATCCCGGCAACGGACCCGCAGACCGGATCGGTTGTCTGACAATCGTCGGGGGCGAGAAGTGAGGAGGAGATCCATCGCTTCATATTTCAAGAGGAGGCTCGCAGATGAAGATTTTTGTTGCAGGGGGAACGGGAGCGATCGGCCGTCCGCTGATTGCGGAATTGCTTGCTAAAGGACACGCCGTAGTTGTTCTGACGCGTTCTCCGGAAAAAGCTCAGGCTTTAGTGGAACAGGGCATCGAACCTGCGATCGCGGATGTATTCGATACTGATGCGGTCAAAGCGGTTGTCAGTCGCGCTCAGCCGGAAGTCGTGATTGAACAACTCACCGCCCTACCCAGAACCTACACCCGTCAGTCGTTGAGTGCCGCCACCGCCTTCAACAATCGTATCCGTTTAGAAGGAGGCGCCAATGTGCTGGCAGCCGCGCAAGCGGCAGGTGTGCGGCGTTATCTGAGGCAGTCGATCGCATTCTGGGCGGTTCCTGGTCATGGATTGGCAGATGAAGAGACGCCTCTGGCATTTAATGCCTCGCCTGCGGTTGCCGCAGATGCCCACGTCGTAACCGAGATTGAGCATCGCTTACTAGGAAATTCCAGCATAGAAGGGATCGCCCTGCGTTATGGCTTCTTCTATGGACCAGGCACCTGGTTCAACCCCGATGGCGATGTTGCCCGACAGGTGCGACAACAACAGTTCCCGATCGTCGGGAATGGCGAAGGGGTCTGGTCGTGGTTACACATTGAGGACGCGGCGATTGCCACCGTTGCCGCAGCCGAGCGAGGCAATCCTGGGATTTATCTGATTGCGAATGATCAACCTTTAGCGGTGCGCGAGTGGCTTCCTGCGTTTGCTCAATGGCTGAATGCTCCACCGCCGCCGCAGATCTCGGTTGAAGATGCCCTGAAAGCGAGTGGGGCGGATGCGGTATACTACGGGACTCAGATGCGAGGTGTATCAAATGCCAAGGCAAAACGCGAACTGAATTTTCAGCCGCGACCGTTTGAGTGGATCGTAGACACCGGCGCGGCTCATGCCAGTTAAAGAGTTAAGGGAGAAGCAGGATGGAGATCGCTCAATCTTGAACAACGATCGTCGTCATGCACGTGATCGTTCATGGACTGCCTGGCTTCTCAACAACCAGGGAGCGGTGGCGCGGAGAAGCAACTGGTGATCCCGGACCCTCGGTGAAGAACGAGCGATACCGGTATCTTGGGCAATCTGGCTGGATCCGGAAATTCTCGATATCATTCAGTCTTTGCCCCGCGGCATAGATGGGCGGCTGCTTCCACTGTGAGCGCCGCCCGAACTCTCAACGTTTCTTCCATACACGTTCGATACGGAGAAAGAAATGAGAAAATTCAGCAAAGACCTCGACGCCATCTCAAGGCTCTCGCCGGAGCAGTATCGCGTAACGCAGCAAAACGGTACGGAGGCCCCCGGAAGCGGGGAGTATCTGGATAACGAGGAGCCGGGCATCTACGTCGACATTGTATCGGGTGAGCCGCTGTTCACTTCATCTGACAAATTTGAATCGGGATGCGGCTGGCCCAGCTTCACCAAGCCCATCGAACCTGAAAATGTCAACGAACTCCGGGACGCCTCGCACGGCATGACGCGCACCGAGGTCCGCTCGGCGCACGGCGACAGCCATCTCGGGCACGTCTTTCCCGATGGCCCGAGCGACCGCGGCGGATTGCGCTATTGCATCAACTCGGCTGCGCTGCGGTTTATCCATCGCGACGAGATGGAGGCTGAGGGTTATGGGGCTTATCTGAACCAAGTGGAGGATTCCAATGACTGAGGAACGCGCCATTCTTGCCGGAGGATGCTTCTGGGGCGTGCAGGATCTCATCCGCCGCTACGACGGCGTTCTGTCGACCCGGGTCGGCTATACGGGCGGCACCAGCTCCCACGCGACCTATCGCAATCATGACGGACACGCCGAAGCAGTCGAGATCATCTTTGATTCTGCCCGCGTCAGCTATCGACAGATCCTCGAGTTCTTCTTCCAGATTCACGACCCGAGCACGCGCAATCGGCAGGGCAACGACGTCGGGACCAGCTATCGATCCGTGATCTTCTACACCAGCGACGAGCAGAGACGGATCGCCGAAGACACGATCGCCGACGTCGATGCTTCTGGTCTGTGGCCCGACAAGGTTGTGACCGAAGTCGTTCCGGCAGGTGAGTTCTGGGAGGCCGAACCCGAGCATCAGGATTACCTCCAACGATATCCTGGCGGCTACACCTGCCATTTCGTCCGGCCCAACTGGAGACTGCCAAGTCGTCTCGTCCGATAGAATCATTGTTGATATGGCGTGACCAATCTCGAACCTTACGTCGGTTGTTTTTAGAGCAGTTGAGACCGATAGCGCAATTGGAAAGATCCTAAGTCGAATTCCTGGAGTACACGAAGAGCAATTAAATCAGACACTTATTACCGCGCGATGGTCGGCGGAGAAGACCCGTTTAGGGCATTCTTTGATAGAAATGACCAGG
>DATEFT010000462.1:0-2323 GCA_035280505.1 Blastocatellia bacterium | reverse complement strand
GAACAGGCCAAGGCCAGCGGGATCACCGTCGAGATCGCCCCCCGCCAGCAGCGGGATCGCGGCGATCGCGGCGGCCGCGGCCGGGATCGGGATCGAGATCGCAATCGCGGCGACCGTCGCCATCGCAATGACCGCAATGACCGCAGAGGCGGCGGCCCGGGTCAGGGCCAGGGCGGGCACCAGGGACAAGGACAAGGACAGGGCGCCGGCGCGGCCGCGGCCGTAGCCAAGGCGGAACCGGCCAAGGCGGAACCGGCCAAAGGACCGGAATCGAATCCGGCCCCGCCGGCTCAGATCGAAGAGATCGTCGCGCCGAACCAGCCGACCTCCTCTATTGAAAGCGCCGCGGAGTCAGCCTAGTTCAAGTTCCAGCAGTGCGAGACTGCTACTCAATCACGACGGCGCAGCCACTGCCCAATTCGCTAGGCTGCGCCGTTTTTACGAAATCGGTTTCGAGCTTTGAATCAAGCATCAGGATCGAGGGATCGAGGTATTGAAGTAAGGAAAATCTATGGAAGTTACACCACAAATGGTCAAGGCCCTGCGCGAAAAGACCGGGGCCGGAATGATGGAATGCAAGAAAGCGCTCACTGAGGCCAACGGCAACGAGGAGCAGGCGATCGAAGCCCTCCGCAAGGCGGGGCTGGCCAGCGCCAAGAAGCGCGAGGGCCGGGTCGCCGCCGAAGGGATCGTCGGCTCATACATTCACATGGGCGGCAAGGTCGGCGTCCTCGTCGAGATCAACTGCGAGACCGACTTCGTGGCGCGCGGCGAGGATTTCCAGCGCCTCGTCAAGGACCTCGCCATGCATATCTGCGCCTCCGAACCGCAATATGTCAGCAAGGACGAGATCTCGGCCGAAGTGATCGAGAAAGAGAAAGAGATCGCCCGCGGCCAGGCCATGGCCGATCCCAAGAACGCCAACAAGCCGGAGAACATCATCGAGAAGATGGTCCAGGGTCGCCTCGACAAGTTCTACACCGAGGCGGTGCTGCTCGAGCAGCCGTTCGTCAAGGATCAGGCCGTCACCATCGCCGAACTGGTCACGCAGCTCTCGGCCAAGACGGGCGAGAAGATCAGCGTCCGCCGTTTCACCCGTTACAAGATGGGCGAAGGGCTCGAAAAGCGTCAGGATTGATCGGTCCGAAGTAATATCCATGCGTGAACCGACCGGTCCTTCAATCGGCCCTCACGCAGACTAGCTGAGTTTTATTTGTATTGTGTCAGACTTATCCAATAGAGCAAAACCAAGGTATCGCCGCATCCTCCTCAAATTGAGCGGGGAGGCATTAATGGGTGAAACAGAATACGGCATCGACCCGAAGGTAGTGAACCGGATCGCGCATGAGGTCAAAGAGGTGCACGACCTCGGAGTCGAAATGGCCCTGGTCGTCGGCGGCGGCAACATCTTTCGAGGGTTGAAAGCCAGTACTTCGGGGATGGATCGCGCCTCGGCCGACTATATCGGCATGCTGGCGACCGTCATGAACGGAGTGGCGCTGCAGGACGCCCTGGAGAAACTGGACGTCTTCACCCGGGTCATCTCCGCCATCGAGATGCGAGAGGTGGCTGAACCATTCATCCGCCGCCGCGCGATCCGCCATCTGGAGAAGAAACGCCTGGTGATCTTCGCGGCCGGAATCGGCCAGCCGTTCTTCACCACGGACACCGCCGCCGCCATGCGCGCGCTGGAGGTCAAAGCCGAAGTCTTGATGAAGGCCACCAGCGTCGGCGGCATCTACACGGCGGATCCACGCAAGGACGCGAACGCCGTCAAGATCGACGAACTCTCCTACATGCGGGTGCTGCATGAAGAGCTGGCCGTCATGGACACCTCGGCGATTTCGCTCTGCAAAGACAATCGCCTGCCGATTCTGGTCTTCAGTATGAATGAACCGGGCAATATCAAACGGGCCGTGCTCGGTGATCGCGTCGGGTCAATCGTCAAGGCGGATGGCGCGACCCATGCCAAATAGTTTTGAGTCTCCGGTGCGGGGTGTTCAGTCTCGAACTGAACACCCCGCACCGAAGACCAGCTTCCGAGGAGAAATATGATCAAGGAGATCAATAAAGACACCAGGACCCGGATGGAAAAAGTGATGGAGGATTTCCGTCATAAGCTCGCCACCGTCCGCACCGGCCGAGCCTCGACCAGTCTGCTCGACAACATTACGGTCGAATATTACGGCTCGCCCATGCCGCTCAATCAGGTGGCGACCATTCACGCGCCGGAGGCCTCGATGCTGACGGTCCAGCCGTTCGATCCCTCGCTCATCAACGAGATCGAAAAGGCGCTCCGCACGTCGGAACTCGGCGTCAATCC
>DATEFT010000461.1:0-4438 GCA_035280505.1 Blastocatellia bacterium | reverse complement strand
CAAACGGATCGCTCTGGGGAGCGGCACGACCATCAACGATGTCAACCGCCTGCTCAAGCAGTACGTCGAGATGAAGACCATGATGCAGCAGTTGATGCAGGGCGATGGTATGTTCGGCGGCCTGCGTGGTAAAGTGGTCCGTAAACTGACCGGGGTCGGTCCGCGGAAGAAGAAGGCGAAAGATAAGCGAAAGAAGAAGCGGCGATGATCTCTCAGGACTCTGCCGGGTCCTGATCCCTGTCCCGGAGATGTTAGCCCTCTGTAAATTGACTCAGTTGGTTACTTAACTATAATTGGAAGGATTATTCATGTTTGGAGGTAGAATGCCTTGCTAGCAATTAGATTGACGAGACAAGGGGCGAAGAAGAAACCGTTTTACCGTGTCGTGGTGGCAGAGAAACGTGCCAAGCGGGACGGCCGCTTCGTCGAAATCGTAGGCTATTACAATCCGTGCCGCGAGCCGGCGGAGTTGAATCTCAAGCTGGATCGGATCACTTACTGGATCAAATGCGGCGCCCAGCCGACCGATACGGTGAAGAACCTGATTCGCAAGAGCGAAAAGCAGCAGCAGGCTCAGGCGGTTTAAATTGCTGTGATCAGCGATCGAACGTCGGCGCTTGAGGCCAGGAGAGAGCGTGATGAAAGAAGTTGTTGAGTTGATTGCCAAAGAGTTGGTCGATCATCCCGACAAAGTCAAGGTCAAGGAGATCGAGGGGGCTCAGGCGACGGTGCTTGAGTTGCGTGTGGCCGATGGCGATTTGGGTAAGGTCATCGGTAAGCAAGGTCGCACCGCGCGGGCGATTCGCACGATCCTCAACGCTTCCGGGATCAAACTCAAGAAACGTTTCGTGCTTGAGATTCTCGAATAGGCGTGACGCTTCGGTCACCAACCGCCACCCATAACTTGGTGAAAGAAGAGCTTGAAATTGATGAGCTGATCAGCATTGCCAGGATCGTGCGTCCTCAGGGGCGACACGGTGAGGTTGTGGCTGAACTGCTGACCGACTTTCCGGACCGTTTCGCCAAGCTGGATCGGGTTCAGATGCGGCGTTCGGACGGCCGGATCTCGGTCGTCGCGCTTGAAAGATTTTGGCTTCATAAAGGGCGCATCGTGCTCAAGCTCGGGGGCTGTGACAGTATCAATCAGGCCGAAGAGCTGCGCGGTTCGCAGATCATGGTCCCCCGGGCGCAGTTGGTCTCCCTGCCGCAGGACAGCTATTACGATTTCGATCTGGTCGGATGTGCGGTGATGACGGTTGACGGCCGGCCGCTGGGCTCCGTGATTGAAGTCCAACAATATGGAGCGGCTCCATTGCTGGTCGTCAAAGATGCGAACGCCCGCGAACTCCTGATCCCGCTGGCGCTCAGCATCTGTGTGGAGATCGATGTGGGGAGCAAACGAATCGTCGTCAACCCCCCCGAGGGCTTACTTGAATTAGTCTAGAAAAGTCTAGACCTTTCGACTTCTCTAGACTTTTCCAGACTAATTTATGCGCTTTGACCTGCTGACTATCTTTCCGGAGTTTTTTGCCGGACCGTTCGATTTCGGGATCCTCCGGCGGGCGCGGCAGCAGGGCTTGATTGAGATCGTGGTTCACGATCTTCGTTCTTTCACATTTGATAAGCATCACATCGTCGATGATCGTCCTTTCGGGGGCGGCGACGGGATGGTCTTGAAACCGGAGCCGATCTTTCGGGCGGTCGAATCGCTGAAGGAGGATCGGCCGGGTGAGGAGCCGCCGCGGACCGCGGTCGTGCTGCTCACTCCGCAGGGCCGTCTCTTCTCCCAGCCACAGGCCGCAGCCTTCGCCCGCGACTATTCGCGGATGATTCTGATCTGTGGCCGATACGAGGGCGTTGATGAGCGGGTCGTGGAGCATCTGGTGACGGATGAGATCTCGATCGGCGACTTCGTGCTGACCGGAGGCGAGATTCCGGCGATGGTGATGGTCGATGCGGTTGCCAGATTGCTGCCCAACGTGCTGGGCAGCGCGACTTCGGCCAGACACGATTCGTTCTCGGCCGATTCCGGGGGGATTCTGGACTATCCCCACTACACGCGGCCCGCTCAATTTCGCGAGTGGCCGGTGCCGGAGGTCTTGATCAGCGGGCATCACGCCGAGGTCGAACGGTGGCGGAGGAGAGCCTCTCTCCTCAAGACTCTCAAGATGCGGCCGGATCTGTTGGAGACGGCCGGGCTGACCGATGAGGAACGCCGCTGGTTGGCGGAAGCCGCCACTCCGGAGGGGAACGACCTCACGCAACCGCCGAAATGATCCGGGATGTTTAGCCGTTTGATGGCGACCGAACAGACTTTATACTCCCAAGCTTTAATAATGGATTTCAGTGATTTCCATGATCGAGGTGAATGACAATGAACAAACTAGATACGATAGACCAGGTGCAGTTGAAGAGTAATATCCCCGATTTTATCCCCGGCGATACCGTCCGGGTTCACGTCAGAATTAAGGAAGGTGAGAACAAAGAGCGCTTGCAGGCTTTTGAAGGGGTCGTGATCGGGCGCCGTGGCCACGGCGTCGGTGAGACGATCACGGTTCGCAAGACCTCCTTCGGAGTCGGAGTCGAACGAATCTTCCCGCTCCACGCGACCATTATCGATCACATCGACGTGATCAAACGGGGCCGGGTTCGTCGCGCCAAACTCTACTTCCTGCGAGAACTTCGTGGCAAGGCTGCCCGCATCCGTGAGCGTGATACTCGGGCACAGGCCAGCGCTCGCGCCGCGGGGCGTGGCGAAAAATGAGAGCCGGGCACTTCATCGCAACCTCAGGCCTCGACCCGGTCAGGACCGCCACGGCAAAAAGACGAAACGACCGAAAATTATCGCATTTTCGGTCGTTTCTTTTGGTAGCCTCAGTTTTAAGGCCCGCTACGGACGCGGACGCCCTTTGGGCTTCTCTTCCGGCTTGGCGGGAGCGCCGCCCTTGTTCTTATCTTCGGGGACCTCTTCTTCGACACCGGTGATCTTGACGTCGGATTGGAACTGGCGATAGTTCCTGTACTTGACCACCATCCGGATCCGGATGGGCTGGTTGAACTGGAGCTCGTCATCACCGTAGGTGTAGGTCGGGAACCAGTAACGCCCGTCGATATTTTCGCGATAGGTCTCGAATTTCGGGAATCGCTGTTGGAACTCCGGAACGACCTTGCCCGCCGTCTTGACGATCTGGAGGTCCTGATCGTCGACCCAGATCCGGCCCTGGAAGTATTTCCCCTCGACCCTCTGCTCCTTCAGTTTCTTCAGCTCTTTGGTGTTGGACATGACCTTGGGAATCACGTCGAACACATAGGTGTTCAGATCGTCGAGCTTCTCCTTGCCGACATAACTGACGTTATAGTTCGACAGGTCTTCGGCCGTCAGCGCGAAGGGTTGAAGGTTAATGAAGGCGTTCTTGTCCTCCGCGGTCAAGGTCAACCCGGCTCGATCCAGCGTCGGTTGCGGAGCCTTGACGATGCGCTCGACCCTCTTCCCTGCGTCGTTGAAGATGAATTCCGAGACTAGATAGTATTCGCCGGCGACCGTGTTGCCACCCGGTCCGAGGACCTGGAGCCTCGATTCCTGGACGTAAGAATACTCTTTGAAGACATCGCGCAATTCACTCTCTTTGCTCGTGAACCGCTTGATGACCTCCTCGGGGTTGAGTGATTGATTTGAATTCGATACCTGCGAGTTGGTCTGTAATGCTAATTCTCGTGACCGGTTATTGTCCTGGGCATGAGCAGACAAGTTAGATCCCAGCAGACAGGCAGCGGCAAATGAAATTAAGATACGCTTTTTCATCTTGATCTCCTCCTACAGTCTAAGACCGACGGGGTGTGGCAGAGAGTATAATAGAGAATCGAGCTTTTGGTAACATGTCCGGGGGCAGACAAAACCAGATTCACAGTTGCCTATACTATACATTCGGCTCATCCGTTTCCGTCAAATTCATCTACGTCCTTGGCAATCTGACGGATTTTGCGGAGCACCAGATCGTAACCGAAGCCACGTCTGATCAGGTAATCGAAGAGTTTCTTGGTCTCTTCGCGTGAGCCGGGAGGGCCTTTCAGCCGGAGGCGTTTGTCGATGACGCGGTCGATCAGCTCATCCTCGTTGCGTTCGGTGTAGGCTTCATCGAGCGCCTGCTCGACCGCGCGGGACGGCAGTTTTTTCCGTTCCAGGTCACGCCGCAGCCGGGTGCGGCCGAGCGGTTTAATATTCAAGCGCGAAGAGGCGTAATTAATGGCAAACTGTTGGTCGTTGAGATAGCCTAGTTCGGTGAGTCGAGAAAGGACCTGATCGACGGTCGACTCATCGACGGCGGGCTTGGCCAACAATCGTTCGCGCAGTTCGGCGACGCTGCGGGGTTTGTACGAGAGCAGTTTGAACGCGCGCTCCATGACCTGTTGGTAGAGTGTGGTCGCCATCCGTCAATCC
>DATEFT010000460.1:0-3004 GCA_035280505.1 Blastocatellia bacterium | reverse complement strand
TCGGTCTATACGATCTTCTTCAGGAATCCGAAACCGGGGCCGACCGTCCGGATTGTGGACCCGGTTCCTGCTCCGACCGCGGAGCCGGTTTCGGAGAAGGCCGTTCCGGCGCCGCCGCCGGGGATGGTCTTCATCCCGGGCGGGACCTTTACCATGGGCTATGGTGAAGCCGCCCCCGACAATCCTTCGGGGCCGGAGCACGAGGTGACGGTCAATCCGTACTTCATCGATAAATTCGAGGTCACGCGGGCGGCCTATTCGCCCCGGCGCAACCTCTCGGGCGACGCCGGCCAGCTTCCGGCCACCAACCTGACGTGGAGAGAGGCGCGGGACTACTGCCAGAAGATCGGCAAACGTCTGCCGACCGAAGAGGAGTGGGAGTTTGCGGCTCGCGGCGGGGACCGGCGGATCTATCCGTGGGGGAACCGATTCGAACCCAACCGCGCCAATGTCGGATCGCCGCGGCTCGCTCCGGTCGGCAGTTTTCCGGCCGGCGACAGTCCTTTCGGTCTCTCCGACATGTCCGGCAACGCTCTGGAATGGACCGATAGCTATTTCACCAACTACTCGGGGAGTCTCTATCAACGGCGACAGTGCAAGGAACCATGCCGGGTGATTCGCGGCGGCGCGTACTTCGATGACCCCAAAGACGCGACGGTCGTCTTTCGCCGGGAATATGAACCGACGACCCTGAACCGGGTTAAGAACGCTTATGCGGTCCTGGGATTTCGTTGCGCGCAGGACGCGACGCCCAGATAGTTTGAATTCGTATCTGATCGCCGACCCATCTATGACAACAGTTTGTTCTATGGCTTTGATTTGGATTCGTGGCGGGATGACTCTCCGTCTGATCATGGGGGTGGCGCTGGCCGTCTTCTTCCTGTCGGTCGACGCCGCCGCGCAGTGTCCGGGAGGGAAGCCTCCCAACCCGGACGGCACTTGCGGCGGGAGCGGCGGCGGCGGTGGCGGCGGCCGATCCAACCCGAGGCGGGGCGCCCCGGCCGAGCCCACCAACTGCACCATCAGCGTGCTGATCTATCAACAGGGGAGCACCCGGCCGCTGCCGCGAGTCTCGTTGAGCTTGAACAGCGGGAACGGCAACAACGTGATCACGGACTCCGCCGGCGGTTATACCTTCAAGGGGCTGGCCTGCAATCGCGATTACGTCGTGACGCCCATGCCCCGGACCGACTTCACCTTCGAGCCCGCCTCGACGACGGTCAAGGTCACGAAGAAGAACAACCCCATCAACTTTATGGCGGTCCCGCGCGGGCAGCCCGCCCCGGCGGTCAGCACGGCGGCCCCGCCGACCTGCAAACCGTCATCCGCTCCTCCGCCGGAGGTCAAGATCGGAGCCTCGCTGAGCGGTAAACTGAATCCGGAGACGGCGCTCTGTGAGACCGGCCGAAAGGGGTTCTTCAATCCCTATCTGATCAAGGGGGCCCTGGGGGGCGACGTCGTTCAATTCGATTTTCAATCTCTGCAGACGACCGATCTCTTCCTCGAACTCTACGATCAATCGGGGACCCTGCTCAAGTTCGAAGCTCCGGCCTCCGCCAGCGACGTGCCCATTCAGCAGTTGGTGCTTCCGAAACCCGGCGACTATACGTTGTGCGTGGTCAGCAGTGCGAATCGATCCAGCAACTACCGCGTGAACGTGGTCCGTAAGGGGCTCACCGAGGAGGGCTACCGCGAACAACTGGGACGGGCTTACGAGGCCATCCGCGAGCCCGGCAACCTGGACTTCTACGACTCCTTCAACAACAACATCGAACGGCTCAGGTCCTTCGATAACATTCAGGCTACGGATCAGAGGATTCGCGCCGCCGCCCAGCTTCTGGAACAACTGCGCGAGGTCCAGCCGGACCGGCCCCAGGCGCTGTCCATGCTGGCCGTCATCAATCTCTATTATCGCAAGGATTCGGAGTCCGCGATCGATCTGGCGATCAAGTCCCTGAAACTCGGCGGCGAGGCCCGGTTCCGCGGGATCTTCGGCCAGAAACTGGATCGCAAGGAGCGGCGCGTCACCAGCAACGCCCGGACCGGCTGGCTCATCGTCAAAAACGGGCAGCTCTCTTTCGAGGCCGCCGGACAGAGCGATGAAGAGATCTTTAAGACCGAACGACAGGTGCTCGGCAAGCGGAGTCTCGATATTCCGGAGTTCGCGCTGGGCCTCTCGCTCTACGGCAAGGGCGCGAAGGAGGACAAGAAGGACAAGGAGAAGAAGGAGTTCAAACTGGACTCTTACGAATTTATCCCGGCCTCGGCGGCGGACCCCAACTACAACTTCCCGGTGACCGAGGTCGCCCTGATCAAGACCCTCATCAAGAGATTCGTCCAGATGGAATAGATCTGGGAATCTGAGATTTAGACCGCGAAACATACGAAAGACGCGAAAGCTGGATAATTTCGCGTCTTTCGTGTGTTTCGCGGTCTGTAAACCGGTCCGCTCAGAAGCGCAAGACCACCCCGGCGCCGACCGAGATGTTATGCTGCTTGTTGGTCAGGAAGTTGGTATTGAATCGAGGGTTTCCCGTGATGAAATCGCGAACCTCGCCCCGCAGACTGATCAGCCCCAGGATATTGAAATCCAATCCGCCGCCGAAGTTATAGACGAAGGTGTTCTTGCCGCGATCGCCGGTGTTGGGCTGGCCGTTGGTGAGCGTCTCGCTCGCCGAGTACCGGCCGTAACCGGCGCCTGTCGCGATGTAGGGTGAGATGCTCCCGGTCGGCAGCAGTTTGAGCTTGACGCCGGGCGTGATGAACAGGGTCGAATAGTTCTTGGGCAGCAAGAGGCTCGTGGAGCTGATATTGGTCTTGGGCGCGCCCGTCAAGAGCACCTCCCAGTGGAAAGAGGCGACCTTGCCGTCGACCATTCGCTTGGCGAAATTGGCCTGGTAGGTGAACGCTCCGTCGAACACCGCTTTCACCGGCGCCGTCGAGACGATGCTGCGATCGGTCGTCTTCAAGTGTCCAATCAACAGACCCACCTCATACGCCTGGG
>DATEFT010000459.1:0-11934 GCA_035280505.1 Blastocatellia bacterium | reverse complement strand
GAGAGTCTCGTTCAGTTCGAGCCGGATCGTGCGGGCCAGAAACGCCACGCCGATCCGCCCCGGATCGATAAACTCCAGGTTCTCCGGTCGCTCCCAGGCCCACAGGACGATCCGCGGCGGACGGCTGTGCCCCCATTGGTAAGCGCCGAGCATGGCGGCCACGGCGGCCACGGCCGCCAATGCCATCTGAAATTTCGATGCCTGGAGTATAGCTTTCAAGCGGGTTCCCTAATCTGCAAAATTCCGAGGGGGTAAAGATAGCAAGATCCAGGGAGGGTCACAAGATCGCAATTTCCAGGAGCTCGGACTCAATTTTTTTCCAGAGTATGCAGGTAGGCGAAACGGGCCACCTGGCGCCCGACCTCTTTCAGCCGCTTCTCCAGAGCGCCGTCTTTCAGGGCGCCCGATGGGTCGAAAGCCTTCCACGCCTCCGACACCGCCGCCTGTTCGGGGATCACCCAGGCGTGAAGCGACCGCCCGATAGTCCGCAGACCATCCATGGCGTGAATGGCGCCCTGGACGCCGCCCGAGACGCCCACCAGCCCGATCATCTTGCCTCCGATCTCATCGAAGCCCATGAGATCCAGGGCATTCTTCAAGACGCCGCTGAAACTGCCGTGATACTCCGGCGTCCCCAGAATGATTCCCGACGCCTGCCGCACCTCCCGGCGCAGCTTGAAGACGTCCTCGGGGAATTCCTGCTCGTTCCCCTTCCCGTCGCAGAAAGCGAGCTGATAATTCCTGAGGTCGATCAGTCGGGTCCGGGCGCCCGCCTCCTGCGCGCCCCGCAGGGCGATCTGGACCGCCAGGCTGGTATAGCTTCCGGGTCTGAGACTCCCGCTGATGCCGACCACGTGGAGGCGGTTCTCCGTCTCTTCGTCAAGCTCCGTCGTCACCTGTGGTGGGAACGGCTGCATCGTCAAGCTCCTTTGCTGATAGTTCGACCATTCAATTCGATCACCGATTCGATCGTTGGCTGGAGGGGCGGCACGCTCGATCGAGTTTCTAAAGGATTTTCTTTACAAATTCAGGATAGGGCGCCGGATTGACTTTGTCAAGCAAAATGTTTAGAAATAGGCGATGAGACAGGAACGGTCATCAGGTGGAGATCAGAAGACCCGCGGGCGAATGCTGTGTCTGCTGAAGACGGAAGGTCCCCAGACCTCGGCGCGGTTGGCGGAGCGGCTGGGGCTGACGGCCATGGCGATTCGGCAGCATCTCTACTCGCTGCAAGCGGAGAAGTTCGTGACGGTCGAGGAGCGGCCGGGGCCGGTCGGGCGTCCGGCCAAATACTGGCAGTTGACCCCGGAGGCCGATTGCTTCTTTCCCGACGCCTATGCGGAGCTCAACGTCTCGCTGATCAGCGCGGTGGACGAAGCGTATGGGGCCGAGGGCCTGAAGCGGATCCTGGCGATTCGCGGCGCCCGCCAGCGAGAGGCCTATGCCGGGCGGATCACGCCGACGGCGCCGCTTAAACAGCGGCTGCAACAACTGGCCGCCGTCCGCACCGAAGAGGGATACATGGCCGAGGTCCAGACCGCCGGGAGAAGGAACTTTCTCTTCATCGAGAATCACTGTCCGATCTGCGTGGCCGCCGCTCAGTGCCAGGGGATCTGCTCGGCCGAACTCGAACTCTTCCGCCAGGTGCTCGGGCCCGACGTCGAGATCGAACGCGAGGAGCACATCGTCTCCGGCGGCCGGAGATGCGCCTATCGCGTCCGTCCGGCCTCCTGAATGTTCGTGGCTCACCCGGATCTGGGAATCTCAGCCTCTTCCAGGTCTTGCATGAATCGGCCGTGGTCGCGGTAGTCCTCGAGGACTTGGTTCGCGCCGGCCTCGCGGAGCCTTTGGGCCCGGTGGCCGGAACCGATCCCGAGGAAGGGAATTCCCAGCCGGACGGCGGTCGTCGCGTCCCACAGCCCGTCACCGATCGAGACGATCTTTTCGAAGGCCTCCCGTCCATGATGGGTCAGCGCTCTGGCGGTCGCGATTCGCAAGATCTCCTCGCTGATCACCGCGTCATCGGCGCCGGCGGCGGGAAACCGGTCGATCTCGATCATGGCCGCCTTCAGCTCTCGCAGCCGGTCAATCTCGATCGATGGTATACTTCCCGTGCAGTCATTATTCCGAGGTCAACTATGGGTAACTTACAGCATTACATAATTCGGGGTGGAATCGAAGGAAGAGAACGGTTGAAGATCGTCTCCAGAATCCTGCGGGCCAGCACCGCGCGGCTCTTTGATCGGGTCCGGATCGCCGAGCGGATGTGCTGCCTGGACATCGGGTGCGGGAGCGGAGACGTCACCTTCGAATTGGCGCGGCGGGTGGGTCCCTCCGGAAAGGTCTTGGGCGCGGATCTCGATCAGGCGAAGGTCGAACTGGCTGCCGAGGAGGCGCGCCGGCTCGGGATCGACAACGTCGAGTTCCGCGTGCTCGATATTCGGGAACGGGCCCCGGAACTGAAGTTCGATGCGGTCTATGCGCGATTTCTGCTGACCCACTTGAGAGAACCGGCCGGAATTGTCGAGGCTCTCTATCAATGCCTGAGGCCGGGCGGGCTCCTGATCATCGAGGACGTCGATTTCAGCGGACACTTCGCCTTTCCGGAATCGCGGGCCTTCGATCGCTACCTCGAGTTGTATTGCGCGGTCTCGCGGAAACGAGGAGGCGACCCGAACATCGGGCGACGGCTTCCGCTGCTGCTCAAGGAGCAGCGCCTGCTGGATCTCGAAATGGAGGTCGTCCAACCGATCGCCATGGAGGGCGACGTTAAACTGATCCTGCCGGTGACCATGGAGAATATCGCGGAGGCCGTGGTCGAGGAAGGCCTTGCCACTCCCGAGGAACTCGCCGGGCTGGTTCAGGAGCTGTACGACTTCGCCGGGGATCCACGGACCCTCTCATCGGTCCCGCGCATCGTTCAGGCCTGGGGCCGACGGCCGGAAGGATGAACCGCGAAAGACGCGAAATCATCGAGCTTTCGCGTCTTTGGCGTCTTTCGCGGTTTGTCATCGATTGGTCGACCACGTCCTCAGCGGTCCCTCGCGGGCTGGTTCGGCCCGGTCCGGTATTTGAGGAGGATCACAAAGGTCAGGTAGTGCGTGACCAGCAGCGCGGGAACCCAGAACGCCGGGATCCAATAGGCCGGACCCATGTAGGTTGACGCGTCATGGATCGTGGCCAGCGTGATCGCCGCGATCAGATCGATCGTTCCTTCCAGATTGAAGATCCAGACCAGGGGCCGGCTGTAGCGGCTATTCCGGACTACCGCCGGGATCGCGATCAGGGCCAGCACGGCAGCCAGCAGGTCTCCGAAGGCCGCCGGCTGAGCGAATTCCGCCGGGAGCCCCGCATAGGTCGCACCCGGCGCGAGAAACATCAGCCCCAGGTGCCGGAACGAATGGAGCAGCAGAATCGGCGGCAGCACCGTCGGCGGCCCGAGTTCCGGCAGTTTCGGCACCAGGTAGAGCCTGGCGATAATCCAGAAGACCAGGGTGCTGAACAGCAGGTTGATCGTGAGAATGTTCATCGAGTTCTCCTGATAGTTCTATTCACGGTCTGGGATCTCTCGTTCAGGTATAACCAATCTACCAGAATTACGCCGGATTAGAAGGCCCCTCGGCGGCCTCGAACCGCGATCGGGTTCAATATTTCTTGACGACATCGGCCTCTCGTTCTATTTTGGAATCTCCAGTAAATCTCTCCCGAGCAGTAATGGCCGAACCTCACACGTTTCAGCACCACGAAACGTGCGAAATACGCAGAGAATCCGGCAAATTCGCGACTGGAGCGTCTTTCGTAATTAAAGTCACCCCACCAGCTTAGTAGTTACCAAAAATTAGAGGAGCCATCATGAAGAGCATGTCTTCGCCATTTAATTGCTTGGTTACCGGCCTTCTCAGCATTTTTCTGGTCTCCGGACTCTCGACCGCGGCCCGGACGCAGACGCCGAACCCGTGGAAGTGGACACCCCTCCAAAAGGATGGGTGTGTCGGCCCCGGTCTGCGGCAGGTCTCGGCCAGGTTGATGAACATTCCCGCGGGCACGAGCTGGGACTTCGCCTGCCAGAATGCGCCTCGGAATGTGATGGGCATCGATTTTCCGCGTCCCGACCGCTGCGTGAACCTGGGGTTGTTCGGGGAGTACGGTCAGTGGAACGTTCCCGATACCTCGTGCCTGGCGGTTCCGCCGGCCGCCCCGCGCCGCGGAGGCGACGGGCAACTCAAGTCCGGCGATCCGCTGGAAGGATATGCCGATCTCCACGTCCATCAGATGGGCCATCTGGGTTTCGGCGGGTCCGTGCTCTGGGGCGGAGCCTTCGGCCTTCCGGAACAGGTCCTCGGACCGATCCCGCAGTCGATGAAATTGGGCCATGACAAGAGCGAAGCGTTCTTCGACGGCGATATCCTGGGCGGGCTGCTCGGCCTCACCACTCACGGCGAGGCGGGCTGGCCGAGCTTTCAGAACTGGCCCAGCCGCGTGCTCGCGACCCACCAGCAGGTCTATGAAGACTGGTTGCTGCGGGCCTATCAGGGCGGGCTGCGGTTGATGGTGATGCTGGCGGTGAACAGCGAGGACATGTTCGGGCGCGGCGAGAACGATATCCCGCTGATCGCCAACGTTCCGACCCAGACCGTGAAGGCGGCCGGCCGCACCGGCAACGATATGGAGGCTCTGGAGTGGCAGGTGCGCGAAGCCTACCGGATGCAGGACTACATCGACGCGCGCTACGGCGGCCCGGGCCGCGGCTGGTATCGGATCGTGCGCGATCCCGACGAGGCCTCGGCCGTCATCGCCGGAGGCAAGCTGGCCGTCATCCTGGGGACCGAACTGCAGCATCTCTTCAACTGCGATGCGGACCGGCCGGCCTGCACGCAGGAGACCATCATCGAGGGGCTCAACCGGCTGGAGGCGATGGGGGTCAACTACGTCTTCCCGATTCATCACAAGCTCAACCAGTTCGGCGGCTCGGCCCAGTTCAACCCGCTGACGAACGGCGCCACGGAAGATTGTGTCGAGACCACCGAGCAGTGCTCGGCCACCGGGTTGACCTCTCTCGGGAACTTTCTGGTCCAGGAGCTGACGACCCGCGGGATGCTGGTCGACACCGAGCATCTGTCGTGGAAGGCCTTCGACGATACGCTCAATATTGCCGAATCGCGCAACTACCCGGTGCTCGCGAGCCATATCAACTTCTTCGACCTGCGGCGTGACTCCAGCCAGACGGAGTTCCTGCGCAAGACCGGCCAGGTTCGCCGCATCCTCGGCGTCGGCGGCATCGCCGGAATCAGCGTCGGGACGGGGTCGGAAGAGTTCTCGCCGAACAAGACCACGCCGGTGCAGATTCCGCTCGCTTGCGGCGGCGCGAGCCCGTGGGCCAACGCCTACCTCTACGCGCGAAACCTGGCCGGCGGGCTCTCGGGGGCCATGGGCCATCTCGCGCTCGGCTCCGACTGGAACGGTTTCTCGGCCTGGCCCGAGCCGCGCTTCGGTTCCAGCGCCTGCCAGCCGCGCACGGCCGTGAACGGCCAGCCGATTCCGCAGCCGGCGCCCATCGCCTATCCGTTCACGCTGCCCGGTCAGCTCGTGCCGGCGGCCATCGCCGGTCCGGCCCGGATTCCGCGCTACAACTGGATGACTCGAACCTGGGACTATAACAACGAGGGGCTCATGCACGTGGGGCTCATGCCGGACTTCTTCGAGGATCTGCGGTTGGTGGGGCTGACCCTGGCCGATCTGGAGCCGCTCTACCGTTCGGCTCGCGGCGTGGTCGATCTCTGGCGGACCGCGCGCGACCGCGAGGTGCCGGGCGACCGGAATCGCGTCCGCTGGGTGCCGCAGAGTCCGTTCGACGTCCTTCAGTTCGAGTATTCGGATCGGTCGCGCAACGTCGAGGCGCAGGCCGGGCTGCCGCTCTGCCGCAGCCGCCGCGGGCATCAGCTCGGTTTCGAGCGCAACGGCGTCTGCGAACTGGTTGATGGATCGGCGCCGCCGGCCTCGCCCACGCTGGCGCCGGCCGCGATCTCCGCCTACCACTCGGGCCGCTGTCTCGATGTGGATCGCGAATCGACCAGCGACGGCGCCACGGTGCAGCAGTATGGCTGCCAGGGAAAGGCCAACCAGCAATGGCGGCTGCGCTCGAACGACCGCCTCAACTGGGAGATCGTCAACGTCAACAGCGGCAAGTGTCTCGAAGTGCAGGGCGGTTCGATGGCCGCCGGAGCCAGAGTCCAGCAGAACACCTGCAACGGCGGGCGCCATCAGAAGTGGGAGGCGATCCGTTCCGGCAATACCTTCTCGCTGCGAGCCCTGCACAGCGGCCTCTCGCTGACCGTGGCCGATCAGAGTCGCGCCAACAGCGCCGCCGTTCAGCAGGAGCCCTTCGACGGCGCCTCGGACCAGTTGTGGGAGATCGAGTCGCTGCGCGAGAACGATTACGAACTGCTCTACCAGGCCGATCGCGGGCGGATCGCCTGGCGGACGGAGCCGGACGTCCTGCATCCGGTGGCGGTCACCGTGGACGGCACGCGGAGCGTGTGCCGCTCGCTCGACGCGGCGGCCTGGGTCGGCGTGGTCTCGGGGAACCAGTGCGTTGGTCGAACCTACAATGGAGCGCCCGCCGCGACCGCCAGCTTTGAGCGTCTCTTCCAGTCCCGATAGCCGCCCTCTCTGCGGCTTTTCAACCGCGGAACACGCGACAGACGCCGAATTGGCGCCTGTCACGTGTTTCGCGGCTTTTGATGATCATCCTTAGCGAACTTTGATCGTTGGGAGTGGCCTAATTCCGCCCGCTTAGATATGATATTGGACTCATGCAGCCAAATCCTGACTGAAAACACGGTACGCTATTCTTTGAGGAGTTCGGTCATGAAATCCATTAATTCATGGTTGTTTGCCATCATCGCGGCGTTGGTCTGCGGTTCCTGGGTGAGGGCGCAGGAGACTCACCAACATCACCATCAGCACGAGGCCTCCGAGAAGCTCGGGCAGGTCAACTTCACCATCTCCTGCGGGCCGGCGGCGCAGAAGCAGTTCAATCGCGCGGCCGCCCTCCTGCATTCATTCTGGTACGAGGAGGCGGAGAAGGCTTTCGCCGAGGTGACGAAGGCCGATTCCGGTTGTGCCATGGGCTATTGGGGCGTGGCCATGAGCAACTATCACCCGATCTGGGCGCCGCCGGATCCGGCGGAACTGAAGAGAGGGGTGGCCGCGATCGAGCAGGCCAAGACCGCGAAGACCAAGACCGACCGCGAACGGGACTACATCGGGGCGCTGGCGGCTTTCTACCAGGATTCCGACAAGGTCAATCACCGCGCTCGCGCCGAGGCCTATGCGCAGGCGATGGAGCAGGTCTACCGGCGCTATCCCAAGGACCGGGAAGCTGCCATCTTCTACTCGCTCGCCCTGCTCGGAACTGCGGTCTCGACCGACAAGAGCTACGCCAGGCAGAAGCAGGCGGCCGAGATTCTCAACCAGGTCTTGCCGCAGGAGCCGGAGCATCCCGGAGTCGCCCATTACCTGATCCACAGTTTCGACTATCCGCAGCTCGCGCAACTCGCGCTGCCCGCGGCCCGGAGCTATGCCAAGATCGCTCCCTCGTCACCTCACGCGCTGCATATGCCCTCGCATATCTTCACGCGGTTGGGGCTCTGGCAGGAATCGATTCAGTCGAACCTGGCCTCCGCCGAGGCCGCCCGGCGGCACGTCGCCGCCACTCATCCCGGATCGACCTCGTTCGACCGGCTCCATGCCCAGGACTACCTGGTCTACGCCTACCTGCAGGGCCAGCAGGATTATAAGGCGGAGGCCATCGAGGAGGAGCTGTCCCATGTCGACCGGGTCGACGTGGAGAGTTTCGCCGCGGCCTATGCCCTGGCGGCGGTCCCGGCACGTTTCTGGCTCGAAAAGCGCCACTGGGAGGCCGCCGCCGAGCTGACGGTTCGCCCGCAGACCTTTCCCTGGAAGCGCTATCCATATGCCGAGGCGATCACGCATTTCGCCCGCGCCATGGGAGCGGCGCGGAGCGGGCGCCCGGCCGCCGCTGAAGGCGATCTCGAGAATCTCACGGCCATTCAAGCGAAACTGGCCGAGGCCAAAGATCCTTACTGGGCCGGTCAGGTCGAAATTCAGCGCCGCGAAGCGGCCGCCTGGCTGGCGCGGGCCGAGGGCGACAACGAAAAGGCTCTGACGCTGATGCGTTCCGCGGTGGAACTGGAAGAGGCGACCGAAAAACACCCGGTCACGCCGGGCCCGATCATTCCCGCCCGCGAGCAACTCGGAGACCTCCTGCTGGAACTGGATCGGCCGGAGCAGGCGCTGCGCGAGTATGAAGCCTCGCTCGCCAACTCGCCCAACCGTTACAATGGAATCTATGGCGCCGCCCACGCGGCTGAACTGTTGGGCGACATGGAGAGCGCGAAGAACTACTATACGAAACTCCTGGCTCTCTGCGGCCGCGCCGAGGGCGGCCGGCCGGAACTCGCAAAGGCCAGGTCGTTTCTGGCCCAGCAGTGATTCTTGGCCGGGAAGACCGGTCTACCAACCGCGAAACACGCGAAAGACGCGAAATCGATCGCCGGGCGGCGGCAAAATGCCGCCGCGGTTGAGAAAGAAAGACTGAAGAGGTCAGTTAGTTCTGAATGGCGGCGTTCAGTTCCGTTGCCGACCGCTTGAGGCCGATGACTTCGAGCGCGGTCAAGACCGCCACGCCGAGAACTTGAAGCACGATGAAACTTTGCCCTAAGCCATTGGGTGTCACCCAGCCCGCCAGCAGAATCGCGAGGCTATCGAACGCCCAAAGGGCATTGGCGATGACGAGGGCCCAGACCAGCGCGGCCGCCGTCTTCCGGCGCGTGGCGAGGTACAGGAGCAGTCCGGCGAATGGATAGAGGCTCAATCCCGAATAGAACAGGAGTGAGGTCGGCAGCGCCAGCCGGTCGCCGAGCCTCTCCGAGCCGAGCGTCATCAACACTCCCATCGCCAGGCAGGTTGCCGCGTCGGCCAGGAGCGTCCAACGCAAAAACGTCGAGATCCGAATCGTCTGCATAAATTTATCTCCTTTCAGGTTATGGCGACGAATCGACCTTCACCGAAGGCTTCGTCGCCTTCGAGCCCATCATTTCCGAATCCGGGTCTCCAAAGCAATTACCTGCGAGGTAATGGAATCGGATTATTTTGTGGTGTAGATTGGGCGAATGAAGATCGGCGAATCGAGAAAGATCGGAGAGCTTCTACGCGAGTGGCGCGGGCGCCGGCGGCTCAGCCAGCTCGATCTGGCGCTGGACGCCGGCATCTCGCCGAAGCATTTGAGCTTCATCGAGACGGGGCGCACCAACCCGAGCCGTGAAATGATCCTACACCTGGCCGAGCAACTCGCGCTTCCGCTGCGCGAACGCAACCTGTTGTTGACGTCGGCGGGATTTGCGGCCGTTTTTCCGGAGCATTCGCTCAACGATCAGGCGCTGGAGGCGGCCCGAGAGACCATCGACCTGATTTTGCGCGGACATGAACCGAATCCGGCGCTCGTGCTGGACCGGCATTGGAATTTGATCACCGCCAATCGAGCCGTCGAGATGCTCTTGAAGAATGTCAAGGCGACGCAATTGCGGCCGCCGGTCAACGTCTTGCGCCTGAGCCTGCATCCCGACGGGTTGGCCCCGCAGATCGTCAATCTGGGCGAATGGAAGGCTCATCTGCTGGTCCGTCTGCGCCGCCAGATCGAGATCACCGCCGATGCCTTCCTGCTCGAGCTGGAGAGAGAGCTGGAAGCCTTCCCGGCGCCCTCCGCGCCGCTGGGAATCGCCGGCCTCGATGGTTCGCAGATCGCTATTCCATTCCGCCTGCGCACCGATCGGATGGAACTTTCATTCATCAGCACTTCGACGATCTTCGGTACTCCGATCGACATCACTCTCGCCGAGCTCGCCATCGAATCGTTCTTCCCGGCGGATCCGGCCACCGCCCAATTACTGAAGCAATGGGCCCCGGCTGGCCCGGGTTGAAGAGAGCGGGCGGGCTTCCGGATTAAAAAAGATCGAGGCTTAGCTGTTGGAGCCTCTATTCCTGCCTTATTATGTAGATGGTGGATGGTTCCAGAATTCGGGGTAACCGATTCCGGATCCGGAAGGGTGAGGGGCGTCCGTTACCAATAACTATTCCGATCAACCGGAGTCAAGTACCTTGAAGATCACAATCCTCCTCCCGATCTTGATAGTGTTGCTGTCGATCTCCGATCGCCGGCTGAGTGCTCAGTCGGATGCCTCCGGGAAAGGGGCGCCGAAGACGCTCCCCGCCTATGTGCTGTCGGTGGCGTGGAGCGGCGACGGCAAGATTCTGGCGATCGCCTGTGACGACCAGACGATCAGGCTCTGGGATGCGGAGGGCGGCCAGGAACTCCGCACCCTTCAGGGGCATACTGCGACCGTTCGTTCGGTAGTGTGGAGCCCCGACGGCAAGATGCTGGCCAGCGCCAGTCATGACAAGACGGTCAAGCTCTGGGATCCGGCCGGCGGCCAGGCGTTGCACACCTACAAAGGGCATACGGACAAAGTAGTGTCGGTGAGCTGGAGCCCCGACGGCAAGACCCTGGCCAGCGCCAGCGAAGACACGACGATCAGGCTCTGGGATGCGGCCAGCGATAAGGAGTTGCGCGCGCTGCGGGGCCATACCGGCGGAGTCATGTCGGTGGCGTGGAGCCGCGACGGTAAGACCCTGGCCAGCGGGAGTTCCGACAAGACGGTCAGGCTCTGGGATGTGGTCGGTGGCCGGGAACTGCGGACGCTTCAGGGCCACACCTTTACCGTTCCCTCAGTGGCGTGGAACCCCGACGGCAAGACCCTGGCCAGCGCGAGCTGGGATCGAACGATCAAACTCTGGGATGCCGCCAGCGGCAAGGAGTTGCGCACGCTGCAGGGGCATGCTGATGCGGTAACCGATGTGGCATGGAGCAGTGACGGCAAGACCCTGGCCAGCGCGAGTTCCGACCGGACCATCCGGCTCTGGAATGCGGACGGCGACCGCGACCTGGGCACGCTCAAGGGGCATACCGCTTCCGTCAGGTCGGTGGCGTGGAATAGCGACGGCCGCATTCTGGCCAGCGGTGGTCATGACAAGACCATCAAGATCTGGGATACGGCCGGCGTCCGTGAATTACGAACCTTCTGATCTCTTCAACCGTCAAAGACGCGAAAGACGCGAAAACCGGATGATTTCGCGTCTTTCGCGCGGTTTAATTTAATGCAGCCGGGCGGAGAGCCGCTGCCGGACCTGGTTCAGCGTCTCTCGAGCCGATCGATCCTGTTTGACCTCCAGATTCCGGAGCGCATATTTCTCGGCCTGCTCGAGATTGGTGCCCGCCTCCAGATATAACCTGGCCAGACTCTCCAGCGAGAAGACCTCTCCTTTTGAGAGAATCAGGAGCGCTTCCTCCTCGGATCTCTTGAAGAGCTTTTGGGCGAGGGTCTCGTCGCCGATCGCCCGCGCGAGGTGGTAACATTTGCGATAGAGATCCGGATCGTGCTGGTCCGGGCTCTGGGCTTGGGTCAACTCTTCGTAGAGTTGCAGCGCGCGGTTAGGATCCTTATTTAGTTCGGCGAGTTCGGCCCGGTGCAACTGGGTCAGATCCCGAACCGCTCGGCTGAGCCCGGAGGTCTCCTGGACCTCGGCCATGATCGCCTGAGCCTCGCTCGCCCGCTGCGTATCGATGTACGTTCCGGCGAGATTGACCTTCGCCCTCACCGCCGATGAACGGTCGCCCTGCTTGACGGCGATCTGTTGCGCCTTCTGATACTCCGTTCGGGCTTCGTCCAGGCGGCCGAGTTCGGCGAGGATCACCGCTCTGGCCTCCGCCAGCTCATAGCTGTTCTCGGCCTCGGTTCCCTGGATCTCCAGCGTCTTGAGGGCGAGGTCGGATTGCCCCGTCCGCAGATAGCTGTC
>DATEFT010000458.1:0-6157 GCA_035280505.1 Blastocatellia bacterium | reverse complement strand
GGCTGGAGCCGTTCGAGCAGATCGTAGAGCCCGACGATCTGAGGCCAGTCGGTATCTTCGGCGCGCGCCGCCTGACAATGGAGGGCGGCGATCGCCGCCTGCAGCGCGAAGGGCCCGGCTCCTCCGCGAAGCGCCTCCTCGACGAGCGGCAGCGCCTCGGCGATCTGCGGCCCGTTCCAACGGCCGCGATCCTGTTCTTCCAGCAGGACGACATCCCCGGCCTCGTCCAGACGGGCCTCGCGCCGTGAATCGTGCAACAGCATCAAGGCGAGGAGCGCCGTGGCTTCTCCCGGCGGCTGCGGCGCCATCAACGCTCGCACGAGGCGCCCGAGCCGGATGGCCTCGGCACAGAGATCGGCTCTCACCAGCGGCCCGCCTCGGGTCGCCGCATAACCCTCGTTGAAGACCAGATAGATCACCGTCAGGACCGCCCCCAGCCGCGCGGGCAGCGCATCGGTGTCGGGCACGACATAGGGGATGCGCGCATCGCGGATCTTTCGCTTGGCGCGAACCAACCGCTGGGCCATGGTCGTGGTCGGCACCAGAAACGCGCGCGCGATCTCATCGGTCTCCAGGCCGCCCAGCATCCGAAGCGTCAAGGCGACCTGCGCCTCGGGCGCCAGCGCCGGGTGGCAACAGGTGAAGATCAGCCGCAGGCGATCGTCGGGAATTTCGCTCGTCCCGTAATTCGGCTCCTCGACGGTCGGGATCAACCCGGACGCGACGTACGATTCGAGCTTCTCCGCAAACCGCGTTCGGCGCCTGATTCGATCGATGGCCTTGTTCCGGGCCGTCTGGATGATCCAGGCGCGCGGGAACTCGGGCACGCCCGATTCCGGCCACTGGTTGACCGCGATCGCAAAGGCCTCTTGCGCCGCCTCCTCGGCCACGTCGAAATCTCCGACCAGCCGGATCAGGGCGGCGACGATCCGGCCCCAATCGGAACGATAGAGTGCATCGATAGCGAGATTGGCGTCTGAACCCATACTGAATATTTGGTTGACTGAACCACTTAAGATTTCGGGATTAACCGCGAAATACGCGAAATACGCGAAATTAATTGATTACGCGTGTTTCGCGGTTTCGCATTATAAAGATCAAGTACTATAGTTAATAAAGCGTCCAATTATAAAGAATTTCGAGCAACATCGAGACGATAAAATGGCACACCAAGTAGTAGAGACCAAGTTCCTGGCCACGCCTGAAAAGGGCGAGGTCTCGGCCTTGTTGATGCGACCCGCCGACGCCGGCCACCTGCTCGTCCTGGGGCACGGAGCCAGCACCAATATGCGGCATGCCCTGCTTCAGACTATCGCGGAGCGGATGGCCGAGGCCGGCATCGCGTCCTTCCGTTATAACTTCCCTTACATGGAGTATGGCCGGGGGCGCGACTCGCAGGAGGTCTGCACCGCCACCGTGCGCGCGGCGGTCGCCGCCGCGCATCAGGCGGCTCCCGATCTCCCGCTGCTGGCCGGCGGCCACTCTTTCGGTGGACGCATGACTTCGACGGCGGCTTCGGAGGCGCCTCTCGATCACGTCCGGGGCCTGATCTTCTGCTCCTTCCCGCTGCATCAGCCCGGCAAACCGGAGACCAGGCGCGCCGACCATCTTGAAGCGGTCAAAGTTCCAATGCTCTTTCTGAGCGGCACGCGCGACGAGCTGGCGGATTTGAAGCTGCTGCAAACCGTTGGTCAAAAACTGGGCCGCCGCGCGACCCTGCACCGGCTGGAGACCGCGGATCATGGTTTCCGCATCCTCAAACGCTCGCGCCAGAGCGAGGAAGACGTCTTCGTCGAGATGGCGCGCGTCGCGCGCGAATGGGCCTCGAAGCTGAAGTGACGATCCCGTCCGGGCGCGCCGTTAAATCGTTAATAATACCAATTGATCCCCCCTCCAGACCGCCGGGGTAACGTAATTTTAGGTACAGTGAGCCATAACTCCATCCACCTCTGAGTTAGTCGAGAACTACGCGGAGATTGCGAGATCTCGGCGCTTCCAATAAGAAATATTCAAAAGAGATTCCGCCCGCTAAGACTTTATTGAAGAATAAAACCCGGTGGCTCGCCAATTTTTGTAAAATTGTGGGCAAAATCGCAGTTTTTGTGATTCTTCCCAATTGTGTTTTCGGAGAGTGAAGGCTATAAATAAGCGAGACATGCTTAGTACCGTGTTGCAGGGAGTCCCCCGAAAGTCGGAAGCAGAGACTTTGGCTCTCGTCAGGTGATACAGGTGCTAGATAATGAAAACTCTCTGGTGTGTTCCGAAATTCCAACGCCTGCAAATCCTCAAGACGTTCCGGCGATCAAGACCTGGAGAATTCGGAAGGGGAAAGATGAGCCTAATCAAACAATTTCTAGTACCGCCGCTGACTTCTCTGGTCATCGTCTCGGCGGTACTGGCGGCTGATGGCCAGAAGCCGCTCAAGGAGAGAGAGGACCCGACCCAGATCGGCGATCGGGATATCAACAAACGCCAGATCAATATCTTTTCGCTGGAGAAAGAGGTGGAGTTCGGAAAGTTGCTGGCGGCCGAGGTGGAGAAGAACGCCATCATGGTCAACGACCCGGTGATTCTGGGGCTGGTCAACCGCGTGGCGCAGAATATCGCCATCAATTCGGACAGCAAAATGCTGATCACTGCCAAAGTGATCGACTCACCCGAGATCAACGCCTTTTCACTGCCCGGAGGTTTTCTGTTCGTCAACCGCGGCCTGATCGAGGCCACCGAGAATGAGGCGGAGTTGGCGGCGGTCATCGCCCACGAAGTGGCCCACATCGCCGCTCGGCACAGCATTGAACAGGTATCGAGACGCGAGCTCATCGGCTGGGTCACGCGGTCCGTCAACTTCTTCGGCGGCTCGGCGCGTCCGCTCAACAAGGCGGCGGGAGTGATCACCTTCAGATTCTCGCGCGGCGCGGAGGAAGAGGCCGACCGGCTGGCCGTGCAATATCTCTGGAAGACCGGCTACGATCCGCAGGCGCTGATCTCTTTTCTCGAGAAGGCCAAGGCGCAGGAGAAGAAGACCCGCTTTCCGCTGGAGCGGTTATTTCGCACTCATCCAATCAACGAAGACCGAATTCAAGATACGCGCAAGCTCCTGATCCGCCTTCCGTACAAATCGGAATACAATCTCAATAGCTCGGAATTCATCGCCGTCAAAGATCGCCCGGGGATCAAGAAAGAGGCCGTGGAGCAGCCCCCGGAGCCCAAGAACAGCGGGCGGCGCCTCCCTCCCCTCAAACGCGGAAAACGGCTTCCCACCAAGGTCGGGCTGCCGCCGGGCGTCCCGGCAGGTGCGCCGTTGCCGAAGCCGCCGGCGACACCGCCCGGGAAAGAGGCGGCGCCTCTCGACTATTCCGCGCCGGAATAATCTTCATAAAAATCAGAACCGCGAGCGAGCGGATCTCTCACCATTGATTGATTGTGAGAGATCCGCTCGCTACCGCTCGTGGTACTGACTCGGCCGTACGTCATCTACCGCACGGCCAGCTTCTCCGCTTTCGGCGTGACGCCGAGACTGTGGAGCAGAAAGGCATAGATGTCCGCCGTCTGTTCGATCGTCTTGGCGGTGCTGCTGGCCCCATGGCCCGATTTCGTTTCGACCCGAATGAGCACGGGAGTTCCCGGGGCGGCCTTCTCCTGCAAGGTCGCCGCATATTTGAACGAATGCGCCGGCACCACGCGGTCGTCATGATCGGCGGTGGTGATGAGGGTGGCCGGATACTTCACGCCCTGACGAATATTGTGCAGCGGCGAATAGGCGCGGAGCGCTTTGAACTCCTCCGGATTGTCGCTCGATCCGTAGTCGGCGATCCAATTCCAGCCGATCGTGAACTTTTGAAACCGCAGCATGTCCATGACTCCGACCTGCGGGATGGCCGCCCGGAACAACTCCGGCCGCTGGTTCATGACCGCCCCCACCAGCAACCCGCCGTTCGATCCGCCGTTGATCGCCAGTTTCTCGGGCGAGGTATATTTGTTCGCGATCAACCATTCGGCGGCCGCGATGAAATCGTCAAAGACGTTCTGCTTTTTGAGCTTCGTGCCGGCCTCGTGCCATTTCTCGCCGTACTCGCCGCCGCCGCGGAGATTGGCGGAGGCATAGACGAATCCCTGCTCCAGCAGCGCGAGCCGCAGAGAATTGAAACCCGGCGAGGTCGTGATGTTGAATCCGCCATATCCGTAGAGCAGTGCCGGATTGCGGCCGTCCAGTTTCAGCCCCTTCTTGTAGACCAGGAACATCGGGACGCGCGTGCCGTCTTTGCTCGTGTAGAAGACCTGCCTGGTCTCGTAATCGGCCGGTTTGAAATCGGGGATGCCGGGCGCCCGGAAGAGAGTCGATCTCTTCGTCGCGATCTCGTACTTGAAGATCGTCGGCGGATAGTTGAACGAGGTGAAGGTGTAGAAGACGAACTTGTCGTCACGGTCGCCGCCAAATCCGGCAGCCGAGCCGAGTCCGGGCAGTTTCACTTCATTCTCGAGTTTGCCGTCGAGGCCGTAGACGTAGACCCTGGAGGCGACGTCTTTCAGATATGAGACGAAGAGCCTTCCGCCCGCGATCCGGGCCCGCTGCATGGGCTCGCTCTTTTCGGGCAGGATCACTTTCCAATCCTTCTCTTCGGGATTTTTCGGATCGTAGAGGATCACCTTGTCGTTCGGCGCCCCCTGGTTCGTCTGGATCAGAAACTGGTCGCCGACGTTGTCCAGCACTTCGAAGGAGTGATCGCCGATCTCGGCGATGACCGGGGTAAAGCTCTTTTCGCCACGGGAGAGATCTCGATAGGAGACCGCGTTGCCCTTCTTGCCCTTGCCGCGTTCCGACAGATAGAGGAACGCGAAGCGTTCGTCCTCGGTCACCTCGACGCGATGAAAGCGCTGGGCATTGGTCAGATCCTGATAGACCAGCTCGTCCTGGGACTGCGGCGTCCCGAGACGGTGATAATAGACTTTCTGATATTCGTTCTTGGACGAAAGCTCATGGCCTTTCTCCGGTTCATCGTACCGGCTGTAGAAGAATCCGTGGCCGTACCACGCGGCGCCCGAAGCTTTGATCCATTCCAGACGGTCGGAGAGCGTCTTCTTGGTCGCGATCTCCATGACGTAGTAGTCCTGCCAATCCGACCCCGCCTTCGAGACGCCGTAGACGGCATACTTGCCGTCCTTCGACAGATCGAAGCTGGTCAGCCTGGAAGTGCCGTCGGCCGAGAGCCGGTTCGGATCGATCAACTCCTCCGGGGTCCCGTCCAGCCCGTTCTGCAGATACAGGACGCTCTGATTCTGCAGGCCGCTGTTCTTGTAGAAGAAGAAGCGGTTGCCTTTTTTGAAGGGAGCGGAGTACTTCGGATAGTCGTAGAGCCGCTCCAACCGATCTTTGAGCTTCGCGCGATAAGGAATCTTGTCGAGATAGGCGAAGGTCGCCCGGTTCTGCGCCTCGACCCAACCGGCAGTCTGCGGCGAGTTGTCATCTTCGAGCCAGCGATACGGATCCGCAATCTGGACTCCCTGATAAGTATCCACGTGGTCAACCTTGGGGGTCTTTGGATAATCGACCTGTTGCGCGCTGGTCCCCAATCCGAAAGCGAAGACCGCCATCAAACCGGCGGTCAGGGCGAACAACACCGTGCCCGTCTTTCTCATTTTAAGGCCCTCCGAAATTTGGTTATTCAGTGCCTCACCGACACTTATGACTCTTCACTCAACTGCGCCTGGCTTTCGATAAATCATGCTATCTCTCCCCACCAAAAAGCCAGCAAATCCGGGTTAGAAAAGAGGGTCCCGCCCCCAACATTTAGTGGGGGCGTGAGAGATAAAGACGATTTCGATCGGCCCCGCGTTTCCGGTCTTTATTCCGGGCTCTATTTTCGATAAGGTATCGACTATGCCGATTCTGAACCATCTGCTCGCGCTCGTTCTGCTGACGGCTTCGGCGCCGACTGCCGCCGTCCGGCAACCCGCCGTCATCGACCGGAAGCAAGCGGACGAAGGGGCGTTCGCCGGAGACCTCTGGATCGTCAATCTGGAGACTCGCGCCGCTCGCCGGATCACCAGGACCGGCGGTTACCGTTCGCCGATCTTCCTGGCCGGTGACCGGAAGCTGCTGGCCCTCAAGGGCGAGGATCTGATCGAAATCCCGGTCGAGGGCGGCGAACCGAAGAAG
>DATEFT010000457.1:0-4297 GCA_035280505.1 Blastocatellia bacterium | reverse complement strand
GGAGAGGCGGCACTCTTTGATGTACTCGTCGAGATGTTGAGAGACCCAGTTGACGTCGAGGATGTTTTCGGAAGAGACCTGCTGTGCGAGGGGCGCGTCTTCAACCATCCGATAGATGATCGGATCGAGCAGTAACATCAGCGCGAAGCTTTTACTTCGGCAGAAGTCGGGTTGTTCGGCCGAAATGATGCGTAGTCGCAAGACCAACACGGCTTCCCGTTTGCTCAGAACTTTAACCTTGAAGAGTGACGTCGCCATAAATTACGAATCAGTACCGCGAGCGGTACCGAACCAGGATCATAACTCAGAAGGGCGAATGACTGGAAGTTAGATCCATGATCAACGATCTCGACAGCACTCTGGAACAATTGCTCAGGCGCGAGCTGCCCGCTTCGCTGGTGGGGCAGGTGGCGATCAGCTTCGCCGCGCCGGACGACAACTTCCCGCCGTCGTCGGTGACGTTGCCGGCGATCGACCTGTTTCTCTACGACGTGCGCGAGAACCGGGAGTTGCGGAGCAACGAATGGATCGTCGAGCGGCAGAGCAACGGTCTGGTCTCGCAGCGGCGCTCGCCGGTGCGGGTCGATTGCTCTTACCTGATTACGGCCTGGCCCAGCGATGCGTCGACGAATCCGGCCAAAGACGAGCACATGTTGCTGAGCGAGGTGATGATGGTCCTGTTGCGCCATCCCGTGATTCCGTCGGTCCTGTTGCAGGGCGCCTTGAAGGGGCAGGAGCCGTCCCTGCCGGCGGTCACGCTGCAGCCGGGACGGTTGCAGAGTCTGGGCGAGTTCTGGCAGGCGCTCGGCGGCAAACCGAAGGCCGCGCTCAACTATACCGTCACCATCGGGGTCGAGCCCTTCAGACCGGAAGATCTCGGACCGCCGGTGAGCGATTCTTTCATCGGCAAGGACGAGCCCCAACCTGGAGGAACACCGTGAACAGAGTGAGCGGCATTCGCCATCAGGTTGCAATCGCCGGGAAGGTCGTCGATGTGCAGACGAGCGGCAGTCTGCGCGGCGCGTGGGTGGAGATCGAGACCGGCCCGGCGGTCTTCAACGAGTTGCTGGCGATCCACCGGATTCAGTTCGGCGACCGCTGGCCGACGCTGGCCGAGCGTCTCGATCGGACCCGGACTTCGGCGGACGGGGCCTTCCAGTTTCTGGATCTGCCCGGCGGACGTTACACCCTCAAGATCTCGCTGCCGAGCGGCGGCAGCCGCTACGGGACGGCTCAGGCCCAGGCCATGGTGGTCGTCGGCGCGAACGGCAAGATCACGTTCGAGACGACGACGATCGCCCTGCCCTCGACGACGGTTAAAGGGCGGATCACGGGGCCCGGCGCCGGCCCGCTGCAGATGGCCGAAGTCCGGATCCGGGGCAGCGGCGAAAGGGCCTTCAGCGACGCGCAGGGGGAATACCTGCTCGCCGGATTGGAGAAGGGGACGCGCACCGTGCTCGTCTCGGCCCAGGGATTTCAACCGGCGGCTCAGAACGTCGTGCTCAACGAGGCCGGCGCGGTCCAGACTCTGAATGTGGCCCTGACCAGGCCGCCGCCGCCCTGACCGCGGGCGATGACGACGCGTCGAACGACTGCGCGACAGTGCGCAAAGACAGGCTGATTGGCCGACAGCTCGTATTTGCGGATCGATTAACCATCCGAGTAAAGGAGTGTGCTATGCCACAGTATCTTTCACCAGGTGTCTATGTCGAGGAGGTTCCCTCGGCCGTCAAAGCGATTGCCGGAGTCGGCACCAGCACGGCGGGTTTCATCGGTGTGGTCGGAAATAAGCTCACCTCTCCGCTCTACACCGTGACCAATGAGACCCCGGTCCCCGCCACCGATCCCAAAGAGTTTCTGTTGAGCGTCTATCCGGTGGTCGAAACCGCCGGTACCTTCGAGGTCCGGGTCAACGGGAAGATCGACGCGACGGCCAAGCTGGATAACGACGATCCCAACAAGCGCGGAAAGGTGATCTTCACCGCCGCTCCCGCCGCGGGAGCGAGCATCAGCGTCGATTACATGTACGAATTCACCCCGGTCGATGCCGGAGTCGTGAAGCTCTGCACGACCTTCAGCGACTACAAGAAGTTCTTCGGCGACTTCTCGGCCGATGCCGGACACCGAAAGCTGACGCATGCGGTCTATGGCTTCTTCAATAACGGCGGCACCCGCTGTTATGTCATGCGCGTGGCCACGGAGGATGACCTCCCGAAGTTCCTGGTCAAATTCGAAGCCATCGACGAGATTGCGGTCGTCGCCGCCCCGGGGTTGATCGCGGCCAATACCCGCAGCGCCCTGGTCATTCACTGCCAGACGAAGACCCAGGACCGCTTCGCCATTCTCGACAGCGACGAGACGATCGAGGACGCCGACCACAACCTCGACCTGATTCAACTGGCCAGAGGGGGCAGCAAGGTGCCGCCCGATTCCGACTATGCCGCTTTCTATGTGCCCTGGATCCAGGTCTTCGACCCGGTCGAGAAGCTGACCAAGAAGAACGACGGGCTGGTCTTTGTGCCGCCCAGCGGCCATCTGGCCGGGATCTATGCCCGGGTGGACACGGAACGAGGCGTCTTTAAAGCTCCGGCCAACGAACCGGTGCTGGGCGCGCTGGGGCTGAAGTACCGGATCAGCAAGGCTCAACAGGACGGTCTGAATCCGCACGGCGTAAACTGCATCCGCGACCTCAACGGCAACCTCACGGTCTGGGGCGCGCGGACGGTCGGCGGCGATGCGAACGCCGATCTCAAATACATCAATGTGCGGCGCACGCTGCTCTTTCTGCGCGAATCGATCGACGAGGGGACGCAGTGGGTGGTCTTCGAGCCGAACACCCCCGCGCTGTGGCAGAAGATCACGCGCAACGTGACGGCCTTTCTGACCGGCGTCTGGCGTTCGGGAGCGCTCTTCGGCACCACCGAGCAGGAGGCGTTCTTCGTCAAGTGCGACGCCGAAAACAATCCGCCGGAACAGCGCGAACTGGGTCAGGTGGTGACGGAGATCGGCGTGGCGATCGTGCGGCCCGCGGAGTTCGTCATCTTCCGCATCAGCCAGTTCTCGGCGCCGGGCAAGTAGACGGAGAGGTGGAGGCGATCCGATGGCATCCCAATACCGAAGTCCGGGAGTCTATCGTCAGGAGGTCTTCCTCAAACCCGAGGCCAGACTGGAGACGGGTGTGCCCGGTTTTGTGGGGCTGGCCGGAGAGTCGTCGCCGACGCCGCCCAATCAACCGGTGGCTCTGAGCCGCAAGGAGGAGTTCGCCACGAAGTTCAGCCTCGCCGCGGAGGGCGCCGGTTACCTGGCCGAAGCAGTGGCCGGATTTTTCGATAACGGCGGGCGGCGTTGCTATGTGGCGCGCGCGGCCAATACCGAAGAGTCCGGGCGCGAAACGGCGTTGCTGGCGGCGCTCGAGTCCCTGGCGCTCTGGGAAGATCTGGACCTGCTCGCCGTCCCGGACGTCATGACCTTGCGGTCGTCTCCGACCGGGGCGCTCGACCTGGAGGCCGTCAAACGCGTCCAGCAGGCCATGCTGCGGCAATGCGCGCAATTGGGCACCCGGTTGGCGATCCTCGATGCGCCGCCGGAGTCGGATCTGAACCGGCTCCTGCAATACCGCCGCGATTTGACGGTCGGGCAGGCCGAACCGGTCAACGGCGCGATCTACTATCCGTGGCTCCAGATCATGGGGCTCCGGATCAGCGGGCTCGGGATCACCGGCCGCTCGGAGAATCGCTTCGTTCCCCCATCCGGCCACGTGGCGGGCATCTATGCTCGAACGGATGCCAAGGCCGGGGTCTTCAAGGCGCCGGCCAATGAGGAGGTCTTCGGCGTGTTGGACCTGGGCGTGAGCGACGGGGGAGCGGAGACCGCCATTCCCCTCGACAATCGATCGCAGGATGAGCTCAATCCGGAGGGCATCAATTGCCTGCGTGCTTTTCGGGGCCGGGGCCTTCGCGTCTGGGGGGCGCGCACGCTCAGCCGCCAGCCGGAATGGCGCTATGTCAATGTCCGGCGCCTGTTCCTGACGCTGCGCCGCTGGATCGAGCAGAACATGGCCTGGGCCTCTTATGAGCCGAATGAGGCGCGGTTGTGGGTCCGGATTCAACGCGAATTGACGATCTACCTGCTGAAGCTGTGGCAGGACGGCGCGCTGGCGGGCCTCACGCCGGAACAGGCTTTCTATGTCAAATGCGACGCCGAGACCAATCCGCCCGAAGAGCGCGAGTTGGGCCGGGTCGTGACCGAGATCGGATTGGCGCCGGGCAGCCCGGCGGAATTCATCGTCATCCGCATT
>DATEFT010000456.1:0-11246 GCA_035280505.1 Blastocatellia bacterium | reverse complement strand
CGGCGCCGGCGATGACACCGTTGGCGCTGCGGTAAGAAAAGAAGCAGAGGGTGGTCTGAACCAGGATTGCCAGGCCGAATGCTGAGACGGTTTTGCCAATGATCGAAAACTGCATACACTCCCCAACCACGCTTGCACATGTGTTGGGGAGTTAGATCGATGGGACGACCGATACACATTGATTGCCGAGCAAGTGACAACTTGGCTCGAAGGCCGTAAAAAAGCCGATTATATATTCAACAAATACCGAAATGGAATATGGTCGAGCGAATCGAACCGACGGCGAGGATCGAGCGGCCTCGATCAGCGTCTTTCGCTCGCGCTTTCCGGATCTCCTTTTCCTGATCCCGCCAAACCCAGCTGGTTGAGGATAAAAGCATAATCGAATGCCAGGTCTCTCAACTTGTCATAGCGTCCCGAAGCTCCGCCGTGTCCGCCCGGTTCCAGTTTGATCTTGAAGAGCAGCGGGTTCCGATCGCTCTTCAGCGCGCGCAGCCGGGCCACATATTTGGCCGGCTCCCAGTACATGACCTGACTGTCGTTGAGCGAAGTCCGAACCAGCATCGACGGATAGGCCTTGGGCTCGATGTTCTCGTAGGGCGAATAGCTCCGCATATAGTCGTAGGCGGCTTTCTCGTTGGGATTGCCCCATTCCAGATATTCGCCGACCGTCAGCGGCAGCGAGGCGTCGAGCATCGTGTTCATGACGTCGACGAACGGAACATAGGTCACGATCGCTTTGAAGAGATCGGGCCGCAGATTCGCGACCGCGCCCATGAGCAGCCCCCCGGCGCTCCCGCCGGTGATTACCAGCCGGTCCTGGGACGTATACTTCTCTTTGATCAGGTGCTCGGAGGCGGCGATGAAGTCGGTAAAGGTGTTCTTCTTCACCATCATCTTGCCCTGGTCGTGCCATTCCTTGCCCAGTTCGCCGCCGCCGCGGATGTGCGCGATGCCGAAGACCACTCCGCGATCGATCAGACTGAGGCGGCTCGACGAGAAATCGACGTCGTTCGAGATGCCGTAAGATCCGTACCCCTCCAGCAACAACGGCCGCCGCCCGTCGCGCTTGAACTCCTGTTTATAAACGATGGAGATCGGGATTTTGGTGCCGTCCGCGGCGGTCGCGTAGAGGCGTTCGGACCGATAACGCTTGGGGTCGTAACCGCCGAGCACGGGCGTCTGTTTGAGCAGCTCCCGCTGGCGCGTCTTGACGTCGTAATCGAAGATCGAATTGGGCGTGATCAACGATTCATAGACGAAGCGAAACTTGGTCGTCTCGAACTCGGCATTCGTTCCCGGGCTGGCCGTATAGACCGGTTCCGGGAATTCGATGTCATGAGCCTTGCCGCTCTTGAGATCCCAGATCTTCAGCTTCGGCAGTCCGTGCTCCCGCTCGAAGGTGACGTAATGGCCCGCGAAGCAGTCGACATCCTCGAGCATCACCTCTTTGCGCAGGGGGATCAGCTCTTTCCAGTTCTCCTTCGCCGGATTGTTCGCCGGAACGGTCACCAATCGAAAATTCTTGCCCTGATCGTTGGTCCGGATATAGAACTGATCGCCCAGATGATCGACATAATACTCGTGATTGTCCTGCCGCGGATGAATGAGCTTCAGTTCGCTCTGCGGACTGGCGGCCGGAAGGACCCGGACCTCGCTGGTCGTCGAACTGGCGGAGATCAACTCGATGTACCCCTTGCTGCGCGTCTTCGTGCCATAGATGCGATAGAGTTCATCCTTCTCTTCAAAGAGCAGCTCGTGCCGGTCGCTCCCCAGGCGGTGCCGAAAGAACTTGTGCGAACGCTTCGTCGTCGCGTCCTCCTGGGTGTAGAACAGAGTCTGATTGTCATTGGCCCAGGCCACCGAGGTCACACGCTCCGCGATCTTCTCCGTGATCTGGCCGGTCCGCAGATCCTTCACCTGCAGGTTGTACTGCCGAAACCCCGTGACGTCGGTCGAGAAGGCCAGCCAGTGGCCGTCATCGCTGACGTTGTAGGCGCCGACGCTGAAGAACTTGAGCCCTTCGGCCATCCGGTTCGGATCCAAAGTTATCTCTTCCGGAGATTTCAAATCACCTTTCTTGCGGCCATAAATCGAATATTGTTTTCCCTGCTCCGTGCGCGTGTAATAGAGATATTCACCTTTTCGGTACGGCACGTTCTGGTCCGTCTCCTTGATGCGCGCGAGCATCTCCTGATAGAGCGACTCTTGAAACCCCTGAGTAGGTCTCATGATCTCATCGGCATAATCACGCTCCGCCTTTAGATAGGCGAGGACTTCGGGATCGCTCTTTTTCTGATCGGCCAACCAGGCGTAATCATCGACGACCGTGTAGCCATGAATCTGCGTGGTGCTGGGAGCTTTCCTGGCGATCGGTGGTTTGGGAATCTGTTCTTGTGCCATTATTGCTAGTCCAATCAACGTCGGTCCAACTATGATCGAGAGAATTAATGCTCGGCGTTTCATCTCTTCCTCCCGGTTCTGGGTCTGGGTGCTTCGGCTCTGGCGAGAGACCGGACAGATTCTAGCATTGGAATCACCAATAAAAGAAGTCTAGAGCAGTCTGGAAAAGTCGAAAACCAACGGCATTTTCCGATTTTTCCAGACTGCTCTAGACTTTTCCAGACTGCTCCAGATTTCTTCTAGGCGATGATCTTTTCAGCGACCACTCCGGCGACGTCGGTCAGGCGGAAATCGCGCCCGCTGTACCGATAGGTCAGCCGCTCGTGATCGAGCCCCAGCAGGTGCAGGATCGTCGCATGGAGATCGTGAATGTGCATGCGATCCTCGACGGAGTGATAGCCGATCTCGTCGGTCGCGCCATAGACGGTTCCGCCCTTGACTCCGCCGCCCGCCATCCAGATCGTATAGCCGTAGGGATTATGATCGCGGCCGTCGCCGCCCTGCGAGACCGGCGTCCGGCCGAACTCTCCGGCCCAGATCACCAGCGTGTCTTTCAGCAGCCCGCGCGAGCGCAGGTCTTTCAACAATCCCGCGATCGGCCGGTCGACCTCGCGCGCGTTCTGGGTATGGCCGTTGAAGAGTTCGCTGTGCTGGTCCCATTTGTAACTGTGGGTGCACTGGATGAACCGGACGTTGCGTTCGGCCAGCCGGCGCGCCAGCAGGCACTGCCAGCCGAAATCCTGGGTGAGCGGGTCGTCGAGCCCGTACAGTTTTTTGGTCGCCTCCGACTCCTGCTCGACCTGAAACGCTTCGGGCGCTTCCGACTGCATGCGGAAGGCCAGTTCGAAGGCCTGAATCCGGGCCTCCAACTGCGGATCATGTTGGCGCAATGCTTCATGGCGCCGGTTGATGTTCTGGATCAGATCCAATTCGTAACGCTGCTCTTCGGCGGTGTAATGTCCATTGAGCAGATACTCGATCGGCTCCTTGCGGATCTCGTCGACCTTCATCCCGGCATGACCGATCGCCGTCCCCTGGTAAGCGCCGGGCAGAAAGGCCGCGCTCCAGTTCTTCGCGCCGCCATGCGCGAGGGCCGGTTTGATCGTGATGTAGCCGGGCAGGTTCTGATTCTCCGTGCCCAGACCGTAGATCACCCACGATCCGGTGCTGGGGCGGATGAAGGTCGAGGTGCCGGTGAAGGTCTGCAACAGCGCCGCGCCATGATCGACGCCCTCGCCCACCATCGAGCGGATGACGCACAGATCGTCGGCGCATTCGCGCACGTGGGGAAAGAGATCGCTGACCGGGATCCCGCTCTTCCCTCCCGGGCGAAACTCCCACGGAGACTTCATCAAGGGGCCGGCCGCCGACCGGTCGAAGGCGAGCGGGCGTTTGATCGGCAGCGGTTTGCCGTGATCGCGGATCAGCCGCTCCTTCGGATCGAAAGTATCGATACTCGAGGGTCCGCCATGCATAAAGAGAAAGATGACCCGCTTCGCTTTCGGCTCGAAATGGGGCGGGCGCGGAGCCAGCGGATTCCCGCTCTGAGCCTGGGCCCGGGCTCGCGACTCTTCCGCCAACAGGGCCGACAATCCCAACGAACCGAATCCCAGCCCCGCCGCGCGCAACCAGGCGCGCCGAGAGAGAGGCGCCTGCTGTGGTGAGTCAAGAAAATATTTAAGATCCATAGTTTTCAATCCAGATAGACGAAATCGTTCGAGGCCAACAGGGCCCGGCAGAAACTCTGCCAGGCGGCGAGCGGCGAAGGCTCCGGCGCGTGGCGCCGGCTGAACGCCGCGAGGTAGGCGACGGCCTGCGCGACCTCCTGCGGATCGGCTTCGCGGTTGACGATCCGCAGATAGGCGGCCTTCACCCGTTGCGGGTCGTCCCACTCTTTCCGGTCGAGCAGGCTCTGGGCCAGCCGCCGGGAGCGTTCGGTCAAAAACTCGCTGTTCATCCAGAAGAGCGCCTGCGTCGCGACGTTGGTCAATTGACGTTTGCCGGAGGGCGTGGTCGCATCGCCGAAATCGAAGAGGTTGAGCAGCCCCGGCAGATTCGCCCGCCGGAGCGGCAGGTAGACCGTGCGGCGAGTGAGCTTCTCGGGATTGAGGCTCAGACGCTTATCGTCATTTTCGCCGTCGGTCCCGGTCCCGGTCTGCAGAGTGCCGCCCATGGTCAAATCCAGCGACCCATCGAGGGCCAGCATTCCGTCGCGCATCTCCTCGACCGTCAGGCGGCGGCGGTTGAATCGCGAAAACAGCCGGTTCTCGGGATCGGCGGCGAGGCTCGGCTCCTGAATCTGGCTCGACATCTGATAGGCGTTCGAGAGCATGATCAGCCGATGCAGGGCCTTGACCGACCACCCGCTCTCGACGAACCTGCGGGCCAGCAGGTCGAGCAGTTCCGGATGGGTCGGGCGTTCGCCCATCTTGCCGAAATTGTCCGGCGTCCGGACCAGCCCCTCGCCGAAATGCCATTGCCAGACGCGATTGGCCATGACCCGGGCCGTGAGCGGATGCTCCGGCTGGGTGATCCATTCGGCCAACTGCAAGCGGCCGCTCCCCTTCTCGATCACCGGCGACGGGGTGCGCCCCGCGAGAATCAAGGGGAAACTCTTGGGCGCCGGCTCTCCTTCGTTGTGATAGTCGCCGCGGACGAAGACCTTCTGATCGACGATCTCGCCGTCCTCGACCGCGCAGGCCATCTCCGGTTCCGGCGGCTCCTGCTTCTTCAAGCTCTCCAACTCTTTCCCGAGCGCGGTCCGCCGCGGCCACTCCTCGGCCGTAAACCTGGACTGATCGTCCGGACCGATGGCGAACGGCGCCCGCTTGCCGAAATAGACTTCGTGGAAGAATCGGTCGGCTCCGGCCTCGAACTCGGGTCTCGAGGGCAGGTCCGCCTTCTCGCTGAGCGCCTTCCGGTACTTGACGCGCCACTCCTCGATCAGCGTTCTCCACTTCGCATAGCGATCCAGAAAGCGTTGTTGATAACGACGCGCCACGGCTTCCTGGTCTTCGGGCCGGGCGTTCTGCCATTCCAGCAGATGCTGGCGCACCTTGTCGGGTTTGAGGTAATCGACCCATCGCTGCAAGAGATCCTCGGGGAGGTTCCGCTCGGCGGCGACCGCCTTGACCGGGGTCTGGCCGTCCGAGACCCGGCGCGCCGCCACCAGATACTCCGCCAGGCGCGGGCCCTGCTCGGCGATCAGCCGGCCCTTCGCCCCGTCGGAGATCTCGCCGATCTCGAGTTCGAGCCGTTTCACCTGCTCCTCGTGAACCTTCTTCCGGGCCAGATAGGCGTCGTATTCGGCCTTCGGCACCAGCGGCGCATAGAGGACCTGCGAGACGAAGGCCCTGGGATTACTGAAGCTCCGGGTGCTGGCGAAGATCCCGACCATCGAATAGTAGTCGCGGGTCAGGATCGGATCGAACTTGTGATTGTGGCAGCGGGCACAGGAGACGGTGAGGCCCAGGAACGCCCGGCTCGTGACGTCGAGCTGTTCGTCGTAGACGTCATACAGCATCCGGGTCTTGTCCTGCTGCGCGAGCGCTTTCGGACCGAGCGCCAGAAAGCCCGTGGCGACGACGGCCTGACGATCGACGCCCGGCGACTTGGCCGGCGCCAACAGGTCTCCGGCCAGTTGCTCGCGAACGAACCGATCATAGGGCAGGTCCCGATTGAACGCCTCGATCACGTAATCCCGGTACTTCCAGGCGTAGGGATAGCGATGATCTTCGTCGTTCCCCGTCGAATCGGCGTAACGCGCGACGTCCAGCCAGAAGCGGCCCCATTTTTCGCCATACCGGGGCGAGGCCAGCAACCGCTCGACGACCTTCTCGAAGGCATTCGGCGCGGCGTCGTCGAGAAACTCCCGAATCTCCCGCTCGGTCGGGGGCAGCCCCGTCAAATCGTAGGTCGCGCGGCGCAGCAAGGTCAGCCGATCGGCCGGAGGCGCCGGGCGGAGCCCCTTCTCTTCGAGTCGCTGCAGAATAAAGGCATCGACCGGCGACTTGACCCAGGCCCGGTCCTTAAGCTCCGGCACCACCGGGCGCGCCATCGGCTGAAAGGCCCAGAACTGCCGCTCCTGTTCCGTAAAGACCGGTTTGGCCCCTCCCACCGGTTTGGCCTCGCCCGCCGGTTTGGCCTCGTTCGAGGCCAGGGCCTCGTTCTTCGCCGGCGCCCAGTGGGCCCCCGCCTTGACCCAGGTCGCCAGCACGGTCAACTCATCCGCTGTCAGCTTGCCCGTCGGCGGCATCTTTAATTTGTCGTCATAACCGATGACCTTCAGCAGGCGGCTCTCTTCGGGCACCTCCCGATTGACCAGCGGTCCGCTCTCGCCTCCCCGTTGAAACCCCTCGGCCGTCGTTAAATCCAGTCCGGCCATCTGGGCTTTGCGGTTGTGGCAGCCCGCGCAGTGGCGCGCAAAGATCGGACGCACCTGCTTCTCGAAAAATTCGATCTGATCTCCAGATCCACCCGCGACCCCGGATGCGGATCCTGAGGACTGTGAAAAAACACTTTTTGAAATAAATGGCAGATTGGTCGCGGGAATGAACAGCGATGAGGCGATGAAGACAACTATCGTTACGGATAATTTCAGCTTGTGGCGAACCGCAGCCATAATATCTCCTCCATCATCAATAGATAATTTGTTTGAGTCTGCAGGATTGAATTAATTCCCGTTCTATCAGGTTATACTGCTTTGAGAATGCTCATGGCAAGTGGTTTGACCATTGTTCGTTGGAAACCGAAGTCGATTGTTTACCGCATTTTGTGATTTGCCTGAAATCAGTTAGCTTATAGATCCTGGTCCTTTGAAAAAGAGGCCTCTTGAATTTAGACCCGAGACCGCGAAATCCGGCCGATTTAGCACGTTTCGCGGATTTCGCGGTTTGAATCTCGAATTCCGGATAGGTTAACTTCCAGAGTGCCAAGTCTTCCCCCTCAGATCAACTCGATCAATCAGGAGTATTAATGAAGTATTATCAACAGTCTCGATTGAAGCTCTCGAATCGTATACTCCAGGGCCTGCTGGGCCTCTCGGTGCTGGTGGCGGGCTCCGTCTCGGGGTCGGCCCAATCAGCCGATGAGATCGTTAAACGCGCGGCGACCGCCCTCGGCGGTGAGAAGTCGCTGAAAGCTATCAAGTCCCGGCAGCTCCGGGGCAAAATTACGGATCTTAAAGACGGGTCGGGCGGCAGTTACCAGGCCACCTCCCTGCAACCCAATCTCTATTCGGTTCGATACGATCTGCGGGGACTGGAGATCAGCGCCGGCTATAGCGGCAAGTCGGGCTGGATGCGCGACTCCAAGAACGGGCTGCGGACCTTGACCGGGGCCGCGAGCCGCGATTTTCAAGCCGAGGTCATGTGGCGCAACTACCGCTGGTTCAACTACCAGAAGGAGAAGTCGAAACTCAGTTTCGCGGGGCGGACGACCATCAACGATCAACCGGTCAACACGGTCGTCCTGACCACCACCAAGAACGTCAAGATCAAACTCTATTTCGCGACCGGGACCAACCTGCTGGTGCGCGAGGAGTTTCCCGCCGGGGAACAGACCAAGACCTTCGATTACTCCGATTTCCGCAAGGTCGACGACGTGCTCGAACCCCACGCGATCACGGCGGCCATCGGTGAGGAACATTTTAAGATCCAGGTCGATCGAATCCTCCACAATCTGTCGCTCGACCGCCTCGCCTTCGATTTTCCGAAGATCTCGAATGAGCCGCTGCCCGATATCGCCGCGCTCCTCAAGGACGTGAAGGCGAATCAGGAGCAGACCGAAAAGTTGCTGGAGAAATATACCTACACCGAGGTGACCACCAAGCGCGAGCTGGACGACAAGGGTCAACTGCGCGAGAAGGAGGTCGATACGTACGATCTGACCTTCTATAAAGGATACCGGATCCGGCGCCTGATCGCGAAGAACGGCCAACCGCTCTCGGCCGACGACGACGCCGATGAGACCAAGAAGATCGAGAAACGCATCCGCGAGATCGAGAAGAAAGAGACCGAGAAGGAGAAGAAGGCCCTGCAGGATCGCGAGGAGGGCAAGGATACGGACTATTCCTCGGAGGAGGAACGGGATCAGCGGGTCTCGATCGCCGACGTCCTGCGCGTCTCGAAGCTGATCAATCCGCGGCGCGAAAGTTTCCGCGACCGGGACGTGATCGTCTTCGATTTCGAGCCGTTGCCCGATTACAAGCCGCGGACGCGCATCGAGAAGCTGTTCGGCAAGATGGCGGGGGCGGTCTGGATCGACGCCGCCGGCAAACAGGCGGCCCGGGTCGAAGCCCGGCTGATCGACTCGTACAAGATCGGCGGCGGGATGGTCGCCTCTTTGAAGGAAGGGGCCACCTTCGTGCTCGAACAGGAGTACGTCAACAACGAGGTCTGGCTGCCGACCCGCGCGGACCTCAACCTGGGGGTCAAGGTCTTCCTGCTCAAAGGGCTCAACTTCAATCAGGTGAGCACCTTCGGCAATTACAAACGCTTTGACGTCGAGACCGACCAAGAGAAACTGAAAGCTCCCTCCTCGGAGGTCTCGGAGGAGAAGACGGCCAAACCCTGAGGGTCAGGCTCCGGCCGGCGGTTAAAAAACAGTGTCACAGTGACAAGTGATCGGTGGTTAGCGTTGAATCGCCCACCCTTCACTCGTCACTGTCTCCGAGTTATCGGCCGCGCTTATTTGAAGTGGTCAGCATTAAGCTGAATGTAACCGTTCCACTGTTCCGGCACATCCTCATCGCGATAGATCGCTTCGACCGGACAGGCCGGCTGACACGCGCCGCAATCGATGCATTCATCGGGATTGATAAAGAGATGTTCGAGGGTCTCGAACTCCGGCTCATCCTTCCGGGGATGAATGCAGTCTACCGGACACACGTCAACACACGCCGTATCCTTGGTGCCGATGCACGGTTCGCAGATCACATAGACTGCCATTCTCGCTTTACTCCTTCCTCAGATTTTCTTGTAGATTGATCTTATAGTTTATCGACGATTGAGCCAGGTGAAAACCCTGCCAAATCGAACGGCTATTTTACTTGTTCGCATGCCGATTGCAAACGTTTAGCCCCATGCCGCGCGCAAAAGCAACCGGACGACAAGAATAGGCAAGATCGCGCAAGACAGCCCCCACCCCGCTCCGGTAGTCTGGACCGGCAGATATCATAAAATCCAGATAAGGAGCAAGTCGCATGTTCGAGAAAGGCGCACCGATCGCCGAGCCCCAAGGAAAGCTCGGCGTCCTGTTGGTCGGGATGGGCGCGGTCACGACCACCTTCATCGCCGGCGTGGAGGCCATCCGCAAGGGGCTGGCCAAGCCGATCGGCAGTCTGACCCAGATGGGCACCATCCGGCTCGGCCAACGGACGGAGGGCCGTTCCCCGCTGATCAAGGATTTCGTGCCCCTGGCGGGGATCGACGACCTGGTCTTCGGCACCTGGGATATCTTCGAGGAGAACTGCTACGAGGCCGCCCTGCACGCCGGCGTCCTCGAGAAAGAGCTGCTCGTCCAGCTCAAATCGCAGCTCTCGAAGGTTAAACCCATGCCCGCCGTCTTCGACCAGAGCTACGTCAAACGATTGAGCGGCGCCCACGTCAAAAAGGGCAAGACCAAGATGGATCTGGCCCAACAATTGATCGAAGATATCGCCCAATTCAAGAAGAAGAACCGCTGCCGCCGGCTGGTCATGATCTGGTGCGCTTCGACCGAGGTCTTCATCAAACCGCACCCCGTCCACAAATCGCTGGCCGCCTTCGAGGAGGCCCTCCGCGAAAACCACAAGGCGATCGCGCCCTCGATGATCTATGCCTACGCCGCCCTCAAATCGGGAGTCGGGTTCGCCAACGGCGCTCCCAACCTGACGGTCGATATCCCGGCCATGCGGGAACTGGCCGAAAAACAGAACCTCCCGATCTGCGGCAAAGATTTCAAGACCGGCCAGACCATGATGAAGACCATCATCGCCCCCGGTCTCAAGGCCCGCATGCTCGGACTGCACGGATGGTATTCGACCAACATCCTCGGGAACCGCGACGGCGAGGTGCTCGACGATCCCGGATCCTTCAAAACCAAAGAAGAATCTAAGCTGTCGGTCCTCGAATACATCCTGCAACCCCAGGTCTACCCGGACCTCTACACCGATTTCTCGCACCTGGTCCGGATCAACTACTATCCCCCGCGCGGCGATAATAAAGAGGGTTGGGACAATATCGATATCTTCGGCTGGCTCGGGTACCCCATGCAGATTAAGATCGACTTTCTCTGCCGGGACTCGATCCTCGCCGCCCCGATCGTGCTCGACCTGGCCCTCTTCATGGATCTGGCTCAAAGAGTCGGCATGCGTGGAATTCAGGAGTGGTTGTCCTTCTACTTCAAGAGCCCGATGTGCGCCCCCCAGCTCTATCCCGAACACGATCTCTTCATCCAGTTGATGAAGCTCAAGAACACTCTGCGGCATCTCCGCGGCGAGGAGCTGATCACTCACCTCGGATTGGAATATTATGATTGACCTTAAAGAAGTCTAGAAAAGTCTAGAAAAGTCTAGAAAAGTCTAGAGAAGTCGGGGCCGTTGAGGGCCTCGATCTCTCTAGACTTTTTTTCTGATCATCCGGCGCTTAAGTTGTTTTGACTTTCCCAGACTTCTCTAGACTTCTCTAGATCTCCTTAGTGTGACCGGCCTTACGAAACCCTGAGCCGTTAGAACTAATCAAGAACACCCGTCAAATCGCCCTTTTATGAGAATCACTCCTATTTATCTATCTTTTATTGTGGCTTTATGTGGCCTTTATCTCAGCTTTACCCGGCGTTTATGTGTAAGATTCGGGGTTAGACGC
>DATEFT010000455.1:0-5517 GCA_035280505.1 Blastocatellia bacterium | reverse complement strand
ATTGGCGAGCCAGAAATGGCCCCCCAACCCGGCCGTGCGGATGGCCGTGCCCCAGGGGTTGCTCAATAAGGGATCGATGATCGTGGCGTTGGGCGGCGAGGTCGGGTCGGCCGGATTGTAGCGATTGACGATCAGGTTTCGACGCACATAGAGATTGGGCGTCTGGCCATGGGTTCTCGCCAGGTCCGACGCGATCAGTGTCGCCCCGACCAATAGCAGCAGACAACAGATGAGAATCGGTCTTTTGGACAGTTTCATCTTCGGTCTTCTCCTTGATCTTGGAAAACGGTCCGCCGGTAATGCAGGCCGAAAGGAGACCCGAAGCGGGCCGCTGATGACAGCGGCGCCGGAGGAAGAGCCGAGTTGAGGCATGGTTGATGGATGTCTCCTTCGATCACGACGCTCATGGCAAGTTGAGGTCGTGGCCGGCCCAGGGACGACGCGACAAACTGCCTCTCGCACATCGCCCGCCATGCTGCCAGAACAGACCGGAATTGATGTGTGATTCAGAGCTTGAGGTATTGCCGTACCACCTGCTCCTTAAGTTAGTTCGTCTCAATTATCTGAAACCTGCTTTCGGGCAGGAACGCGGGGCAATCTTCGGATTGAGATCGATGAAATTGAATGCCATTTTCAGAAGAGTGACCGAGTGTATGCGGCCAAAATTATTCTGTCAACAATTCTCGGTTGACCGGCGGCGATCGTCAGCCACCATGGCAAGATCAACCGCGAAACCCGCGGAAGACGCGAAATCGGCCATTTTCGCGTCTTCCGCGGGTTTCGCGGCTTAATCAGGTCTTACTTGAGAGGATTGGCCAGTCGAATCACGATGAATTCGTTGTCGTCGGGCCGCCCGGACCCGAGATGGCGTCCGATGCTGGTGGGGAAGTTGTTATCGTTGATGACGCCGATGTGCCAACGATCCAGGATGATCACGTCTTCGATGGTGACGAACGGGAAGGCGAAGATCGGCCCCAGCCCGAGATCGCCCGCGAGCCCCGGCAGCGAGAGTTGATGCGGATCGTTGATCTTCATCAGATCGACCAGCAGGGTCTTCCGGGCCGGCTGGCCGGGGGCGCCCAGCTCGATCCGGTAGATGGCCTTGAACCCGTTGAGGTCTCCCTGGGTGGCGTCACGTTCGATGACCAGTCCGTGATTCTTGTCGTACATGATGAAGTCGCCGATGTTCGTTCCGCGTTGATCGAGCACGTATTTGAACCGCTTGCCCGTATATTTTCGGCGAGCCAGGTCGAACTCGTGGATGAGCAGAGTCTTCTCCTCGCCTCCGACCAGCGGTTGTTCCAGCAGCGGCATCAGTTTCTTGCCGCCGTCGGTCAAGGCCATCCCTTCGAAGCCGCCGCTCTGCCGGGCGCGCGCCGGATGATCGAGAACGGTGCTGCGGTAGGGCCAGAACATTCCGGCCAACCAGGGCGAGTTCTTCCCGTTCTCATCCTGAAGATTGGTGCCGTCGTCGGAACCGGCCACCGAGGTGTCGGCGAAGACGGGAAAGTCGCCGAAGAGATAGACCGTGCGGATCTCGGGAAATCGTCTCTGGACCTCCAGGAGCGTGCGGAAATCGAAGCTCTGGATGTCGGCCCGGTTCTGTAGCCCATTGGCTTTGATCACCCGGGCCACGATTCCGGCGAAGGTCCGGGGACCGATGGTGCGCCGGGCGAACTCCGCCCGCGGATTGACCTTGGTCTCGATGTTGAATCGGATCCGCTCGGCATTCCGCCAGCGGTTGACCGCGTCCGGATGGCTGCTTCCCGGTCCGGTGCGATAGTACTCCGCATAGAACTTCACGAAATCGAAGATCTGCTGCAGCGTGGGCATGACGTAGGGATCGATCAATTCGCGCGATTGCGCGAAGGCGACCGCGGTCGGCGAGAGCTTCGGATCGTTGGTCTGGTCCGGGCCGCGAAAGACCTTGTCGCAAATGAACCTGGATTGGATCTCGGCCGCCGTCAGATCCTTGATCAAGAGTTCGCCCGCCTCGGAATAAGGCTCTCCGTCGGCCCGCCGGCACTTCTGCGCCTGAAGGTGCGGGTCGTGATCGACCACCGGCACCCGGTCCGAAGTGATTCCGGTGTCCAGTTCCAGGGTCGAGACCAGATTGTCCAACGCGACCTCCATGGCCGGCAGCGTGTTCTCCGGCCGCAGGTCCCGCCCGCCGCGATGCCCCTGGGCATCGAATCGATTGAGGTCGATCAGCCCCTCGGCCGTGATGAAGTCTCCGGGCGTGCCGTCGCCGTTGGCATCGAACTCTTCGACGGCCTGTCGCAGCAGGTCCGGCCGGTCGGAGATGATGCCGTTGACCCCCAGCCTCATCAGCTCCAGCATTCGGGCTTTGTCATCGACGGTCCAGACGACCACCGGATAACCGGCGTTCTTGATCGACTGGACGTTGAAGACCTCGCTGGCGGCCGGTTTGAGCCCCGAACCGGCGGGCGGCGCCTGTCGATGGTCGACGAAGGTCGCGGGATTGTTGTCGGCCAGCATCAGCTCCCAGGGCGAAAAGACCGGGGTTCTGAAATTGCCCTGCAGTCGCGCGTGGGCTCGCGCCGCATTCATGATGCGCACGGCGCCGGCCTCTTCATTGAATGGATTTTGCGGGGAACGAATCTCTCCACCCTGGTCGAAATCCGGCAGCGGAATGGGGGCCTCCAGCACTCGTCCCCGGGCGCTCGTGTGAAGGAGAAAAGGGCCGAACTCGTCCCCGAACCAGAGAGTGCCGTCCGGAGCCCGTTGCAGCGATTCGATGTCGAAATCGGCTCCGGTCAAGACCCGGTCATTGGTGAACTGATTGGTGATCGTAAAAGGAATGCGCCGATCGGGATCGTGCAGTTCGATGTGTGAGAGGACGCTGATCTTTCCGCTCCCGCCGGTCCTGGTCTTGAAATCCGGGCAGATCGTGTAGACACGCAATTTGTAGTCGGCCGAATTCTCCAGGCTGCCATAGCCGTTGTCCGACATCACGGAGTAGGTTCCATTGCCGTTGTCGAGCACCGCTGAAAAACCCTGGATCGGTTGCTTGTTGATAAAGGGCACCGGTTGGCCGTTGATCGGGGTGGTGCCCAATCGCTCCCCGGACGTCGTGCCGGGGGCAAAGGTCGCGGCATCCAACACCGCACGGCCGACCAATTGATTTCCGCCCCCGGTCTGACCATTCGAGTTGCTCCGAACGGCCTCTTGTCCCCAGGGAACGCTGGCGCCGATCACCAGCAGCATGATCGCCCCCAACGATCTGAGCGCACGGACCACATTTTGATGGAATGGCGTGAATTTTAATTTCATTCCGCTTTTCTCCTTGGTGTCCAGTTTTCGATTCTCAGTTCTCATCTTTCAGTTTTCGACTTTCAACTTCTAATCACCGGCGATCACCGCCCGGCTGAAAAATGAAAACTTTCAGGCCGGATGTAAAGCTTGATCTGATAGCTATTTGGAACTTTAGAGACGAGTTTAAGCGGTAAAGGGTACGCCAGCCAGCTCAACTCCGTGTTAACCCCCGGATAATTATTCGTAAATCATGCGGGGCAGTCCGTTGTTGGACAGAATTTCGACAAGACGGCCCGGTCCGACTCAATTGATATGAATTTTGGGCAAGCTTTTGATCGATTTGGCAAGAAGCTTACAGGAAATTAAGCGATATGCTTTATACTGAGAGCCTTCAATCCAGGAATCCTAGAAAGAAAGAGTTTTGAGGTCACACTGGTAGAATCGCTTTCGAGATTATAGCCCTGATAGTCCGAGCGACTCGACCGAACTCACAACGCCCGCTGCCCCCAGAGCGGCCTCATAAAAAGGCATGGTTCAATGTATAGAAGGTATCCATCAACCCTCTTTTTTTCGTCGATCTTCGTCGGGCTGGCAGGGATGTTGATCTATGGGGCTGACGCGAACAGCTCCGAACTGCTGCAGTTGCTCTCACGGCAGGCCGAGCGGCTCAAGCTGAAATCGACGGAGCTGCAGGCGCTGGTCAAAGGAGAGATCGTCTCTCGCAGCGTTCCGACCAGCCACTCGAAAGAGATGGCGGGATTCGGCGCGGTCCTGGTCGAAGCGGAGCCGAAGGATTTTATCGGAGCCTTTCGCACTCTCGCGATCTTCAAACAGAGTAAGAGTCTGATCGCATGCGGACGGTTCGCGAATCCGCCCGCGCTCGCGGATCTGGCCGGTTTGACGGTCAAAGACAAGGAATTGTTGGAACTGATGCGGGCGCGAGTCAAAGACTCGGACATCAAGTTGTCGGAATCCGACATCAACCGCATTCGGGCGATTGCCGGAAACAACCCCGGCTTTTCCAGCCGGCTGATTCCGAAGTTGACCGATGAGTACCGGTCGATTCTGTTCGAGAAGGTCAAAGCCTATTCGACTCTCGGGGGCCAGTCGCTGGGCGCCTATGTCGATCGTGACGAACCGGTCAATACGCACGAGGCGCTGACTCGCATGGTGCATTTCCAATCGACCTACGCCAAATACGGCGAGCGGTTCAACACCTTGTTGGCGGATCAGCCGCGAGTAGGCGACCAACAGATGGAGTCCTTCTATTACTGGGCGGTCCAGAAGTTCGGGCAGTTGAAACCGATCGTCAGCCTGATTCATGTCATGATCTTTCAGGAGGACGAACGGTTCTATATCGTCTCGAAGCAGATCTATTCCAGCCATTACACCGAGGCGGGGCTGCTGATTGCCGAACTGAACCCGGTCGTCGATTCGCAGGGCAAGGTTCGCACGCTCGCGGCCTATACGGTCCGGCTGCAGGTCGATATGTTCGGCGGTCCGATGGGATTCATGAAGAAACGGATGGCGCAGCCCAAGATGATCGAAACCTTGAATGAAGGGCTGCAGGGCTTGCGGGCCAACGTCGAGACCCTCTCTCGGATCTCGGTGCAGGTGCGCGATAAATAGAGCGGGCTGACAAACCACGAAAAACACGAAACACGCGAAAAGTCGGTCGATTTCGCGTGTTTCGTGTTTTTCGCGGTCTATTAATTTAGATGGCGTCTTTTCTGGGGTTCTTGAAGATTTCGCTCAACCGGCAGCGGAAACCGGGCAAGAGGTCCTCGCTGACGAGTTCGCTGTCGGGAGGAAAGGCCGTGATGTCGGTGGCCGAACGATAGATCGTGATCGTCTGGCCTTCCGGTGAGACGATCCAGACCTGTTTGACGCCGGCGGCCAGATACTCCATCGCCTTGACGTGTACCTTCTCGTAAAGATCGTTCGGCGAGATTACCTCGACGGCCAGATCCGGAGCCATCGGCCATTTCGTCTCGGGTTCGCCTTCCACCGGAAGACGCTCCATCAAGATGAAAGCCAGATCGGGAATCCGTTCGTTAGTCCCGATCTGAAACGAGGTTTCCGCGTAAAGCTCACCAATCTGATTCTCATTCAGATAGAATGCCAATTTGACGAGTAGTCTTCGGCAAATACCACCATGTCTAGCTCCTGGCACTTCTTTCTCCTCGGGGTGGCCATTGACTATCTCATAGTTTTTTTCGGGGTCGAGCATAATTTCGGTCA
>DATEFT010000454.1:0-6389 GCA_035280505.1 Blastocatellia bacterium | reverse complement strand
AGATGATGATCTTCATTGCGGTGCTCCTGGTCGGTTACATCTACGTGTGGAAGAAGGGACTCTTCGAGTGGAATCGTAATTAAAAGGCAGAGAAGTTATGGGTGTCGAAACATTAATTGGTGAAATGCTACCGGATGTCCTGACCACGCGGTTGGATGCTTTGGTGAACTGGGGACGGAAATCTTCGCTCTGGCCGGCGACCTTCGGTCTGGCCTGCTGTGCGATAGAGATGATGGCCCTGACCGATGCGCGCAACGACGTGGCGCGTTTCGGCGCGGAGGTCTTCCGGGCCAGCCCGCGCCAGGCCGACGTCATGATCGTGGCCGGCCGGGTCTCGATTAAAATGGCGCCGGTGCTGCGCCGCATCTACGATCAGATGCCCGAACCGAAGTGGGTGATCTCGATGGGCGTCTGTGCTTCGGCGGGCGGCGTGTTCAATAACTACGCCATCGTGCAGGGCGTGGATAAGGTGGTTCCGGTCGATGTCTTCGTGCCGGGCTGCCCGCCGCGTCCGGAAGGTCTGATCTGGGCGATTATGAAACTGCAGGAGAAGATCGAGCGCGAAAAAGTCTTTAAAGAAGAGAAAGCAGAGCGGGCGGCATCCTCCGGTGCCCTCCACTGAAACGATAATGTCCGAGATTGCAGAGCAGACACAAAAGAGCAAACACATCCCTCGTTACGCAGACGTTTCTCTGATCCGCACCAAATTCTCTGACACAGTTCAAGAGATCATCGAAGCCGTCGGTGAGGTCACGCTGATCGCCAGACGTGAAGGTCTCCTCGAGTTGATGACCTTCCTCCGCGATGAACCCAGTCTGCGCTTCAACTATCTGAGCGACATCGGTGGACTCGACCTGGGCGAATTCGCCTCGCCGAGATTTGCCGTCGTCTATCAGCTCTACTCGCTGGAGCGCAACCATCGCCTGCGGGTGAAGGTCTTCCTCGATGAGGACGACCCGCACGTGCCGACGATGTGGGACGTCTGGAAGGCCTCCAACTGGCTGGAGCGGGAAGCGTACGACATGTTCGGCATCTTCTTCGACGGGCACCCCGATCTGCGCCGCATCCTGATGCCGGCCGATTACGACGGATATCCGTTGCGGAAAGATTTTCCGATCAAAGGCTATTGAGAGACGCCTACTGAGAGGGGACCAAGGGATGGCCGGGGGGTGACCGGGGGTGACCGGGGCCGCAGACGCCAGAACTCTGACCAATCCGTAATCCACATCGATCTATGCAAGCCAAAGAAATAGTCGTTCCGACATCAACGATTGCAATGCTGCGCAAACCGGACCCGCTCGCCGACACGGAGATGCGGGTTTCGCTCGGGCCGCAACATCCTTCCACTCACGGCGTGCTCCGGTTGGAGCTGGTGCTCGACGGCGAGACGGTTATCAAAGCCATTCCCGATATCGGCTATCTTCATACCGGCATCGAGAAGACCATGGAGAAGGAGAAGTGGCAGCAGGTCGTGACCATCACCTGCCGCATGGACTATCTCAACTCGATGGGCAACGACCTGGGATATTGCCTGGCGGTCGAGAAGTTGATGGGCGTGGAGGTGCCGCGGCGCGCGCAGGAACTGCGCGTCCTCCTGACGGAGTTGAATCGCCTCTCCTCGCACCTGGTCTGGTGGGGAACGCACGCGCTCGACATGGGCGCCATGACGGGATTCTTCTACGCCTTCACGGAGCGCGAACGGATTCTCGACATCTTCGAGTGCGTCAGCGGCGCGCGGTTGCACCAGAGCTATTTCGTGATCGGCGGATGCCGGGCCGACGTCCCTCCCAATTTCCCGGGGCAGGTCAAGGAACTGCTCGATCGCATTCCGAGCTTTCTCGACGAGTGCAAACGGCTGGTCACCGGCAACAAGATCTTTCAGCGCCGGACCCAGGGGGTGGGCCGGATCACCAAGGACGAGGCCATCAAGTGGGCCCTCTCCGGACCGACCATTCGCGGCAGCGGGGTCAACTGGGATCTTCGCAAGGCCGAACCCTACTCCGGATACGAGACCTACGATTTCGAGGTCCCGGTCTATGACTCCTGCGACGTCTGGGCGCGCTACCTGGTCCGGATGGACGAGATGCGGGAGAGCTGGAAGATCTGCAATCAGGCGCTGGCCCGCCTCAAGGAGCCGGGACCGGTCATGGCCGATCATCCCAAGCTGAAGCTGCCCGAGCGCGACCTGATGAAGAAGCACATCGATGTCATGATTCATCATTTCCTGCTGGCTTCGGAGGGCTTCACGGTCCCGATCGGCGAGGTCTATCAATCGATCGAATCCGCGCGCGGCGAGATCGGCTTCTACGTGGTGAGCGACGGCCAGGAGCGGCCCTATCGCGTCCGCGTCCGCGCCCCGTCCTACGTCAATCTGTCCGCGTTGCCCTCGATGGTCGAAGGGTCCCTGATCGCCGACGTGGTGGCGGTCATCGGGAGCATCGATATCGTGCTCGGCGACGTCGATCGATAGGATTTGAAATTTCAGGTTTGAGAGCTGCATCAAAATCAAAATATGTTGAGCGAGGCCAACGAAAAGAAACTAGACGAATTCATCACCCATTATCCGGTGAAGCGCTCGGCGATCCTGCCGGCGCTCTATCTGGCTCAGGAAGAGCACGGGTATGTGACCGACGAGGATATCAAGTATCTGGCGAAGCGTCTGGACATGCGCGTCAACGAAGTGGAAGAGGTCGTCACCTTCTACACCATGTATTCGCGCCAGCCGGTCGGCAAGTACAAGCTGCAGGTCTGCCGCACCCTCTCCTGCATGCTCCTCGGAGCCGAGCAGATCACCGAACGAATCAGCCGGAAACTGGGTTGCAAACTCGGCGGCACCACGCCCGACGGCAAGTTCACGTTGAGCGAAGTCGAATGCCTGGGTTATTGCGACCTGGCGCCGGTTCTGCAGGTCAATTTCGATTACCACGATCAGGTGACGCCGGAGAGCGTGGAGAAATTGATCGATACCTTGAAGTAGGCTGATTGTCATGACCAAAGTTCTAACATCCAGATTCGATCTCAAAGGCGAAGCCTGTCACATCGATGTCTATCTCAAGACCGGCGGGTATCGGGCCCTGCCCAAGGTTCTGAAGGAGTTCAAGCCGGATCAGGTGATCGATGAGGTCAAAAAGTCCGCCCTCCGCGGGCGCGGCGGCGCCGGATTTCCGACCGGCCTGAAGTGGAGCTTCGTGCCGAAGGAGTCCAAGCGGCCGAAGTATGTCGTCTGTAACGCCGACGAGTCCGAGCCGGGGACGGGAAAAGACCGCGACCTCATGCGCTACGACCCGCACCAGATGATCGAGGGCATGATCATCGCCGCTTATGCGCTGGGGTCGAACGCTTCCTATATCTACATTCGCGGCGAGTATTGGTACATCAAGGAGATTCTGGAGAAGGCGGTCGCGCAGGCCTATCAGCGCGGCTATCTCGGTCGGAACATTCTGGGGTCCGGATTCGACCACGACATGTACGTCCATCCCGGCGCGGGCGCCTACATCTGCGGCGAAGAGACCGCGCTGCTCGAATCGCTCGAAGGCAAACGCGGCCATCCGCGGTTGAAACCGCCGTTCCCGGCGGTGGTCGGGCTCTACGGCGGCCCGACGGTGGTCAACAACGTCGAGACTCTGGCGGCCGTGCCGTGGATCATCCTCAACGGCGCTGACGCCTACAAGGCGCTGGGGACCGAGAAGAGCGGCGGGACCAAGATGTATACCGTCAGCGGCCACGTCAAGCGCCCCGGAAATTACGAGGTGCCGCTGGGCTATCCGTTGATGAAGTTGATCAACGATGAGTGCGGCGGAATCTCCGGCGGGCGCAAGCTCAAGGCCGTGATTCCGGGCGGGTCGTCGGTCCCGATCCTGACGGCGGAGGAGGCCGAGAAGTGCATCATGGACTATGAGGGGGTCGCGGCTCTCGGCTCCATGCTCGGTTCCGGGGGCGTGATCGTCATGGACGAGACGACCGACATCTTCGAGACCACGCGCAACATCACCCATTTCTATATGCACGAATCGTGCGGGTGGTGCACTCCCTGCCGCGAGGGGACGCGCTGGCTGCATAAGGTCTTCGATCGGATGCACCGCCATGAGGGGCTTCCCGGCGATGTCGAACTGCTCCGCGACCTGGCCGATAAGATTCTGGGTAAGAGTTTTTGCGCCCTGGGCGATGCCGCGGCGATGCCGGTCCAATCGGCGATCGATAAGTTCCGCGCCGATTTCGATCGCCGGATCAAACACACGCTCGTCCAGATTCAGAGCGCAGCGGATTAACTCAATATGGAAACAGTCAAGATTACGATTAACGGACAAGAAGTGACCGCGCCGAAGGGCGAACTGCTGATCGAGGCGTGCGAGTTGAACGGGATCTACCTGCCGCGTTTCTGCCATTTCCGGGGCCTGACGCCGCAGGCTTCCTGCCGGATGTGCGTCGTGCGGGTCGACAACCCGAAGATCCCCAAGCTGCAGACGGCCTGCACCATGCCGGTCAGCGACGGCATGGTGGTCACCACCGATTCGAAAGAGGTCGAAGAGGTGCGGGCGTCCATGATCGAGTTTCTGCTCTCGAATCATCCCGTCGATTGCCCGGTCTGCGACCGCGCAGGCGAATGCGAACTGCAGGATCAGACTTACGGGTTCGGTGAAGACCGGACCCGTTCTCAGTTCGACGACAAGGAGAACTACCTCGAGCGCCAGATCTCGCCGTTCATCTACAACGATCCGCAGCGCTGCGTGGTCTGCAAGCGTTGCACCCGCGTCTGCGAAGAGTGGATGGACGAGTTCGCGATCACCACCATCAACCGCGGCTCGCATACGCTGATCAGCGCCTTCAACGGGTGGGTCGAATGTTCCGACTGCGGCAACTGCGTCGATGTCTGTCCGACCGGCACCCTGCTGCACGTGCCCTACAAATATATCGCCCGGCCCTGGGATCTGAAACAGACTCCGACGGTCTGCAACTTCTGCTCGGACGGCTGCTCGATGCTGGCCGGATCGCGCAGCGAGAATCTGGTCCGGACCGTGGCGCGCGACGGCCGGGGGCGCACCGCCGGAGGGATCAATCACGACTTTCTGTGCTCGCTCGGCCGCTACACGATCGATTTCGTTCATAACCGTGAGCGCGTCGATCGTCCCCTGATCCGTCGCGGCGAACACCTGATTCCGGCCACCTGGGACGAGGCGCTCAACTATGCGGCGACCCGGTTGAATGAGATCAAGGCTCAGCACGGCGGCGACTCGATCGGCGTGATCGGGACGGCCCGGCTGCTGAATGAAGATCATTACACGCTCCGGAGGTTCGCGACCGAGGCGCTCGGCACCAAGCACGCGGACTTCTACCGCGACGACGATGAGATCGATCTGGCGCTCTTCTTCAAGTACGGCACGCCGACCATCGCCACCCAGGAACATCTCCAGAACGCCGATACCATCCTGCTGATCGGTTCCGATCCGAACGAGGAGAATCCGCTGACGAGCTTCTCGATCCGGTGGGCGGTCCGGCAGAAGGCGGCCCGCTTGCTGGTCGTCAACTCGATGCCGTCCCGGCTGGAACGTCAGGCCCAGCTCGCGCTCCGAGTCCGCGAGGGGAGCGAGAGCGCGATCATCCACGCGCTGCTCGATGAGTCCAAGGTCGGCGAGGTCGCGGAGGCCATGGGCGCCGAGGCCGGCGATCTGCGCGCCCTGCGCCAATCCCTGGTCGAGAGCGGGAAGGTCGTGGTGGTCTTCGGCGATGAGCTGAAGGGCGCCGCCCTCGAGGCGCTGCCGCTGCTTGAGCAGGCGCTGGCGACCCCGGGCGCCGAGGTGGCGGAGGCGGCCAGGAAGGCGTACATCGATTCGCTGCAACGGCAGGTCCGCTCTTCCAACTCCACCCAGAAGCCCTCGATCAACGAGAACCCATACACCTACATCGTCGAGCGACCGACCCTCGAGGTGGCGGCCGACCCGGTCCGTTCGGAGACGAAGTTCTCCTTCCTGCCGCTGGTGCGCTACTCGAACACGATGGGCGCGTGGCAGATGGGGATGGCCTCCGCGTTGATCGGCGGGATGTCGGCCCAGGCCGTGCTCAATTCGATCAGCGGGGGGATCAAGGCCCTCTACATCGCCGGCGAGGACGTCGCGGCCAAGGCCGGCGGCGAGTCCGGACTGGTCAAGTCGCAGCTCGAAAAATTGGATCTCCTGGTGGTCCAGGAGATGTTTCTGACCGAGACGGCCAAACTGGCGGATGTGGTCTTTCCGGTCACGAGTTTCGCCGAGGCGCAGGGAACTCAGGTCAACAACGGTTCGCAGGTTCAATTTGTGCGCCGTTCGATTCCGCCGGTCGGTCAGGCGCGTCCGGATTGGATGGTCATCAACTCGATTGCCAAGCTGATGGGCGTCGATTTCGGATTCCAGGGC
>DATEFT010000453.1:0-9647 GCA_035280505.1 Blastocatellia bacterium | reverse complement strand
AGTCTAAAACACCAATCGGGCGCCGCACGCGAGATAGCCAGCGTGCGGCGCCCGATTCGCTTGATCTACCGAAGCCGCTCCAGGATTTCGGCCAGGAGTCGGTTCTGATCCGGCAGGTGCTCCGGATCCAGCGTGACGGTCTCGATCGGGCCGGGTCCATACGGCCGCCAGCGTTCGGCGAAGGTCCCGGAGTTTGAATTGACGAAGACGGTCAGGGTCGGGACGCCCAGCGCGGCCGCGATGTGCTGACCCGCCGAATCGTAGCCGAGGTATCGATCGCCGGCGGCGGTGAGCGCGGAGAAGATTCCGATCCCCCCGTCCCAGGTGACGAGATCGGCGGCCAGCGGTTCGCGTTCCATGGCGGCCGCGTTCCGCTCGTTCAGTTCGATGATCGTCTTTCCGCGGTCCCGGACCTTCCGGATGAGACGATCGACCTGGTTTCGTTCGTCGTCGCTCGCTCCCTTGTCGAGGATCAGCGTCGAGTCGGTGAGCAGACGCTCGACCAGGGACTCCTCGAAAGAGTCGGGGAGGCGTTTGCGCTGGTTGCCGCCGACGCCGAAGCTGACGGTCACGATCCGTTCGGTTCTCGCTTCTCGCAGTTTGGACCCCACCATCCGGCCGAACTCGCGCAACTCGCGGGGCAGGGCGATGAAGGGATAGACCGGTTCCGGATCGCCCGTCACCTCCCCGATCCAGTGTGAGGTGAGGCGCCCCAGCAGCTTCGCCGCCGGATCCGTCGTTGGGTTCCGCGGCTGAAAGCCGCGGCTCTCGAAGAAGAAATAATGGCGCTCGTCTTTGAGCAGGGGCAGCAGGCCGAGTTGTGTCAACCGGGAGTCGGGATCGATCACCCAGAACTCCTCCGGCCCCAGGTTCCGGGTCTCGTCCTCGACGATCGCGGCCACCTCCAGCCAACTGGTCAGGCGCGAGAGCAGACCGCCGCCGCGCTCATAGCCGAGCTGGCGGACCCGCACCCTTTCATCTCCGCCGAACAACTCCCGCAGCTTGCGCGAACCGATCAGGACGAACTCCGCCTCGGGCAGGGTCCGGCGCAGTTTGGCGAGCGCGACGCCGGTGACCGCGACATCGGCTCCGATGGTGACCCGAGAGAGCAGGAGCGCTTTTTTGACTCGGCGAGCATCAGCCCGGTCCGGAAACGGAGTCAGGCGAATTCGTGACTTGCGGTCGAGCAGGTCGGCCTCACTCAGGAGGCCGAAATCGCGCAATCCCCGGTCCAACTCGGCCCCGGCCGCGAGACGGCGATAGAAATCGATCACTTGCGCGAAGATCAGGTCGTAGAGGCGGCATGATCGGGGATCGAACGAATCGTTCAATCGCTCGACCAGCCCGGGGAAGAGCGCGGTCAACCCGGCCCCGGCCGTCTGCGGGTCCTCGCTCGCCGTCAACTCGCAGATGAGCTGGACTGCGTCCCTGAGATAAAGATTTTTCTCACGATACTGCGCGATGATCCGATCGGCGGCGTCCGATGGCGAACCTTTTTTTTCTGTCATAAACGAAATACTTGGCCAACAGCTCTGATTTGAGACCGCCAATACAAATTTCGAGGCACGCCCATTTCAGAGTATAAAACTATAACACTTTCCGGACCGGCCGACCTTCGGTCAGCATCTGTAAACGCAACTTATTCGTGATGAAACGCTTTCGGAAGGCCAGCTTGACAGCCTATAATGCGGTTGCTAGACTGCGGCGCTTTCCGAGAACTGACTGATTGCTCCTTTCCTGCGATCATACCGGATTGGCCAGGTGGCTGGGTTGGCATCGGTTTCTGTCTCTACGATTTATCCAGATCGGGGCTAATCAGATTCCTCGCCGATGGTCGGACTTTCGACCATCCGGAATTGAGTATTGCTTGAGGTATCGATCATCAAATAGACAGGAGATTACTTGATTTATGCCGGTATTTAACGGAGTAGCTACCCCCACAGAAGGCAAACCGATCCGCATGGAAGACGGGCAACCGCAGGTTCCGGACAACCCGATCATCCCCTTCATCGAAGGCGACGGTACCGGCCCGGACATCTGGCGGGCGTCGGAGCGTGTGTTCGACGCGGCAGTCGCCCGGGCCTATCAGGGCCAGCGCAAGATCGTCTGGTATGAAATCTTTGCGGGAGAGAAATCTCATCAGAAATTTGGCGAATGGTTGCCGAAGGGGACGCTCGACGCGATCCATCATTTTGCCGTGGCGATTAAAGGTCCGTTAACGACGCCGGTCGGCGGCGGCATTCGTTCGTTGAATGTGACGCTGCGCCAGGTCCTCAATCTGTATGCCTGTGTGCGCCCGGTGCGCTACTTTCCCGGCGTCCCGGCTCCGGTCAAGAGCCCCGAGAAACTCGACGTCGTGATCTTCCGCGAGAATACGGAGGACGTCTACGCCGGAATCGAATTTCAGGAAGGTTCGGATCGGGCGCTCAAGATGATCGATTATCTGAGCGATCTCGGTTACGAGATCAACCGGGACTCGGGCATCGGCGTCAAGCCGATCTCGGCGACCGGCACCAAGAACCTGGTGCGGCGCGCGATTCGCTACGCGATCGAGAACCGGAAGCCCATGGTGACCCTGGTTCACAAGGGCAATATTATGAAGTATACGGAGGGCGCTTTCCGTGATTGGGGCTATCAGTTGGCGCGGGAGGAGTTCCGCCACCAGATCGTGACCGAGGACGAGGTCAAGAAGGAGCATGGCGGCCAGTTGCCGGAAGGCAAGATCCTGATCAACGACCGGATCGCCGACGCCATGTTCCAGCAGGTGCTGTTGCGGCCGGATGAATATTCGGTGCTGGCCACCCCGAATCTCAACGGCGACTACATCTCGGACGCCTGCGCCGCCCAGGTGGGCGGATTGGGGATGGCGCCGGGAGCCAACATCGGCGACAACGCCGCCGTCTTCGAGGCGACGCACGGGACCGCGCCGAAGTATGCGGGGCTCGATTGTATCAATCCTTCATCGGTCATCCTCTCCGGAGTCATGATGTTCGATTATCTGGGCTGGAAAGAGGCCGGCCAGTTGGTGATCAACGGCATCGTTCGGACCATCGAACAGAAGAAGGTGACGTATGATCTCGAACGTCAGATGGAAGGCGCGATCAAGGTCAAGACCAGCGAATTCGCCGACGCGATCATCGAGAATATGCATTAGATCTGCGATCCCGGCGATTGCAGCATGAATTATTCGGTTAGCCACTGCTAACGGGAGGATAAAATGGCTCGAAAGAAGATTACAGTGGTCGGTGCGGGTAACGTCGGAGCGACGACCGCGCACTGGCTGGTCTCCAAAGAACTGGGCGACGTGGTGCTCGTCGACATCATCGAGGGGATGCCGCAGGGGAAGGCGCTCGATCTGGCTCAAGCCGGGCCGATCGAAGGCTACGATTCCAGGTTGATCGGCACCAACGGATATAAAGAGACGGCCAATTCGGATCTGGTCGTCATCACCTCCGGCATCGCGCGCAAGCCGGGGATGAGCCGTGACGATCTGCTCAACACCAACGCGGGAATCGTCGGGAGCGTGACCGACGAGATCGCCCGCAGCTCGCCGAATGCCGTCATCATCGTCGTCTCCAACCCCCTCGACGCCATGGCCCAGGTGGCCTTCCGCCGGTCGGGATTTCCCAGACACCGGGTGATCGGCATGGCCGGGGTTCTCGATTCGGCCCGCATGCGGACCTTTCTGGCCGACGCGCTCAACGTCTCGGTCGAGAACGTCAGCGCCTTCGTGCTGGGCGGGCATGGCGATACCATGGTCCCGCTCCCGCGCTATTCGACCTGCGGGGGGATTCCGGTGACCGAACTCCTGCCGAAGGAGAAGGTCGATCAGATCGTCGACCGGACCCGGAATGGCGGGGCGGAGATCGTGAGCCTGCTCAAGACCGGCTCCGCCTACTATGCGCCCTCGGCCGCCGCGGTCGAGATGGTCGAGGCGATCATCAAGGATAAGAAGAAAATCTTGCCGTGTGCCGTCTATCTCGAAGGCGAGTACGGCATCAATGGACTGTTCGTGGGTGTACCCGTCAAACTCGGCGCTCAGGGTATCGAGGAGATTATTCAGATCAATCTCACGGCCGAAGAGCGCGCCGCTTTACAAAAATCAGCAGCCGCCGTTCAGGAACTGGTCAGCATTCTAAAAATCTGAAGTAACTGCTCCGCCGTTTTTTTTACGGCGAAACATGCGAAAGCCCCCAGCTCGAAGATCTGGGGGAATTTCGCATGTTTCTCGGTTAAATTTTCTCCGCCCGGAGGGTTTGACGGATTTCATCAAGACCGCGTGGATTGAAGCATTCTATGAATTGTGGTAGCTTGATAGGTGCGTCTGTCGCAGTCTTGATACACCGTCGACCGGGAATATGGGCTAGCGGCAGTCGCATTTTTATTGCCCCCGTCAAAGGCTGGAAAGTCCGGGTAAATTTTGCTGAGTCAGAGCTCTTGACTGGTTAGTGACGGCAGCTTATTCGAGTAGCTGAAAGGAAAAAGCAGTGAGTGAACAGAAAGATTTAACTGGAAAAGAGAAGATTCTTGCTGAATTGAAGGCTCTGGAATACGAGCTCAACATCGAGTTACCGCGAGCCTTGAGGACCGCCGCCGCCCTCGGTGATCTCTCTGAAAACGCCGAGTATAAGTCGGCGCGGGAACGGCAGGACTATGTTCGCGCGCGGGTCCGGCAATTGCAGCAACAGATCGCCAAATTGTCGAGTATCGATATCAGCAAGCTCCCCCACGACCGCGCTTCTTACGGCTCGACCCTGGTCCTGCGGGATATTGACCGCGGGAGCGAGGTCACTTACCGGCTGGTGACGCCCGAAGAGGCCGATTTTGAGCAGGGGTTGATCTCGACCTCTTCTCCGGTCGGCAAAAGTCTGTTGAACAAAGAGGAGGGGGACGCGGTCAAGGTCCAGACTCCCAACGGCCCACGTTCGTTCGAAATCATCAAACTCGTTACCATTCATGAGGAGGTGAGCGCCTCATGAGTTGTGTTCATTTCAAATCGGCAATCGAGTCCGGCGCCTGGTTGATGTTTTCTAATTACGCCCAGCGTCGGATCTAACCCAACCCTCGGCGTTGAAAGCCCCCAATTATGGTGCTAAACTCCAGCCATTAATAATATTGAGTGGAGGTCATGTGTGTTTGGCTCCTAGACTCAATTTGAGCATTGTATTGAAACGGTTGCTGGCAATTGTAGTGTTGGCGATTGTCTTTGGGGGCAGTGCCGGGGTGGTGATGTATTTAGCCCTGAGAGGGCGGACAGTTGAAGTGCCGAACTTAATCGGCAAATCGAGAGTCGAAGCGGAACGTCAACTCGATCAATCGGGATTGAGGTTGAAGATTATCAGCGGAGACCTCAAAATCCCCACCCTTGTAGTGAGCGATCAATCGCCCGCCGCCGGCACTACGGTCAAGACGGGGCAGCAGGTGCGTGTCAGCCTGATCCAGGGCACTTCATCCCCGACCTCATAAATAAACGTAAGTGCAATAGACAATTGATTGAGGTCTGAAACGCGATAATAGATGAAACTGAATAGCCGGATCACAAGATTATTGGAAAGAGACGTTCTGTAGAGAGGGGCGGCGGGTCCTATTCCCGCGGCTCGAAGTGTAGAATCTGAGTCAGAAGACTTTCAATCATGGTCGAGATAGCGCCTTCTATTCTATCGGCGGATTTCACCCGATTAGGTGAGCAGATTTCATCCGTCGAGCGGGCGGGAGCCTCATACATCCACGTGGATGTCATGGACGGTCATTTCGTGCCCAACCTGACGATCGGCCCGTTCATTGTGGAATGGGTTCGCCGAGCCACCAACCTCGTGATCGACGCGCATTTGATGATCGAGAACCCGGATCAGTTCATCGGCGCGTTCGCGGCGGCCGGCGCGAAGATGATCTCAGTGCATCCGGAGACGACCTACCATCTGCACCGGACCCTCAACTACATCCGGCAGCACGGCTGCGAAGCGGGCGTGGTGCTCAACCCGGCCACGCCGTTGGCGATGATCGAAGAGGTCCTCCGGGAGGTCGATTACGTCCTGTTGATGTCGGTCAATCCGGGATTCGGCGGGCAAAAATTTATTCCTTCGACGCTCGATAAGTTGAAACGACTAAAAACGATGATTCGCGCCAGCGGTTCACACGCGCGAATCGAGATCGATGGTGGGATTGGACCGGAGAATGCCGCTGAAGTGGTGGCGGCAGGCGCTCAAATTCTGGTCGCTGGCTCGGCAATTTTCAATCGGCCGGATCCGGGAGCCGCGGTAGGCGAACTGCTTCGCGCGGCGTCAGTTCCGGCCCTGGGGGAAGCAATGGTGTGAGCGGACGGGGCGAGCTAATGGTTCGCGCCGCTCTCTGATAAGGAGTTTTCATGATCAAGCATAAGATACTCGTGATTGCACTCGTGGCCATCGGGCTCTTAATGCTGGCTGGCTGCGGGGCGAAAGACAAAGTAAAGAACGAGAATGCTGCGGCTCCGGGACGGGATAAAGAGTTGTACGATGACGCGACGATAAAAGCTAAAAAGGGCCGTTTTGACGAGTCCCGACTGCTTTATAATACTCTGATCACCAGTTATGCCGAGAGCGAATATCTGCCCCTGGCGAAACTGGCTATCGCCGACTCGTTCTATCTGGAAGGGGGCACCAGCAACCTGGAGCAGGCCATCGGGGGTTACAAGGAATTCGCGCAGTTTTTCCCGACCCATCCCAAGATTTGCGAGGTCAAACACCAGATCGCCCATGCGCTGATGCGGCAGATGGGAGCCTATAACCGCGACGCCACCAAGGCCAAGGCCTCCGAGTACCAGTTGAAGGCCGCCAAACAGTCCTGCCAGAATTCGCCGTTGCTGCCGGTGATCGAGAACGATCTTCGCGATGTCCAACAGGTTCTGGGCCTCCACGAACTCGACATCGCGCGGTTCTACATCAACAATCGCCAGGCCTACAAAGCCGGTGAGAGTCGGTTGCGGGACATCATCACTCAGTATCCGGCCTTCAGCTATTTCGACGAATCGCTCTATCTGTTGGGCGTCTCCCTGATCGAACAGGAGCAACCGGAAGAGGCTTCGGACTATTTCACCCGGCTGGTCCGCGACTATCCGAACAGCGAGTTCTCCAAGAAAGGCCGTGAATATCTGGAGAAACTCGGGAAACCGATGCCGGAACCGGCCAACAACAATCCGGCGCCGGAACGCCCGAGCTTTGTGGGCAAGTTCGGACTGATCCTGGGCTATAACGGTCTCGATGTCTCCAAGGACGGAGTCCTGCTCAGCCGCGGCGGCGAAGAGAAAGAAGACGTCAAGAGCGTCATGAAGTCGAACGAGTCCGGCGGCAGCGCCGGAACCAAGGCCATCAGCGCCAGCACCAAGCGAGTGGTGGAGACTCCGGCGGAGACTCCGACCTCCGATTCCGGAACCGCTCCGGCGACGCCGGCGGCCACGACGGCCAGCGGCGCCCCGAACGGCCCCGCCGCGCCGAATGGCGAGGGTCAGGCGGCCGCCTCCGAGACGAGCGGCGACAACGCCAAGCCCGAGGCCAAGGACGCCAAGAAGAAAGACGGTAATAAGAAAGAGAAAGAAAAAGATCCCAAAAAGAAGAAAGGTGTCTTGGGGATCTTTCGCTAGGACGAACCTGGGTGCGGCTCTTTTAAGATGAGGGACCGATTAGGACCGCGAGCGATAGCGAGCGCGCGAAGACCGGGCGGCTTGCTGCCCGGAGCATCCAGGTTCACTACCGCTCGCGGTCCTAACTGGATCCTGCCCGTCGCTTTCAAGAGTCACACCCCGAAAGAACTTGCCAGCAATATCGTATAAAACGAGTCTCGGAGAGAGAACTCAGGTCTTGAGAGGCTCGGTTCAGGAGGTATGTGGACTATAAAATCCTGCTCGCCGACGACAGCGTGACGCGACAGAAAGTGGTCACGCTCACTTTTAAAGATGAAGGTGTGGAAGTGGTGACGGCGGACAATGGAGACGAAGCCATCAATCGACTACAGTATTTGCGACCCGATCTGGTGATGGCCGATGTCTCGATTCCGGGTAAGAACGGTTATGAGATCTGCGAGTTCATCAAGAAACATCCGGATTTGAAGCACACCCCCGTCGTCCTGCTGGTTCCGGCCTTTGAGCCGTTTGATGAAGAGCGCGCTCATAGCGTCGGTGTCGACCGTTATCTGACCAGACCTTTTCAATCCATTCCGACCTTGATCTCCACGGTCATGAGTTTGATCGAACCGGAGAAGTATCGCGGCACCGGCTCCGGCATCACCGGTCCGCTGGGTTGGGAGAACAAACCCTCCTCGGCCGCCGAGGGTGCCGTAATCGTGGAGGTCATGGAACTTCTCGATTCCAGAAGCGGATCCCGGTCGGGACGCCTGGACTCCGGCCCGCTCTCGTTAGCGCCGGCCGAGATGCCTGATGAATTTGAAGCGGTGGGTGCCCCGATCTTGCCCGAAACAATAAGTGAGGTTATTTCAATGGATCCTGCGCAGACCGCCACGAGTGAAGAGTTGCACGAACTGGCCCGGACTGAAAGATCGGACGCGCCGCAACTCGAAGTGGAGGAAGATTTGGATAGCGTGCTGGAGTTGGATGATGTGCTGTTCTGGGGCGCGCCTGCGTTGCGGAATGTGACGATTGGGGTAGTCGAGGGCAGCCGGGTGATTCCGGCGAGTCAGACCGAGAGCATCTCGGAAGAGGCTCCGACGGGCTCCGTCTCTCAGAGTTTTCCCTCGGCGCTGCCGCAAAGTTCGATCGATGAGATCGTCAACCGCGTGGTCGCCCAGGTGACGGAGAGATTACCCGAAATCCTGAGCCGTGAACTGGTTCACCGGATGGCGCCGGAGTTGATCGAGATCGTCAAAGGGCAGTTGGTCGGAGAGAAGAAGGTCTACCGCGAAACCGACTCATTGCTCGAACTGGACGAGATGTGAGGCTCACAGCCAATCTCCGCTGCCCCTGCTGCCAGAGAATTGTCCGGATCTTTCCCGGCTCTTTCCCCGATGAGACTTTGCCGGTTGTCATTTTGTAATTGTTTGGCCATACTCAGCGGCTGGGCCTTTGGCCCCGGACCAAAATTACGAAGAGTGACAAACCGCTTCACTATGGAAATTCCGAAAGCATATGAACCAAAAGAGGTCGAAGAACGATGGTCACCATTCTGGGAGCACCATCGATTCTTCGCGCCTGAATCGAATCCGGATCCCAAGGCTCCTATCTTCTCGATCGTAATCCCGCCGCCGAACGTGACGGGATCGCTGCACATGGGCCACGCCCTGAATCACACGCTTCAGGACGTCTTGGCCCGCTGGCGCCGCATGCGCGGCGATCGCGTCTTGTGGCTGCCCGGCACCGATCACGCCGGGATCGCCACCCAGATGGTGGTCGAACGGCAACTGGCTCAGGAGGGCGTCAAGCGGCAGGATCTGGGGCGCGAGAAATTCGTCGAGCGAATCTGGAAATGGAAGGAGTATTCCGGCGGAACGATCCAGCGCCAGATGCGCGTGCTCGGGGATTCGGTCGATTGGACGCGCGAGCGCTTCACCATGGACGAAGGTCTCTCCGAGGCGGTGAAAGAAGTTTTCGTGCGGCTCTACGACGAGGGCCTGATCTACCGTGGCGAGTACATGGTCAACTGGTCTCCGGGACTGCAGAC
>DATEFT010000452.1:0-3311 GCA_035280505.1 Blastocatellia bacterium | reverse complement strand
GGAACCCGGTCGTCGGCGGAACCGTGACCGAGGCCAGTAACTATTACGGTTACAGTCTGGACGACCCCGCCGCCATCAAGGCTCTGGTGACGGCCGGAGCCGGAGTCGGCAAGATCGGGTTCTGAATCGAAGTCTTTAGTTTTTAGCTTCCAAACCGCGGAACGCGCGGAAGACGCGAAATCATCAGATCTCCGCGTGTTTCGCGTGTTTCGCGGTTATTTGTTTCGGTTAATTCGTGCGCCGCGCATTCTCTTTTGCTCTTCGTCGCCATAAAATCCGCGACATATGAAGACCAGCAAGAGAAAGAAGTCCGTTCAAGACCGCCGAAATTTTCTCAACCAAAGTGTGAAGGCCGGTCTCATCGCCGTGGCGAGCCCGGTTCTAAACCGGGGCGAGGCGCCCGAGGTCAAGCCGTTCGAGTTGGAAGAGGCCACGGTCCAGGCGTTACGGGAAGGCTTGAGTTCCGGCAAGTGGAGTTCGCGCGAGCTCGTCGAGAAGTATCTGGCCCGGATTGAAGAGATCGATCGGAGTGGGCCGAAGATCAACTCCGTGATCGAGACCAACCCGGAGGCACTGGCGATCGCCGAATCGCTCGACCGTGAGCGTCAGGCCGGGCGGACGCGTGGTCCGCTGCACGGGATTCCGATTCTGGTCAAGGACAATCTCGATACCGCGGACCGGATGAAGACCACGGCCGGGTCCCTGGCGCTGGCCGATTCGATTGCGCCGCGAGACTCCTTCGTCGTGGAGCGGTTGCGCGCGGCCGGAGCCATCATTCTCGGCAAGACCAATCTCAGCGAATGGGCCAACTTCAGATCCAGCAAATCGACCAGCGGTTGGAGCGGGCGCGGCGGGCAGACGCGAAACCCGTACGCTCTCGATCGGAATCCTTGCGGTTCCAGCAGCGGGTCCGGGGCGGCGGTTGCCGCCAGTCTCTGCGCGGTGGCGATCGGCACGGAGACGGACGGCTCGATCGTCTGTCCCTCGAATGCCAACTCGCTGGTCGGCATCAAGCCGACCCTGGGGTTGGTCAGCCGGTCCGGAATCATCCCGATCGCTCACAGCCAGGACACCGCGGGGCCGATGGCCCGCACCGTCGCCGATGCCGCCGTCGTGTTGGGCGCGATCGCCGGAATCGATCCGCGCGATCGGGCCACGAATCGCAGCCGCGGCCGGGCGCACGACGATTACCTGCGGTACCTCGATCCGAATGGACTGCAGAAAGCCCGCATCGGCGTGGCGCGCGACTACTTCGGATTCAGCGAGAAGGTGGATCGATTGTTGGCCGAAGCCATCGAGGTCATCAAAAAACTGGGCGCCGTCCTGGTCGACCCCGTCAAAGATCCGACCAGGGGCAAGTACGACGATTCCGAATTCGAGGTCCTGTTGTATGAATTCAAGGCCGATCTGAACGCTTATCTGGCCGCGCTCGGGCCCGGGGCTCCGGTCAAATCGATCAAGGAGATCATCGCCTTCAACGAGCGGCATCGCGATCGCGAGATGCCCTATTTCGGGCAGGACATCATGATCAAGGCCGAGGCCAAAGGGCCTCTGACCGAGCTCAAGTATCGGCAGGCCCTGGCCAAGAATCACCGGCAATCGCGGACGGAGGGCATCGACGCGATGATCACGAAACATCGGCTCGATGCCGTGATTGCGCCGACCGGCGGAACTCCCTGGGTCACCGATCTGGCCAACGGCGATCACTTCAGCGGCGGTTTCTCGACGCCGGCGGCCGTGGCCGGTTATCCGCACATCACGGTCCCGGCCGGATATCTTCACGGACTCCCGGTCGGCATCTCCTTCTTCGGCCGGGCCTGGAGCGAAGCGAGCCTGATCAAGTACGCTTACGCCTTCGAGCAGGCCACCAAACATCGACAGGCGCCGAAATTCCCGCCGACCATCGCCCTCGGTTAGAAGCCGAAAGGGCCGCCGTTCTCCGGCGGCCCCCGCTACCTTGCAATCCTGAGTTGCTTACCTTTAGTATTCAAACCTCATCGTCAAGATCGACCTTGGCTCTTTCGGCCTAATAATAATGATGCTTGCCGCAAGGGAGGTGCCATTTGCCGGGTGTTAAGCATGGTTGTCACCGGGACCGGATGGTTTTCCGGGGACTGTTTCTGGTCATGTGTATTGTTGCCCCCGCTCTTACTCAGATCGTTACTCACGCCCAACGTCCGAACCCCGTGCCGTCGTCGTCCATCCCATCGCCCGTTTCGTCAGAGGAAGAGGCTCTGCGGGTCGTGGTCGAACGCTACTTCGCCGCCTATGGCCGGAAGGATCTGGACGGCGTCGTGGCGCTCTGGAGCGAGCATTCGCCGAACCTGGCGGTCTTCAAGGAGGGCCTGCAGCAGCAGTTCGCGAGTGAGGAGCTGCGCTTCGGCAGCCCCACCCTCTCACGGATCAAAATCGAGAACGAGCGGGCCGGCCTGCGGGTGACGATCCCTCAGGTCTCGATCAATCTGAAGAGTCGGGAGCGGCGCGAGCGCCAGTCGATCAGAAGTTTTGAACTGGCAAAGGAGGCCGGAGAGTGGAAAATCCGGCGATCCGTGTCGGCAGCGGATGAGCTGGCGGAGGCGTTGGTGAAGGCGGGCAACCCGGCGGAACGGGCGGCCTTGCTGGCCGAGGATCAGGAACTGATGACCGCCGAATTGTCGGAGGCGCTGCTGGAGCGGGGGCAGCGGTTGTTCAATCAGGGCAACCGCAATCGAGCGCAAGAGATTTATGGGCAGGCTTTGGAGGTCGCCGAGCGCGGAGGAGACAAAAGCTCCATTGCCCAGGCCTTACTGTTTGTCGGGCTCGCTCACCGGTCGCAGGGCAGTTATGAACAGGCGCTGGAGTGTTATCGGAAAAGTCTGGGCATTTCAGAGGAATTGGGTAATCGAGACGGCGTTGCCAGCGCGCTGAACAACATCGGTTTTGTTCACCGGTCGCGGGGCAACTATCAGCAGGCGCTGGAGTCTTATCAGAAGAGCCTGGAGATCAGAGTGGGGTTGGATAATAAAGTAGGGCTTGGCGAGGTCCTGGGCAACATCGGGTTTGTTCACCAGGCGCAGGGGCACTATGAGCAGGCGCTGGAGTTTTACCAGAAGAGCGTGAAGGTCCGAGAGGAGCTTGGTGATCGAGCCGGTATTGCCAGAACGCTGACCAACATCTCAGAGCTCTTCCGCGCACAGGATAAGTATGAGCCGGCGCTGGAGTATTATCAGCAGAGCCTGAGAATCGTGATGGAGCTCGGCAACCAGGCGGCCATGCAAATCGCCTTCAGCAATATCGGGTTGCTTTACAAATTGCAGGGCGATTACGCACAA
>DATEFT010000451.1:0-18816 GCA_035280505.1 Blastocatellia bacterium | reverse complement strand
CTGGCTGGCGATCATGTTGGCCTTCACCCTGATGGACTACCTGACTCGCACCGGCTGGCCGATCCCGCTGGGGCAGTAGCGAAGAGTTCGGAACGAATTGAAACAACGGAACGAACGGAACCGACGACCGGGTCTCCGTTCGTTCCGTTGTTTTCGTTTAATGGCCGGCGCCGAATCGTTTGCCAGGGCGCTCCGATCCATAGTGCGGATCGGATGGAATCGGTCAGGCCGACCCAGGTCCGGCGCAGCGCCGATGCCAAAATAACCTGGAAGTTTTGATTCGAACGCGGTCGATCGAACCGGGTCGAAATCGGCTTGGCTGTCGGGCACCATCCCGCCTATCATAAACGGTAGAATTGTGATCACTGACCTGGCTTCTAATATAAAAGATCGAGCTATGACATTGATTCAAGGCTTACTGCTTTTCGTGGCGGCGTTGTTGGCTGGAATGATCAATTCGGTGGCGGGCGGAGGCACGCTGCTGACCTTTCCGACGTTGGCCTGGGTTGGGCATGCGGAGAAGATCGCCAATGCGACCAGCACCGTGGCGCTGGTGCCCGGGGCCTGGAGCAGCATGTTGGGATACCGCAGCGAGGTCCAGCAGACGCCGCGGCGGTTTTTAGTCCTGCTGATTCCCAGTTTGACCGGCGGCGTCATCGGGGCCATGTTGTTGGAACGAACCCCGGCGGCGCTCTTCTCGGCCATCGTGCCGTTTCTGGTCCTCTTCGCCACCTTGTTGTTCATGGTGCAGGAGCCGATTCGGCGCTGGCTGGGAGCGGGCGATGGGGAGCAGCGGTCGCTCACCAATCGCTGGTTGGCCGGAGCCGTGTGCTATCAGTTCCTGGTCGGCGTCTATGGCGGCTATTTCGGGGCCGGAATCGGAATCCTCATGCTCTCGGCCCTCAGTTTGCTGGGGATGAGCGACATTCATCAGATGAACGGGGTCAAGAACTTTTTCGCCTCGATCATCAACTCGGTGGCGGCCGGATACTTCATCCTCTTCAATCTGGTCGATTGGCCCGCCGCTCTGTTGATGGCGGTGGGCTCGATCATCGGAGGATACGGCGCCGCCGGCCTGGCCCGGAAACTCGGCCGAACGTTCGTGAAACGGACTGTGATCGTCATCGGTCTGGGCATGGCGATCTCGCTCTTTATCAAACAGAGTTTTTAGGCTCGGTACTAGGGATTGAAGATTTCGCGTATTTCGCATATTTCGCGGTTTGAACCGTGGCCGGAGGAGTTGCGATGTTGATTACCCCCGATCTTCCCGATGAGAAGGCGGTCGATCTGACCCAGCTTTATGACGCGGTGATCGTCGGTTCGGGCGCGGCCGGCGGCATGGCCGCCTACGTGCTGGCTCAGCGCGGCATGAAGGTCTTGCTGCTCGAAGCCGGCAAACGGATCGATACGACCCAGGAGTTGAAGTCCACGGAGTGGCCTTACGAGCATCCGCGGCGCGGCGCGATGCCGCCCGATTCGGTGGCCCTGACTCTCAATGAATACACGGTGCGCCGGCCGCCCTATGCCGCCGGTCTCAAGGCCAGACACGTCTACTCCTACGTTCAGAGCTGGGGCGGCAGCGATTACAGCAAGCGGATCGTGGTCGATGAGAAGGATCATCCCTACAGCGGCACCAACTATGCGTGGGTGCGGGCCCGCTGTCTGGGCGGCAAGACCAACATCTGGGGGCGCCTGGCGCTGCGGCTCTCCGATTACGATCTCAAAGCCGGCAGCCGGGACGGATATCGCGAAGACTGGCCGATCGAGTACCGGGACCTGGCGCCGTACTACGACCGGGTCGATCTGCTGCTCGGCATCTCCGGCGTGAAGGAGGGGCTGCCCCATCTTCCCGACAGTCTCTTTCAACGGCCCGTCAGGTTGAATCAGTCCGAAGTTCGTTTGCGCGGGGCGCTCGCCAGGCTGGGCCGCACGCTGACGCCCTACCGCGCCGGGGTCACGACCGATGGGCTCAAACACAACACCAAATATCGAATGCGCTGCTTCGGCCGCGGGGCCTGTCAGCGACGGGCGGGCGGATGCGATATCCATGCCGCGTTCGATTCGCCGACCGGCCTGATCTATCCGGCGTTGGAGACCGGCAACCTGGCGATCCGCACCAACGCGACGGTCTCCGAAGTCCTGGTCGATCTCGATTCGGGCCGGGCGCGGGGCGTCGCCTTCGTCGATACGGTGACGGGGAAGAGCTATCAAGCCAGGGCGAAGGTGGTGCTGCTGGCGGCCTCGACGCTCGAATCCGCGCGGCTCCTGTTGCTCTCGAAATCGCGCCTCTATCCGAACGGGATCGGCAACTCCAGCGGGCACGTCGGGCATAACTTCTGCGAGCACGTCATGGGGCCCAGCGTGCTGGGGCTCGATAAGAGCCGGGTCGGCGCGGCGCGGACGCTCGACGATGGGCGCCCGGGCGGTTTCTACGTCGCTCGTTTCCGAAACCTCTCGGAGAAACATCCCGAGTTCATTCGCGGTTATGGTTTTGAAGGGGGCGGGGGCATGACCATGTTTCCCGATGACGCCATCTCGAAGCCCGGGTTCGGCGCGGGTTACAAGCGCCAGGTCCGTGACTACGCCGGAGCCTTCGTTTCGATGGGCGGCTTCGGCGAGGTGCTCTCGCGCTATGAAAACCATGTCGATCTCGATCCGGAGCTGAAAGACCGCTGGGGGATTCCGGTGCTGCGGTTTCACTATCAGTTCGGCGACAACGAAAAGAAGATGTGCCAGGACATGGCGGAGACCGCGCAGGAGATGTTCGAGGCCGCCGGTTTCGAGATCGTCCGGTTCAATTCCTCGCCGCTGACCGAAGGCTGGTCGATCCATGAGCTCGGCACCGCCCGGATGGGCACGGATCCGAAGACCTCCGTCCTCAATCAATTTCAACAATCGCACGACGTCAAGAATCTCTTCGTCGTGGACGGCAGCAGCCACCTCAGCGCGGCCTGTCAAAATCCGACCTGGACGATCATGGCGCTCTGCTGGCGCTCTTGTGACTACCTGGCCGACGAGTTGAAGAGGGGAAACCTATGAAATCACGCGATTCGAAAGGCGTGAGCCGGCGCGAGATGCTCAAAATGACCGCCGGCGCGGCCGTCGTCATGCCGAACCTTCAGACTCCGGCGCGCCGTCGCCGTCCGGGGCGTCGCCCCCATCAGTTCTTCACGCGGGCCGAATTTCTGATGGTCGATGAGTTGAGCGAACTGATCATCCCGGAGGACGACCACTCGCCCGGGGCTCGCGCCGCGAAGGTCGCCGAATTTCTGGATCAGACCCTGGCCGAGAGCCCGGACCAGCCCTTGAAACAGCAGTGGCGAGAGGGCCTCAAGCTGATCGATTCACTGGCGCGCGAAATGCACGGCGCGCCGTTGATGCGCATCTCCGGGGATCAGCGGATCACCGTGCTCGAGCAGGTTGCGCGGAACGAGGGCGATCCGCAGACCGCCGGAGAGAAGTTCTTCGGCGAACTCAAATCACGAGTCGCTTACGGTTATTACACCTCCAAAATCGGTCTCCGCCAGGAACTGGAGTACAAGGGGAATACCTACCTGCGGGAATTTGTCGGGGAGGTCTAAAAGGAAGTCTAGAGAAGTCTAGAAAAGTCGGGAAGCTATCCGAAACCTGTTCGCGGTGATTGGGACCGGTTTTGACTTTGCTAGACTTTGCTAGACTTCTTCATTCTCTTCTCGGTAAGCCTTCAGTTTATTGTGCAGGGTCTTGAGACTGATCTGGAGGAGGTCGGCGGCCCGGGTCTTGTTGTTGTTGGTCTTGATCAGGGTTTTGAGGATCAATTGACGCTCGGCTTCATCGAGCGAGATCGGGATCGGGAGGGTGATGGCCTCTTCATTCTTGAGGGAGCGGCCGTCGAACATCTGGGGCGGGAGATGCTGTTTTTCGATGCGCTGTCCCTCGCAGACGACCACGGCGTGTTCGACGACGTTGCGCAGTTCGCGGACATTGCCCGGCCAGGAATGTCGCGCGAAGATCTCGAGGACCTCCGGCGAGATGATCCGTCCGGGGCGATGATGGCGTTCACCCAGCTCTTTGATCATGAACTCGGTCAGGAGCGGGATATCCTCGCGCCGTTCGCGCAGGGGCGGCAGTTTGAGGTGAATGACGTTCAGGCGATAGAGCAGGTCCTCGCGCATCTCTCCGCGCCGCACGGCTTCATGCGGGTCTTTATTGGTGGCGGCCAGCACGCGGACGTCGATCGGCACCTCCTTGGCGCTGCCGAGCCGCCGCACCTTGCGGTCTTCGAGCACGCGCAGCAATTTGGCCTGCAGCATGACCGGCATCTCGGCGATCTCGTCCAGAAACAGGGTCCCGGTGTTCGAGAGTTCGAAACATCCTTCGCGCCGCGCAATCGCGCCGGTGAAGGCGCCGCGCTCGTGTCCGAACAGCTCCGACTCCATCAGCGATTCGGGAATCGCCGAGCAGTTGATCGGCACGAACGGCCGCGAGGCGCGCGGGCTGAGCTGATGAATCGTTTGAGCGACCACCTCTTTACCGGTTCCCGACTCGCCGGTGATCAGGACCGAGACGGCTGAACTCGCCACCTGCTCGATGACCGTATAGATCTGGCGCATGGGATGCGAGCCGCCGACCAGTTTGCCGAAGACGCCGTATTCGCCCAGTTGCCGGCGTAATCTGGTGTTCTCGTGCCGGGTCGCCGCCTGCTCGATCGCGCGCTGCAGGACCACGTTCAGTTGCCGGGTGTTGATCGGTTTTTCGAAGTAGTAGAAAGCCCCTTCTTCTTTGACGGCGCGAACCGCGTCTTCGATGCTGCCCTGGCCGGTCAGGAGGATGACCACCGAATCGGGAAATTCGTCGCGGAGCCGGTTGAGTAAGCCGAAGCCGTCGAGTCGGGGCATCAACACGTCGGTGATCACGGCGGTCGGGTGGAATTCGTTCGCGATATCGAGAGCTTCGAACCCGTCGCTGGCCATGCGCGTCAGGTAGCCCCAGGCGGTGACGATCTCGCTCAATCCGACTCGGGCCGCCTGTTCATCATCGACAATTAATACCCTTGCTCTTTCCATATACACGGAAGTGTAACAACTGGTCGACAGCTTGCCAATATTTGTTTATTGTTTAGCCCGCAATTATGAAATAGTTATGAATCTTGCAATAATCCCTAATCTCAGGCTTCAGCCATCGATCGGGGTCGGCGACTGAAGACCTACTCCGGAGGTACATATGCAGGCAATTACGAAAGACGATAAGACTTGGGCGATGCTGGCGCACCTCAGCGCGCTAGTGGGATATCTGATCCTCCCACTAGGTAACATCCTGGGTCCGCTGATCATCTGGCTGGTCAAGAAAGATCAATCCTGGTTTGTCGACGATCAGGGGAAGGAAGCGCTCAACTTTCAGATCAGTATCACCATCTATTTTCTGGTCAGCTTGATGCTGGTCTTCGTGTTGATCGGCATCCTGTTGATCGGCATCTTGTATGTCTTCGGCATCGTGGTGGCGATTATCGGCACGATCCGGGCCAATTCGGGAGTGCCGTACCGATATCCCCTGACCATTCGCTTTATCCGTTAATGCGGTTGGGCGCCATTGGATGAACCCTCGTTCAGCTTCTGACTGTCGGTGACCAGGCTCTTGACGATGGCCGGAGCCGTATGCTCATCAGGCTGAATATGTACTTCCAGTCCATGCAGCCGGGCCGCTTCCGCCGTGACCGGTCCGATGCAGGCGACGCGCGTCTCCATCAGGTGCGGCGCCAGGTGATCGGTCTCCAGCAGGGTCGCCAGGTTGGCGATCGTCGAGGGGCTCGTGAAGATGATGTAGTTGGCCCTCGCATTACGGATCAGCTCGCCTACATCGCCGTTGGACTTGGCGGGCAGCACCGTTTGATAGGCCTCGACGACCTCCACGTAGACCCCGACCGCATCCAGGGCCGGACGGATGACATCGCGCGTGGTTTGAGAGGCCGGGAGCAGCATCTGGGCGCCCTCCAGGCGTCGCCGCTCTCCGAAGCGATTGATGAAATCCTCGACCAGCGCCTCCGCGGTGAAGCGCTCGGGCATCAGATCCACCGTGATTCCCTCGGACTTCAACTTCTCCGCGGTCTTCTGACCGACGGCGCAGACTTTGTGCGATTCCAACTCGGCGCGATGATGGCCCAGTTCGTCCAGCCGGCGCAGAAAATATTCGACCCCGTTGGCGCTGGTGAACGCCAGCCAGTCGTACCAGCTCAAATGTTTCAACGCGCGGTCGAGCCGTTCCCAGCTCGTCGGCTCCTTGATCATGATCGTCGGACAGGCGATCACCTCGGCGCCGAGTTCCTGGAGCGCTTCCACCAGCTCGCCGCTCTGTTTGACCGGCCTGGTCACGATCACGCGACGATTGGCCAGCACGCCGTTGGTTTGGGTTTTGGGCGGTTCGGGCGCCGAAGCGGCGGGCGCTGAAGTCGTGACCTCCGGAGCCGCCGGAACTGCCAGCTCTAGAGGGTCCGGTTGCCCGGGCGCGGTCTCTTCAGCCGGGACGGCCGGGTGGGCCGTCGTCTTGATGACCGGCTGGTCCGGGACCGGCTTCTCCGCCGGAGTCTGAACCGGAGCCGGCGACTCCGATCCGATTCTCGGCAGCAGCTCCCGGGCGCCGGCGGCGATTAAGGTCTGGGCCAACTGCGCGCCCAACTCCTTGGCCTGATGGACCGGGCCGCTGACCTGTTGCCGCAGGACCTTCTTGCCGTCGGCATCGGCCACCAGCGCTTCCAGAAACAGTTTGCCGATCTTCCGGCCGTCGGTCCGTTCTTTTTTGACCCGTCCGAGCGCGGCGATCGGGACCGCGCAGCCGCCGCCGAGTTCGCGCAACAGCGATCGTTCCGCCTCGGCCGCATAACGCGTCGGCCAGTGGTTGATGGCTTTCAGCAGCAGATTGGTCCGGTAGTCCTCGACTCGCGTCTCGATCCCGAGGGCGGCCTGTCCGACCGCGGTCAACATCTCTTCGACATCGATTCGTTGCGCGATCTGGTCGCCGAATCCGAGCCGGATCAATCCGGCCGAAGCGAGAATGATCGCTTCATAATCGCCGCTCTCCAGTTTGCGCAACCGCGTGTCGACGTTGCCCCGCAACTCGAGAATCTGCAGATCCGGTCGGACGTAGAGCAATTGGGCCCGCCGCCGCAGGCTGCTGGTGCCGACCCGGGCACCCAGCGGCAAATCCTTGATGGCGGTCACTTGTTTCCGCAGGGCTTGGTTGACCAATAAGGCGTCGCGGACATCTTCACGCTCGGTCACCGCCGCCAGATGCAATCCATCCGGCAGGGCGGTCGGCAGATCTTTCAGACTATGAACCGCCAGATCGATGCGGCGTTCGATGAGTGCTTCTTCAATCTCCTTGGTAAAAACGCCTTTACCCCCGATTACCAATAGCGAGGCTTCGGCCTGCTTGTCACCCGTGGTTTTGATGATTTCAATCTCTACCGTCAGTTCTGGATGGGCTTTTTCGAGTCGGCTTTTAACCCAATTAGTTTGCCATAACGCGAGCTTACTCCCGCGTGATCCGATAATTATTTTTGACATAGCGCAAGCTCAAATCGTAAATTTGAAATCTCAAATCTCAAATCCAAATCAATCGTGGATGGAAAAACCAATATACATGATTTACGAGGCGAACGAGATGGAAAAAGGTCCGGCTCCCTAATTTTGGTGAGCCATATAATGTACAAATTCTGATTAATCTCTGCAACCTCGACAGCTTGATTTCAGCGAATCTTTCAGTATAGTTGCCGATTGGCAGTGGTAGAAATCAAAATCAGGAAAGGACAGTCAGCCAGTACTCTCGATGACCGATTACGCCAGCCAGGTCGCTGCGCATATCAGGCGCGAAACTCAAAAAGTAATCGTCGGGCAAGATGCGGTGATCGACCAAATCTTGATCTGCCTGTTGGCGGAAGGCCATGCGCTGCTGGAGGGGGTTCCCGGAACGGCCAAGACGCTGATGGTTAAAGTCATGGCTCGGATTCTGGGGGCCGGCTTCAATCGCATCCAATTCACGCCGGACCTCATGCCTTCCGATATCACCGGCACCAACGTTTTCAATCTTGCTACCTCGCAATTTTCGTTGCGGCAGGGACCGGTCTTCACCGATATGCTGCTCGCGGACGAGATTAATCGCACTCCACCCAAGACGCAAGCCGCGTTGTTGGAGGCGATGGAGGAGCGCCAGGTGACGATCGACGGTGAGAGCCATCCGCTCTCGCCGCTCTTTCTGGTTCTGGCCACTGAGAATCCCATCGAATACGAAGGGACCTATCCTCTACCCGAAGCTCAACTCGATCGTTTCCTCTTCAAAATTTTGATCTCATATCCGACCGCCGAGGAGGAGTTGAGAGTGATCGCCAACTGGCAGGCCGGGTTCAACGCCCGCCAGTTGGAGGCGGTCAATCTGGAACTGCTCAACGATCCGGGGATCATCGCGCGCTGCCGCGAGGCCGTACGCGGCGTGACCGTCGAGCCGGGCGTCCAGGGATACCTGGTGAACCTGGTTCGCCGCACGCGCGACCATCCCAGCCTGTTGTGGGGCGCCAGTCCGCGCGCCTCGGTGGCGATGTTGCTGGCGAGCAAGGCGCTGGCCGCCATGCGGGGCCGCCCTTTCGTGACGCCGGATGAGGTCCGCGATGTCGCGCACCCGGCTTTGCGCCATCGTATCCTGCTCCGAGCCGAGGCCGAGATCGAAGGCATCACGCCCGATTCGATCCTCGATGAGATCCTAGCCTCCACGGAAATCCCAAGATAGCGGAAGCCTGGACTTCTTTTATGGTATTTACGCGTCGGTTTCTGGTGCTCTTCGCGCTCGGCATGATTCCGCTGCTCGGGCTGTGGTCGTCGTTCGGCTCGCTGACGTCGGTCAAATGGGGGCTGGTCGTCTATGACCTGCTGCTGTTGGCGGCGGCCGGTTACGATTATCGCCGGGCGAAGTCCGGAGCGCAGTTCGAGGTGGTCCGCCATCTGCCGCGTCGTTTTATGATCGGCAAGGAGAATGAGGTCCAGATTCAGGTCCGGTATCGGGGCCCGCTCAATCGCCTGAAGGGCAGGGAGTTCCAGTTGATGATCAAGGATGAATATCCGTCGGAACTGGAACTGCGCGGCCCGCGGCTGCTGGTCGCCGGTCCCGGCTGGCGCGGAGGCCGCGAACGGATCGTGGTCGGATATCATCTCTATGCCGCCTTTCGCGGCGATTACGGGTTCGGCGATATCGTGCTGCGGTCTCCGTCGCCCTGGGGACTGGTGATGGTCCAGTTGCGAATCCCGGCGGCCGCGCGGACCAAGGTCTACCCGAACATCAGCGAGGCGCGGCGGCATGAGCTGTCGGCGCGACGGAACCGCCAGTTACTGGCCGGGCTCCGCCGCACGCGGTTGCGCGGGCAGGGACGGGAATTCGAGAGCCTGCGCGATTACGTGCGCGGCGACGAGATCCGCAATCTGTCGTGGATGGCGACGGCCCGGCGTGGGCGCCTGACCACCCGGCAGTATCAGATCGAACGCAACCAGAGCATCGTCGTCATGCTGGATGCCGGACGGCTCATGACTTCGCGGATCGAGCATCTCTCGAAGCTCGATCATGCGATCAATGCCGCGCTGGCGATCGGTTACGTGGCGACCAGCGGCGGCGACAATGTCGGGCTGCTGGTCTTCAACCGTCAGGTCGTGACCTATCTGCCGCCGCAACGCGGCCCGGCGCAGTTGCTGGCGATGACCGAAGCGCTCTACAACATCAAGGCCCAGATGGTCGAGCCCTCCTATGCCCGGGCCTTTCAGTACCTCTCTCAGAACTGTAAGAAGCGATCGCTGGTGGTGATCCTGACGGATCTGGTCGATCGTGATGCCTCCGCCGAACTGCTCGCCTACACGGCCGCCCTGCTGCCCAGACATCTGCCGCTGATCGTGACGATCGGCGACAACGACCTGCGGGCGCTGGTTGCGCAGGAGCCGGCGGCGGTCGCGGACGTCTATCGACAGAGTGTCGCCGAAGAGCTGCTGCAACAACGCGAAGAGGCCCTGGGCAAGATCACGGAGCTCGGCGGGCTGGCTCTGGACGTGCCCGCCGGAGAGCTCTCTTTTCAATTGATCAATAAATATCTGGAAGTGAAGGAACGCGGCCGCCTGTAGGTCCGGCGGCCGATTAGAGCGGCCCCTCGAAATCGGCCAGCATCGCGCAGATCTGATCCATGACCGCCGTGACGTCCCGCCCGGGACCGACATAGTTGTTGCCCATCAGGCTGACGATCAGGAGTTGGCCGCGCTTGGTCGTGAGATAACCGGAGAGCGAATTGACGTAACTCAGGCTGCCGGTCTTCCCGCGGAAATTGTTGGCGGCCGGGGTGTCGCGCATGCGTCTCTCCAACGTGCCGTCGGCGCCGGCGATAACCAGCGATTCGCGGAAGGGCCCGAATTGCGGATGCGTCAGCATGACCTGGAGCAACTGCGAAGTCGAATGGGGCGAGACCAGGTTATGGCGGGAGAGTCCCGAACCGTCACGCAGGCTCAATTGGCCGATCTCGATCCCGGCTCGCTGCAGGAACTGTTTGCGGATTTCGTTGCCCAGGAGGTCGGTCGCTCGCGGGCGTCCGTAATCGTCCAGGATCGTCGCTTCGGGCTGTCTGGCCCCGAGCTGCCGCAGCATCAGTTCGGTGTGGAGGTTCTGGCTCTGTTTGTTGATCACCTTGATCAGCTCGGACATCTTCTGTGATTCGACGCTGGCGATCTCGATCAACTTCGACTCGTCGAACGGCAGCGAGGCGCGGGCGTTGGCGTCCAGGCGTTTGATGGTGCCCTTGATGCTGATCCCCCTCCGTTCGAGCGCCTCCTTGAGCAGCGTGGCCGCGAAACTGGCCGGGTCATGAACGGCCACGTCGACCAGGAACTCGCCGGCCTGGCGCGGAATCGAGCCGAAAAATTCCACGGTGTTGCCGTTCGGTTCTCGACGCACCCCGATCCGGGTCGGGCCGCCGGCGCTGGTCGTCACCTGGTTGATGACCTTGACATAGCCGGTCTGCGGTTGAGCCTTGATCACCGGTTTCTGATCGAGCTTGCGCGCGGGCGTGACGGTGAAGGTGACGCAATTGTCGTTGGCGCTGAGCGCGCTGATCTCGGCCCCGTAGTAGAACTGCGAGTCGTCCCATTCCCAGCCGGGGCCGAGCGGGTCGCCGGCGAAATAGCTGTCCTCGCCGATCAGATTGCCGAGCACGGTCTTGATCCCGCGGGCGGCGATCTGGTCGGCCAACTGCTCGATGGCTCCGATCCGGTCGGCCGGTTTGAGCTCGCTGTACCGCAGCGGATCCTCGGTCTCAAAGCGGGGCGAGAGGTTCGGGTCTCCACGGCCGTATAGAATCAAATCGCCGCGCAGCAGCCCGGCTTTGACCGGTTTCGTCGCATAGACCGAGGTCTTGATCTTGAAGTCCGGGCCGAACGCATCGAGCGCGGCCGCCGACGTGTAGAGTTTCAGATTGGACGCCGGGATGAAGGTCTTATCGGCGTCCTGCTCGTAGATTATTCGCCCGTCGGCGGTCAGGATGCGGGCTCCCCAGCGGGCCGCGGCAAATTTCGGCTGATCGAGTAACGCGGCAATGCGTTCCTGCATCTCGACCAGGGTTTGCGGTTTGGCGCTGACGGCGACCGCCGGGATCTGTTGCGCCAGCGCGGAGGGCCATAAGAGGGCGATGCCGATCAACAGGGCAGCGGTTCTCTGAATCTGTTTCATATCACCCCGAGGCTTGGTTTTTGGTTTTGAGGAAGCGGTTCACTCTGATTCATCAGGCATGATGTATCACAGGAGACGAGAACTTGTCACCTTTCGCAAGGTCCGTACAGTACCCCTCGCGGCAGCGAGTGAGTTACCCTGGTCCAAACTGCCCCTGGCCGAGGCCAGAGGCCTCACCTATCACCTAGCCCGCTCGCTACCGCGAGCGATACTGTACCGGACCCAGGCGCGAATAATCTGATAACGGAACTGAGAACCGCTCCGATGATCGCACTGTCGTGATCGAGATCGTCGTTGAAGTTTATTGATTGCCCTGGTCTAGATTTTCTGTTGGCGGGGCCGTTTTTTTTCGCTCAATGAAAAGTATTTGGAAGCCATTGGTCTGTCTAAAAGCTGGAGGAATTGTCGCTGTCAATCACCGGATCTTTGGAATCCCCTGTCTATTGCGAGGCCACGTTTTGACACAAGCTCGCTCACCAACCTTGCTAACTCTCTGAGGTGACGAAGGGGGGTGTAAAATGCAGCCTCGCAATAGCCTCGCCTCCGCGCTTGGAACCGGTTGTTCGCTCTAAATCGCGTTACGTCTGCGTTTACGGTATGAGTGAGGAAGTTGGATTTTGACTTGATAAAAGAAAATTATGGACAGTTCTGAGACTCCTAACGATTTTATCGCTCTCTTCCGGCAGTATGCGGCCGACAAAATCGATTTAGTTACCGAGAAACACGCCGAAGTCGCAGGCTCCGGGTGTTTCTCGGTCTCGGCATTTTATCCACGTTATCCTCGGCCATAGACCGGGATGGCCGCGCCCTGGACGGCCCGGGCGGCGTCGGAGGCGAGGAACAGGATCACGTCGGCCAGCGCGTCGGGGGCGACCCAGGTGCTGCGGTCGGCGCCCGGCATGGCCTCCCGATTGGCCGGAGTATCGATCAGGCCGGGCATCACGCAATTGACATTGATCCCGGCATTTTTCAACTCGGCGGCCAGGGTTTCGGTCAGTCGCAGGACCGCCGCTTTGGAAACACTGTAAGCTGCGTGATATGCTTCGCCATGAGTTGCTGCGCGAGAGGCAATATTGATAATCTTACCGGCGCCTTGTCGGAGCAGATGCGGGATCACGGCGTGGCAGGTGATCCAGACCGAGCGGGCATTGAGGTCGAGCATCGCGTCCCAATCGCCGAGAGGGGTTTCGTGGAGGGGCTGACCCGCACGATAACCGCCGGCGATGTTGATCAAGGCATCGATCCTGCCGAAGTGGTCGAGGGTTTTTTCAACCATGATTTTAACGGAGTCCGGATCCGTGACATCGGTCGCGGGCAGGAAGGACGACGGTCGTTCAGCGGCCAGCTCAGGCAGTCGTTTTGACAAGTGTTCCGGGGAACGGTCGGCCAGGGCCAATCGGGCTCCGGAGGCATGGAAGGCTCGGGCGACAGCCGTCCCCAGGCTGCCTGCCGCGCCGGTGATCAAAATAACACGATCGGAAAAATCGAGAATCATAAGGGTCTCTCTTCAAAATAGGAATACGGTCGGTACTGGGTGGGCGGCACCCTTGGGGACCAGGTCCTTTCCGGATTTAAGTAGCTCAAAGGTGCCATTGAAGTTTACATAATTTACAGGATGATTTATATCTATAATTATATCTTGATCAGAAATATTTATCGGCAATTTTCCGGCAATCTGGGATTGATCCTTTCAGATCTTTTTAAATCTCGAAAAGATTGTCACTTGGCGGTTAGTTCGTTTCTGTTATAAGATCACGTTTCTGGTAGCAAAATTTCGGAAGGCCTCAAATCAAGGACTGGTCTGTGCTCAAGGAAACAAGTCGCACACAGCTCATCTCATTCGAGGATCACAGCAATTAACCTAACTTACAGGAGAAGTTGGTGCAATTCGCGACGGATACAGCTGATGCTCGCGCGCGCGACAAGGAATGGGTAGAACTGATTCAGCAGATTGCTGAAGGTGACCAGAACGCGCTCGCGACACTTTACGATACAACCAACCGGCTCGTGTTTGGTTTGATCTTGCGGGTACTGAGCGATACGAGCATTGCGGAAGAAGTATTGCTGGACGTCTACACGCAAGTCTGGCGTCAGGCTTCAAACTACGACACGCAGCGGGGGACTCCGCTCGCCTGGCTGACGACGATCGCTCGCAGCCGGGCCATCGACCGTCTCCGATCAGGTTGGCAGGATCAGCAGCGCAAGGATCCGATCGAGACCCTCGGCGACACGGCGGCCAATGCGGCCAGCCCCGAGGAGATGACGGTCGCCTCCGAGCGTCAACGGTTCGTCCGCGCCGCGCTCGAGTCGCTCTCTCCCGAACAACGCGAGGTGATCGAACTGGCCTACTACTCCGGACTCAGCCACAGCGAAATCGCCGCCAAACTCAATCAACCTCTGGGTACCGTCAAGACCCGCACCCGACTCGGGATGATGAAGTTGCGCGAGGCTCTCACCCCAATCCTGGGGGATGACAGGTGATCCGACTCTCGCCACACTAGAAACCTCTCCCCAAATTTGTCCACTCCAACGCTGAGGGCTTACCTCGAAGTCGACTTCGCGATCAATCCCGATCAGTCAGATAATTTCTTGCATTTATCAAAACCGATCTCTAAGGTTCACTCGTAAGCATTTGCATAAACGCATGGGTCATAAAACGCTATTATTGGTAGTAATTTAGTCAGTCGATTTTTTGAAGAACCGCAACCAACGTCAGGAGATCTACGCAGTCGCCTGGTGTTGAGCGGTTAAGCCTGGGCTTAGTCGGTACGATAGGTCGGGGTGTTGGTCTCTCCTAAGACTGCGAGTGGTTAAGATCGAAACTCCATTTGATCTAACAATTGAAATAAGTCGGAACCAATAGACTTAAGTAACTCCATAACGTTGAGTAACTTGATCTCTGAGGAGTATCCCCGGTGAACCCGAACCAGAGAAGAGAAGAAACTCAGGCTATGGCTGCTCTGTACGCGCTGGGCGTTTTGGATCCATCGGATGCGGAGATGTTTGAGACGCAGATGATGGGCGGAGTAGATGGCATTGATGATGATCTCGCGGTATTTCAATTCCTCGTTGCCGCTATCGGATTGAGCGCACCTGAACAGCAACCGTCTGAATCGATACGTAAAAGATTATGCGCCCGCGTGGCCTCTTTTACGGAAAAAAACAGCACTGCGAGCCGGCGGTTCGCAGTCTCACCCTTGGCTACCTTGCGAGCGGATGAAGGAGAATGGGTAGAAATCTCTTCCGGAGTGCTGGTCAAGCTTCTCTTTACCGATGAAGCCGACAGCACCGTCACCACCCTGGTCCGGCTGAAGCCGGGCGCCAGGATGGAGAGCCGTTTTCGACGCAGTCTGGAACAGTGGTATGTTCTGGAAGGCGATTGTTGGGTAGGCAGTCAAAAACTCGGTCCCGGCGATTTCTATCTCGTGACGCCGGGCACCCTCAACAACGTGATGACGACCGAGAAGGGGACTCTCTCCTTGATCGTCTCACCGGCCCGCCACGGACGCCTGTAGGCCGCCACCGCGAAAGACGCCACAGACGCGGAAACCTCGAGCTTTCGCGTCTGTGGCGTCTTTCGCGGTTAGCGCCGATCATTTGTTGGCCGCGATCCCTTTGGCCCGCTTGATCTGCGTCTCGTTCAGGAGGTAGCCGGCTCCGGCGAACTTCTCCGTCACAAACAGGACATAGCGGATATCGACCGCGATGGTGCGATTGAGGACCGGATCGAACGCATAGTCGCCGCCGAGCCCTTCGTAGTTGCCGTCGAAGGCCAGCCCGATAATCTCACCCTTGCCGTTCATAACCGGGCTCCCGGAATTGCCTCCCGTGATATCGGTGGTGGCCAGAAACGCCACCGGGACGTCGTTCAGGCGCTGATCGCCGTAGGCGCCGAAATCCCGTTTGAGCGAGAGCTCTTTCAATCCGGCCGGGACGTCGAACGGCTCCTGCCCGGTATCCTTGTCGATGACGCCGGTCAGGGAGGTCTGGGAGTCGTAGGTGACCCCGTCGCGGGGCTTGTAGCCTTTGACCTCGCCGTAGGTGAAGCGGAGCGTCAGATTGGCGTCGGGATAGTACGATCTCTTCCTCATCTCCTGGATGCCCCGCACATACTCGGGCCGGAGTTTGATGATCGCATTATTGAACTGATCCTGGCGCTTGGAGAGCGGCGCGACCTCGTCGTAGGACTGCGCCACCAGTTTGAGGAGCGGATCGGCGGTCGACCGGAACTCGGCGAGCGGCGCCTGGAGAAGCTTGGTGATCTCCTCGGTCGACCGGTACCGGCTGTTCTCGATGGCGTTCTTGGCGAACTCGACCTCGGCCTTGCGCCGTGAAGCGCCGCTCATCCCCTCGAACAGGTTCTCGACGAAGGGCAGTTTCTGCCCGTCCGGCAGGGCGGCCAATTGTTTGAGCGCGCCGACCATGAGCTCCGTCTCCGAATCCGGGGTGCGGTCTCTCCATCTCTGTTCCAGTTGCATGGTGAGGCGCCGGACGGTCGCCTCGCCGAATTGCGATGACCGCTCGGCGGCCGGCTTCTCGCGCTCGAGCGCGCGGGCATAGGCGAACGTTAGCACGTTGATGAGCTCGCCCGCGTCGAGCAGGTTGTTGAGGCCGTACTGTTTCTGGCTGAAGGAGTTGAGCTCCGCGTAGGCCGCGGCGATCTGCGGCAGCACCTCGCCGAAGGTGGTCTTCATGGCCGGATTGCCGTCCAGCCATTTGGCGAAGGCGGCCTCCTCTTCGCGTTTGCGCTGAACCAGATTCATGCGTTTGAGACCTTCGAGGGTCCCTTCAAAAGCCTTGAGCGAGTTGCTGAGCGTGAAGATCTGGTTGGCGAGCCGGATCTTGAGCGCCGGGTCCTTCTCTCCGAGCTTGTTGAGGGTCTCGATCTGGCGGCGTAACGCGGCGATCTGGTTGGGTAACTGAACCTGCTGGCGGTACTCGACCGAGTACGACTCCCGGTACCGGTAGGTGATCCCGGGATAGCCCATGATCATGGCGAAATCGCCGTCCTTGACTCCGGTGGCGTTGATCGGCAGAAACTTCTTCGGCTTGTACGGCACATTGTTCTGGTTGAAATTGGCGGGTTTGCCGTCCGGGCCGAGATAGGCGCGGAGGAAGGCGAAATCGCCGCAATGGCGGGGCCATTCGAAGTTATCGGGATCGCCGCCGAAGTACCCGATCGATTTGGGCGGCGCATAGACCAGCCGCACATCGGGCAGGGTCAAATAGGTGTAGAGGAAGTACTGATAACCGCCGGTGGCCTCGACGACCTGCGTCCGGATGCCCTCTTTCTGGCGGCCCTTGAGCGCGGACTGCGCAATCTCATCCTGTTTGGCCGTCATGGCGCGGAGACGCTCCGCGACCGACATCTCCGGTTTGGCCGCGGCGAGGACCTCGGCCGTCACGTCTTTATAGTCCTGGGTGATCGAGATCGAGTATCCGCGAGCCGGAATCTCTTCGGCGCGCGATTTGGCGAGAAAGCCCTTCTCGATATAGTCGTGCTCGGTGCTGCTGGCGGTCGTGACGGCGAAGAAGGCGATGTGGTGATTGGTCAGGACCAGGCCTTCCGGCGAGACGAACGACCCGGTGCCGCCGGCGTTGATCTGCACGATGGCGTCCTTGAGGCTGGGTTTGGTGAGGCTGTAGACCTCTTCGGGTTTGAGCTCAAAGCCGCGTTTCTTCAGTTGCGTCATCAGCAGTTTGTCGAGCGAGTCCGGCATCCACATCCCTTCGTCGGCCAGCGAGCTGAAGGGACAGAGGATGAGCGTGAAGACCAACCAGGTCAATATCAACTTCCTACGATCCATCGAATGGCTCCTTTTCATTCGTTGTTTTATCGAGCGCGCAGGCGTTCCGCGCGATTCGTTTTGATTAAGCGACAGGCTGCCTCGTAGATCGCTTCTTCAGAGATCGTTTCGGCGCTTGGCCCGCGAATGTGGAGATGCGGTTCACCAAGCAGGTCCTGTGGCGAGGGCCCGGTGGAGATCGAGGCTGCGACGACCGGTGTTCCCGCCGCCGCCGCCACGTGGGCTGGGCCATGGAGAGGGGCCACCAACACACTCAAGCGAGCGGCCCATGAGATGAGGTCGGATAGTTTCGGGGATTCGATCGCGATGGCTCGTTTGGCGGGGAGCGCGGCGGCCAGGGTCTTGGCGCTCCCGCGTTCCCGGGGCCCGGCGAAGACGACCACCAGGGCATTGAAGTTGTGGATCATCCGGGCGGCGATCGAGGCGAAGCGCTCCCGCGGCCAGCGAGGGGCGCCGGCTCCGGTATGAATCCCGACCAGCAGTTCGCCGCCGGCGAGGCGATGCCGGTCCAACAGCCGGTCGACCCTTTGATCCGCGGCCCGGTCCGTGGCCAATCGCGGCAACGCTTCGATCGGCCGCACCCCGAGCGGTTCGAGCAGCTTGAGGTACCGATGCGCCAGGTGGATCAACGGCGGAGGCTGTTTGAGCAGGCCCGCGGCGATTCGTTCAATGAGCGCGCCGAAGCCGCGGTTCAGCGTCGGCCGCTGGGCCAGCCGCGAAGCGGGCTGGGCGAATCGCTGCAGGATTCCGTTCTCGAGGCCGGGCTCGAATTCGATCGAGAGATCGAACCGGCCCCGGCGCAGCTCCCGGCAGACCTGCGCGCTGCGATAGAGTCCGCGCGGGTCGCTCCACTCTCCGCCGCTGATTCTGCCGCCCGCCAGGATCGTCTCGGCACAGCCGGCCAATCTCAGGACTTCGGCCCCGGCCGCGCTGGAGACGATGGTGATCGCCGATCGCTCGAAATGATGCCGCAACGCCCGCAGCGCGGGTAAGGCCAGAATGGTCTCGGTCAGTCCGGTGAGATGCGCAACCAGGATGTGGTGTGGATTGGAATGCATGATCAACCGCGTGAAGTGGTAGTCTTGATTAAGACGAATTGATCTGACTTGACCGGCAACCTCGGGCCTATCCTAAATTCCATCTAATTCGAGGGTCAATCCGACTCGCGATCCTCATCATAACGAAAAGGAAGCGTGACGGCAAAAGCGCAAATCGGTTTACGTTTGATCGGTTTTCTGTTTGCGTCTGATCTGGTTTGATCTTAGACTAGAAAAGTTCTTGCAGCTCGTTA